>JBGAIO010000067.1:0-15488 GCA_044225415.1 Burkholderiaceae bacterium | reverse complement strand
TCTCACCATCATCGGGCTGCTGCGCGTGATGTACGACCCGCGCATGACGCTGCAGCAGCAGGTGTCCGAGCAGCTCGAAGCGAAGTTCGGCGACAAGGTGTTTGCGACCATCATCCCGCGCAACGTGCGGCTGGCCGAGGCGCCGAGCTACGGCCTGCCCGGCGTGTCCTACGACCGCGGCTCGAAGGGCGCGCAGGCGTATCTCGCCTTCGGCGCGGAGATGATCGAGCGCATCCGCGGGCTGCAGGCCGCGTGATGGACGCCACGCAGTCGCCGCCGCGCGCGCAGTCGGCCGCTCAGTCGCTCGACGCCGTGTCGCCGGCGCAGGCCGCCGCCCAGGCGGGGCTCTTCGATCCCGACGATGGGCTTGCAGCGCGCTTCGAAGACGCCGGGTTGAGCTGCGCGCAGCCGCCGCAGCAGACCATCTATGACGGCTGGCTGCTGCGCTGGTCGCCGGGCAAGGCCAAGCGCGCAAAGTCGGTCAACGCCATCAGCGGCGGGCGGCTGCCGCTGGCGCGCAAGTTCGAACACGTCGAACGCTTCTACGCGCAGCGCGGCCTCGCGCCGATCTATCGCCTGACGCCGTTCTCCCAGCCGTCCGAGCTCGATGGCGCGCTGCACGCGGCCGGCTATGTCGCCTTCGATCACACGCGCGTGATGGGGCTGGACCTGAGCGCGCGGGCCGCCGTCGTCGCGCCGGGTTGTGTGCCGGTCAGCGTCGACGTCGCGACCTTCTCGCGCGCGGCCGCCGCGCTGCGCGACTCGCCGGCCACCGAAGCCGACGCGGAAGCGCAGCGCCTCGCGTTCACCACCGTGCCAGCGCACTACCTCGTCCTCGAGGACGGCGATGCGCCGATCGCGTGCGGTTCCATCATGATCGATGACGACGTCGCGGGCATCTTCAACATGGTGACCGCACCCGCGCAGCGTGGCCGCGGCTGGGCGACCGCGCTGGTCGATGCGCTGCTCGTCCACGCCGTCGCGCGGGGCGCACGGCACGCCTACCTGCAGGTCGATGCAGGCAACGAAGCTGCGCGCCGCGTCTATCGCCGGTTCGGCTTTGCCGACCGCTACGCCTATTGGTATCGCGCGCCGCGTGACAGGAGCTCTGGAGCATGAAGCGACCGAAAGGTCTGGGACGCGGCCTCGATGCGCTGCTCGGCGGCGAGACCGCACTCGCGCCCGCGGCGGCGAACCGCAACGCGCCGTCCACGCTGCCGATCGAACGCCTGCGTCCCGGCCGCTACCAGCCGCGCACGAAGATGGATCCCGCCGCGCTCGCGGAGCTGGCCGAATCGATCAAGTCACAGGGCATCGTGCAGCCGATCGTGGTGCGCCCGGTCGGTCCGCCCGACGGCGACTACGAGATCATCGCGGGCGAGCGGCGCTATCGCGCGGCGCAGCTCGCCGGCCTCGACGAGGTGCCGGTCGTCATCAAGGCCGTGCCGGACACCGCGGCGCTCGCCATCGCGCTGATCGAGAACATCCAGCGCGAAGACCTGAACCCGCTGGAGGAAGCGCACGGCGTGCAGCGGCTGATCCGCGAGTTCGATTTCACGCACGAGCAGGCGGCGCAGGCCATCGGCCGCTCGCGCAGCGCGACCTCGAACCTGCTCAGGCTGCTGAACCTGGCCGCGCCCGTGCAGCAGATGCTGCTCGACGGGGCGCTCGACATGGGCCACGCGCGCGCGCTGCTCGGCCTGGCCGGCGCCGACCAGGTGCAGATCGCGCAGCGCATCCATGCGAAAGGGCTGTCGGTGCGCGAGGCCGAGACGCTGGCCGCCCGCTTTGCCGAGGAGGACGCGGCGAAGCGCGGCAGCGGAAAGAAGGGGGCCGCGCGCTCGCGCGACCTGGTCCGCTTCGAGGAGGAACTCGCCGACGCGCTCGGCGCGCCGGTGCGCCTGGCCGCCAACGCGAAGGGCGGCGGGCGGCTGGTCATCGAGTTTTCGAGCTTCGAGCAGCTCGACGGCATTGCGACACGGCTGCGGGGTCGTTGAGGCGGGAGGCAGCACCCCGGTCGGACCGCCGAAACCACAGTTTGACCCACCCTCCGCCCGCCCCGTAAAATCTCGCGGTTTTGGCGATGACGCACCCGAATCGCGGATTCAGAGGCGCGGCGCAAGTGTGAATAGCGAACGGGACAGCCCGGCCGGGAAAGCGAAAGAGGGCAGGCGGTGTTCCGGATCGTTGCGCTGCAGGTTCTGACCACCGTGGTCGTATCGCTGGCGAGCGGCCTGATCGGTGGGCAGCACGCCGCGATATCTGCGCTGCTGGGGGGCGCTGCCTGTTTCATCCCGAATGGTCTGTTTGCCCTGAAGCTGGCCGCGGCTGCGCGCCGGCCCCAAGGCACGGACGCCGGGGTGTTCCTGGCAGGTGAATTCGTCAAGGTGGTGGCGACCATCGCGCTGCTGGCGCTGATCGTTGCGAGCTACCGCAACCTGGTGTGGCTGGCGCTGCTGGTATCCATCATCGCCGTGCTGAAGAGCTACGTGCTGGCGCTGCTGATCAAGTAAAACGGACGAAACCGCAACATGGCCGCAACGACCCCCGAGCACGCGACCGCCGCCGCCCAGAGCGCACCCGAGTACATCGTTCACCACCTGACGCATCTGTCGACGGTGAAGCAGAAGTCCATCGTCGACTTCTCCATCATCAACGTCGACACGGTCATCTTCTCCGTGGCGATGCTGGGCCTGACGCTGCTCATCCTGTGGCTGGCCGCGCGCAAGGTCACTTCCGGCGTGCCGGGCCGCTTCCAGGCCGCCATCGAGTCGCTGGTCGAACTGGTCGAAGAGCAGAGCAAGTCCATCGTCCACGGCGACCGCAGCTTCATCGCGCCGCTGGCACTGACGGTGTTCGTGTGGATCATCATGATGAATGCGATCGACCTGATCCCGGTCGATCTGCTGCCGGCGATTGCCGGGGTGTTCGGCATCCACTACCTGCGGCCGCTGCCGACGGCGGACCTGAACGGCACGCTCGGCATGTCGATCAGCGTGCTGGTGCTGATGATCTATTACGGCGTGAAGATCAAGGGCTTCGGCGGCTGGTCGCATGAACTCTTCACTGCGCCCTTCGGCGCCAACCCGCTGCTGTGGCCGTTCAATTTCCTGCTGAACCTGATCGAGTACGCGGCCAAGACCGTGTCGCTCGGCATGCGACTGTTCGGCAACATGTATGCGGGCGAGCTGCTGTTCTTCCTGATCGCGCTGCTGGGCGGAACCTGGGGCGCATCGAGGGGCGTCGGCGGCGCCTTCGCGTGGGCCGTGCTGATCTTCGTCTATCTCGCGGGCGTGATCTGGCTGATGGCCGCGGGCCGCGGCAAGCATGCGCTCGTGCTGCTGGTGCTGGGCGCGCTGGGCTTCTGGCTCGCCGACGGCAGCCATCTGCTCGCGCTGGGTCACGCGTTCGCCGGTCTGCTGTGGTGGCTGTTCCACATCCTGATCGTGCTGCTGCAGGCCTTCATCTTCATGATGCTGACGCTGGTGTACATCGGCCAGGCACACGAGGGCCACTGACCGGCCCACCATCGATTCCTTCCATTGCTTTTCCATCTACAGACGTCACCTTCGCACTGAGGAGCACACCAAAATGACGAACGTCGCATTCGTTGCACTGGCCACCGGCCTGATCATCGGCCTGGGCGCCATCGGCGCTTGCATCGGCATCGGCATCATGGGCGGCAAGTACATCGAGGCCGCCGCCCGCCAGCCCGAGCTGATGAACACGCTGCAGACGAAGATGTTCCTGCTGGCCGGCCTGATCGACGCGGCGTTCCTGATCGGCGTCGGTATCGCGATGATGTTCGCGTTCGCCAACCCGTTCGCGGGCTGACGCAACGCCTCCGGACAACCTGCAGCTCGCCGCTGCCGCTGCTCTGACCAGGAGCGCGGCGCGCGGCACTTTCCGGGTGAGAGTTCAATGAACATCAACGCCACGCTGTTCGTTCAGATGGCCGTGTTCTTCGTCGGTGCGTTCATCACGATGAAGTTCATCTGGCCGCCGCTGATCAAGGCCCTCGACGAGCGCCGCAAGAAGATCGCCGATGGCCTGGCGGCCGCCGACCGCGGCAACCGCAGCCTCGACGACGCGCAGAAGAAGATCGCGCAGTTCGACGCCGACGCGCGCAGCCGCGCGCAGGCGCTGATCGCCGACACCGAGAAGCGCGCGCAGGCCATGATCGAGGCCGCCAAGGGCCAGGCCAAGGTCGAGGGCGATCGCGTCATCGCCGCGGCGAAGGCCGAGGCCGAGCAGGAAATGCAGCGCGCCAAGGAATCTTTGCGCGACCAGGTGGCGGTGCTGGCCGTGGCCGGCGCCGAGCAGATCCTGAAGCGCGAAGTGAATCCGCAGGTGCACGCCGAGCTGCTCGCGCAGCTGAAGGCGAAGCTGTAGCCATGGCCGAGCTGTCGACCATCGCACGGCCGTACGCGGAGGCGCTGTTCTCCGCGGCGAAGGCCGGCAAGGACAACCTCGACACGTGGCAGTCGGCGCTCGGCGAACTCGGTGCGCTGATGAGCAACACCGACGTGGCCGAGGTCGTCGCTGACCCGAACCTCGACCACCCGCAGGTGCAGACGCTGCTGACCGGCATGCTGAAGACGACGCTGCCGGCCGACGGCGCGAACTTCCTGAAGCTGCTGATCGAGAACCAGCGCCTGGCGGTGCTGCCCGAGGTCGCCACACAGTTCCGCGCGCTGAAGAACACGGCCGAAGGCGTGGCCGACTGCCTGATCGAATCGGCGTTCCCGCTGAACGACGCGCAGGTCGGCGAACTGGTCGCGGGGCTGTCGAAGAAATTCGGCCGCAAGCTCAAGCCCGAGGTGCGCGTGAACGCGGACCTCATCGGTGGCGTGCGCGCCACCGTCGGCGACCAGGTGCTCGACTCGTCCGTGCGTTCGCGGCTCAACGATATGCAGGTCGCGCTCACCGCCTGAGCGGTGCGCCCCTATTGAATTTTCGGAGTTGAACGATGCAACTCAATCCCAGTGAAATCAGCGAACTGCTGAAGACCCGCATCCAGGGCCTCGGCGTATCCACCGACCTGCGCACGCAGGGCACGGTCGTGTCGGTGACCGACGGCATCTGCCGCGTGCACGGCCTGTCGGACGTGATGCAGGGCGAAATGCTGGAGTTCCCGCAGAACACCTTCGGCCTTGCGCTGAACCTCGAGCGCGACTCGGTCGGCGCCGTGGTGCTGGGCAGCTACGAGCACATCCGCGAAGGCGACACCGTCAAGGCGACGGGCCGCATCCTGGAAGTACCGGTCGGCCCCGAACTGATCGGCCGCGTCGTCAATTCGCTGGGGCAGCCCATCGACGGCAAGGGCCCGATCAACGCCAAGATGACGGACGTCATCGAGAAGGTCGCGCCGGGCGTCATCGCGCGCAAGTCGGTGTCGCAGCCGGTGCAGACGGGTCTGAAGGCCATCGACGCGATGGTGCCGATCGGCCGCGGCCAGCGCGAGCTGATCATCGGCGACCGCCAGACCGGCAAGACGGCGGTGGCGGTCGACACGATCATCAACCAGAAGGGCAAGGAGCTGATCTGCGTGTACGTCGCGATCGGCCAGAAGGCGTCCACGATCGCCAACGTCGTGCAAGCTGGAAGGTGTCCGGCGCGATGGCTCACACCATCGTCGTAGCGTTTATGTCGACCTTACCGCGAGGCAGGCCATCGCGTCAGTACCTCGAGCACGATGGGCGAATACCCGCGACTGCGGCCGACGCGCTGATCATCTATGACGACCTGACCAAGCAGGCGTGGCCTACTGCTGTGTGTCGCTGCTGCTGCGCCGTCCGCCGGGCCGGGGCGAGGCGTATCCGGGCGACGTGTTCTACCTGCACTCGCGCCTGCTGGAGCGCGCGCGGCGCGTCAACGAGGAACAGTCGTCGAGCAGTTCACCGACGGCAAGGTCAAGGGGCAAGCACCGGCCTGCTGATCATGCTGCCGATCATCGAGACGCAGCCGGCGACGTGACCGCCTTCGTGCCGACCAACGTCATCTCGATCACCGACGGCCAGATCTTCCCGAGTCGACCTGTTCAACGCCGGCAACCGTCCCATCAACGCGGGCATCTCGGTGTCGCGCGCCGGCGGCGCTGCGACCAAGGTCATCAAGAAGCTCGGCGGCGGCGGTACCGTGCTGGCGCAGTACCGCGAGCTCGCGGCCTCGCGCAGTTCGCCTCCGACCTCGACGACGCGACGCGCAAGCAGCTCGAGCGCGGCCGCCTGGTCACCGAACTGATGAAGCAGCCGCAGTACAGCCCGCTGCAGGTGTGGGAACAGGCGGTGATGCTGTACGCCGTGAACAATGGCCACCGGGACGACATCGACGCAGCAAGGCGCTGGCCGCGGCAAAGGGCCTGCGCGACTTCCTGCAGACGAAGCACGCCGCGCTGGTCGAGCGCATCGAGTCCACCAAGGACCTGTCCAAGGACGACGAGGCCGCGCTGACCGCCGCGATCGGCGAGTTCAAGAAGACCGCCGCGTACTGATCGCCGGCCACCGGTACCCGCCATGCCCAGCACCAAAGAGATCCGCGTCAAGATCAAGAGCGTGCAGAACACGCGCAAGATCACCAAGGCGATGGAGATGGTCGCCGCCAGCAAGATGCGCAAGGCGCAGGACCGCATGCGCGCGGCGCGTCCGTACGGCGACAAGATCCGCAACATCGCCGCGCACCTGGCGAGCGCCAATCCGGAATACCGCCCGGTGGCGCTGGTGCAGCGCGACCCGGTGCGCAACGTCGGCCTGATGGTGGTGTCGACCGACAAGGGCCTGTGCGGCGGCCTGAACACCAACGCCGCGCGCGCGATGCTGGTGAAGATCAAGGAATGGGAAGCCGCCGGCCGCGGGCTGAAGGTCACGGCCTTCGGCAACAAGGGCTACGGTTTCATGCAGCGGCTGGGCGCGAACATCGTGTCGCACGTCGTGCATCTGGGCGACCGTCCGCAGCTCGACAAGCTGATCGGCGCCATCAAGGTGATGATGGACGCCTACCGCGACGGCACGGTCGACCAGGTGTACATCTCGTATTCGCGCTTCATCAACACGATGAAGCAGGAGCCGGTCATCGAGCAGCTGCTGCCGTTGTCGGCCGAGCGCTTCGCGCAGAGCGAGGAAGAGAAGCGCGCCTACTCGTGGGACTACCTGTACGAGCCCGATGCGCAGACCGTCATCGACGAGCTGCTGTACCGCTACGTCGAGGCCATCGTCATGCAGGCCGTGGCCGAGAACATGGCGAGCGAGCAGAGCGCGCGCATGGTGGCGATGAAGGCGGCCACCGACAACGCCAAGAAGCTGATCGACGAACTGCAGCTCGTCTACAACAAGACGCGCCAGGCCGGCATCACCAAGGAAATCACCGAGATCGTCGGCGGTGCCGCCGCGATCGCGTAGTTGCAACGAATCGAACGAATCAGAACGAACTCAGGCAAGGACGACAGACATGAGCACCGGAACCATCGTTCAGTGCATCGGCGCCGTGGTGGACATCGAGTTCCCGCGCGACAAGATGCCGCGGGTGTATGACGCGCTGATCCTCGAGCAGGACGCCGGCAACAAGCTGGTCGAGCAGGGCCTGACCTTCGAGGTCGAGCAGGAGCTGGGCGACGGCATCGTGCGCACCATCGCGATGGGCTCGTCCGACGGCCTGAAGCGCGGCATGAAGGTGAGGAACACCGGCGACAACATCAAGGTGCCGGTGGGCCCCGGCGTGCTCGGCCGAGTGATGGACGTGCTGGGCCGCCCGATCGACGAGCGCGGCCCGATCGCCGGCGACGAGCGCCGTGCGATTCACCAGCCCGCGCCCAAGTTCGACGAGCTGTCGCCGTCGGTGGAACTGCTCGAAACCGGCATCAAGGTCATCGACCTCGTGTGCCCGTTCGCCAAGGGCGGCAAGGTGGGTCTGTTCGGCGGCGCCGGCGTGGGCAAGACCGTCAACATGCTCGAGCTGATCAACAACATCGCCAAGGAGCACTCGGGCCTGTCGGTGTTCGCCGGCGTGGGCGAGCGCACGCGCGAGGGCAACGACTTCTATCACGAGATGTCGGACGCCAAGGTCATCGTGCAGGAGAACCTGGGCGAGTCGAAGGTGGCGATGGTGTTCGGCCAGATGAACGAGCCGCCCGGCAACCGCCTGCGCGTGGCGCTGACCGGCCTGACCATGGCCGAGCGCTTCCGCGACGAGGGCCGCGACATCCTGTTCTTCGTCGACAACATCTACCGCTACACGCTGGCCGGCACCGAGGTGTCCGCGCTGCTGGGCCGCATGCCGTCGGCCGTGGGCTACCAGCCGACGCTCGCCGAGGAGATGGGCAAGTTGCAGGAGCGCATCACGTCGACCAAGGTCGGTTCGATCACGTCGATCCAGGCCGTGTACGTGCCGGCCGATGACCTGACCGATCCGTCGCCCGCGACCACCTTCCTGCACCTCGACTCCACCGTCGTGCTGTCGCGCGACATCGCGGCGCTGGGCATCTATCCGGCGGTCGATCCGCTGGACTCGACCAGCCGCCAGCTCGACCCGCAGGTGGTGGGCGAGGAGCACTACAACACCGCGCGCCGCGTGCAGGCCACGCTGCAACGCTACAAGGAACTGCGCGACATCATCGCGATCCTGGGCATGGACGAGCTGTCGCCCGAGGACAAGCTGGCCGTGGCGCGCGCGCGCAAGATCCAGCGCTTCCTGTCGCAGCCGTTCCACGTGGCCGAAGTGTTCACCGGCTCGCCGGGCAAGTACGTGTCGCTGAAGGAAACGATCCGCGGCTTCCGCATGATCGTCGACGGCGAGTGCGACGCGTGGCCCGAGCAGGCGTTCTACATGGTCGGCACCATCGACGAGGCGCGCGAGAAGTTCGAGAAGATGCGCAAGGAAGAAGAGTCGCGCAAGGTCGCGGCGTAAGCGGACCCAGCGGACGGCTCAGGAGTCATCATGGCCACCACCATCCAGGTCGACGTCGTCAGCGCCGAGCAATCGATCTTCGCCGGCCAGGCGGAGTTCGTCGCGCTGCCCGGCGAGGCCGGCGAGCTCGGCATCTTTCCGCGCCATGCGCCGCTGATCACGCGCATCAAGCCGGGCGTGGTGCGCATCAAGGTGCCGGGCAAGGCCGAGGAAGAGCAGATCTTCGTTGCGGGCGGCATCCTCGAAGTGCAGCCGCACGTCGTCACCGTGCTCGCCGACACGGCGATCCGCGGCCACGATCTCGACGAAGCAAAGGCGCGCGAAGCGCTGAAGCTCGCGGAAGACGCGCGCCGCAACGCCAACAACGAGCTCGACATCGCCAAGGCGGAAGCCGAGTTGTCGTCGCTGGCGGCGCAGCTCGCCGCGATCCGCAAGATCCGCGGCAAGTAGGCGTCGCCCGTCGTCGCGTGCAAGGGCGGCTGCGGCCGCCCTTTTGCATTAGCCGGTTTGCACCGTCGCGCTGCGTGCGGAAACGTATGCTTGTGCTGCGATGAAACGCTTCATGCGCCTGCTGCTGGCCTCCGTCGGCGGCCTCCTTGCCGCCTGCGGTGCGCCGCCGCCCGCGCCGACACCGGCGCCCTCGCCCTTGCCCGCGCCGATCGTGGCGACCCCGATCGAGACCCTCAAGCCGGCCCCGCCGCCCGCACCCGTCGGCCCGATGGCCAGGCTCGCGCCGCTCGATCCCGCGCTCGAGGCGTGGAAGCGCAGCGCCGCGGAGAAGATCCACGCCACCAACCAGGCGCAGCTCTTCCAGGGCAAGCCGCACCATCTGCTGCGCGCCGTCATCGTCGTCGAGGTGACGGTCGACCCTGACGGCAAGGTCGTGCGCAGCCGCGTACTGCGCTCGCCGGCCATCAAGTCGCTGGACGACATGGCACTGGCTTCGCTGCGCAAGGCCGCACCCCTGCCGCCGCCGCCCAAGTCATTGATACGGCGCGGAAATCTGGTGTATTCCGAAACCTGGCTGGTGCAGAACGACGGCAAATTCCAGGTGCGCACGCTGGCGCTGCCGCAGGACTAGAACGGTGCCCGGCCGTTGACCCTGCCGCACTGTCAACCGGCCCCGCAATGAAGCGTTAACGAGGCCAGAGCAAGGGACCCCCGCCCGGGGACGACCCCGCCTCTATTGACTAGTCAACCCGTTCCAGGAAACCAAATGAACAAGCTGCTTGCTGTCATGATCGCCGCGGCGTTTGCCGCCGGTACCGCCGTCGCCGCCGACGCCAAGAAGGAAGAGAAGAAGGCCGCTGCCGACGCGAAGCCCGCTGCCGCCGCTCCGGCCGGCTGACAAGGCTGCCGCGAAGCCGGCTGCGAAGCCCGCCGCCGCTCCGGCCGCGAAGAAGGAAGCTGCGCCCGCCGCCGCTCCGGCCGCCGCCCGAAGAAGGAAGAGAAGAAGGAAGCCGCTCCGGCCGCCGCGCCCGCCGCGCCCGCCGCGAAGAAGTATGACGTACGCAGACACCGCAGCTTCCATCGCTGCGGCGTTTCGCAAAGGGCAGGCTTCGGCCTGCCCTTTTTCATTGGCGTGCGCAGTCTGCGACGTCATCCCGGCGAAGGCCGGGACCCCATTTGCGACGCTTCGTGAACTTGGATCCCGGCCTCCGCCGGGATGACGAGGACTGCGCTCAGTCCCGCAGCCGCGCTACCACCTGCGCAGCCGACAGCGCGCAGCCGTCGACAGCGACGCGCTTGTCGCGGCTGTGCGCGCCGCTCGCCACGGCCACCGCGGACTTCGGAACGCCAAGACGTTCGGCGATGAATTCCACGGCCGCAGCATTCGCACGCCCCTCGAGCGGCGGCGCAGCGACTGCGATCTTCAGCCGTTCGCCGTGTTCGCCGACGCAGCGCGTGCGCTTCGCGCCGGGCTGCACATGCACCAGAAGATTGATCTGACCCGCATCGATGCGCAGCCACGCAGGCTGATCGGCCGGCGACGGCATGAGAAAATCGCGTTTTGCCTTCATGGCGCCTTCTGGCCCCAGCCCCTCCTCCGTGCGACCCACCAACGACACTCTGCTGCGCGCGCTGATGCGCGAACCCACCGACACCACACCGGTGTGGCTGATGCGCCAGGCCGGCCGCTACATGGCCGAATACAACGCGACGCGCAAGCGCGCCGGCAGCTTCCTCGCGCTCGCCAAATCGCCGGCGCTGGCCACCGAGGTGACGCTGCAGCCGGTGGATCGCTATCCGCTCGATGCCGCGATCCTGTTCTCCGACATCCTGACGGTACCCGATGCGATGGGACTCGGGCTGTACTTCGCGGAAGGCGAAGGCCCGAAGTTCGAGCGGCCATTGCGCACCGAGGCCGACATCGCGAAGCTTGCCGCGCCCGACCCCGAGCTCACGCTTGGCTACGTGATGGACGCGGTGCGCGAGATCCGCAAGGCGCTCGCCAATCGCATTCCATTGATCGGCTTCTCGGGCAGCCCCTACACGCTCGCCTGCTACATGATCGAGGGCGGCGGCTCCGACGACTTCCGGCGCGTGAAGACGATGCTGTACGCGCAGCCGGAACTGCTGCATCGCGTGCTCGCGATCAACGCGCAGGCCGTCGCGCAGTACCTGAACGCGCAGATCGCCGCCGGTGCGCAGGCCGTGATGATCTTCGACACGTGGGGCGGCGCGCTCGCCGACGGCGCTTACCAGGCCTTCTCGCTCGCCTACCTGCATGCGGTGGTGGAGCAACTCAAGCGCGAGCACGACGGCGAACGCGTGCCGGTGATCGTGTTCACCAAGGGCGGCGGGATCTGGCTGGAAGAGATCGCGGCGATCGGCTGCGACGCGATCGGACTCGACTGGACAGTGAATCTGGCGCGTGCGCGTCAACGGGTCGACGACCGCTGCGCGCTGCAGGGCAACCTCGATCCGATGGCGCTGTTCGCGCCGGGCGACGCGGTGCGGGCGCAGGCGCGACGTGTCCTCGACGACTTCGGCCGGCCGCAGCGCGCCGACGGGCGCTGGGGCGGCCACGTATTCAACCTGGGCCACGGCATCTCGCAGTTCACCCCGCCGGAAGTCGTCGCGGAACTGGTCGATGAGGTGCACTCGCATAGCCGGAAGCTGCGCCTCTGACGCGCAGGTGAGCGATCACTAGCAAACCGGTCAAAATTGAGTGTTTCGCTTGACTTATACACAAAAGCGCGCTCAGCCTGATTTCATGCGGCTTCGCGGGGCATCAGCCCTACGGATGGCCGACAGCGCGTTGCAAGTTATTGATTCATAAGAATTTTGACATTGGCGTGACGAACTGGTCGCCGATGACAACGCAATCGGGACAGGCAGTTGCGACGGCTTCCCACCGGTTTTCCACAAAGTTATCCACAGGCCTCGGCCACGCTTCTGTGCTTGCCAATTAAATCAGCGAGTTAGCCCTTCAAGTTGAAGTCATCGGTGAGAACATGAGCGACGCGCCGACGACCAATCCTGAGGGGGCGCTGCACGGCCCGCTGTTCGGCCATGTCCTGCTGGATCGGCCCCTGCCGCCACTGGACTACGACCTGTCCGCTGCGCGCGACGCCCTGCCGGCCCACCTGCGCGCACAGCTTGTCGGCCTGCGCGTGGTCGTGCCGCTCGGGCGGCGCGAGGCGGTCGGCATCATCGTCGGTACTTCGACGGCGACGGCTGTCGATGCCGCGCGCATCCGCGCGGCGCGCAGCGTGCTGGCCGACGTCGCACCGCTCGATGCGCACTGGCTGGCGCTGACGCGCTTCTCAGCCGACTACTACCAGCACGCGTGGGGCGAGGTGGCGCTGCCCGCGCTGCCGCCGACGTTGCGCGCGGTGCCAGGCCCGCGCCACGCGCGCAGCCTGCAGTGCTGCCGCCGCGGCACCGGCGCTGACGGACGAGCAGGCCGCGGTCGTCGATGAACTCACGCAGTCCGGCGCGGGCTTCCGGCCGAGCCTGCTCTTCGGCGTGACGGGCAGCGGCAAGACCGAGGTCTATCTCGCCCTGATCGAGCGCGTGCTCGCCGCCGCGCCGGGTGCACAGGCGCTGCTGCTGGTGCCCGAGATCAACCTGACGCCGCAGCTCGAAGCGCAGGTGCGCGCGCGCTTTCCGGCGCACGGCGTGGTCGCGCTGCACAGCGGTCTCGCGGCCGGCGAGCGCAGCGCGGCATGGCTGGCTGCGCACGAGGGTCGCGCGCGCGTGGTGGTCGGCACGCGGCTGGCGGTGTTCGCCTCGCTGCCGAAGCTCGCACTGATCGTCGTCGACGAAGAACACGATCCGTCGTACAAGGCCGGCGAAGGCGTGCGCTATTCGGCGCGCGACCTGGCGGTGAAGCGCGCGCAGATGCTCGACGTTCCCGTGCTGCTCGGCTCGGCCACGCCGTCGCTCGAAAGCTGGGCGCATGCGCGTTCCGGCCGCTATCGGCTGGTGAAGCTCGTCCATCGCATCGCCGATGCCGACGCCGCGTGGACGCCACCGCGCATCGAACTCGTCGATCCCGAGCGCGAACTGCCGCCCTCGGGCTTCGCTTCGGCCGTGCATTCGGCGCTGGCGGATACGCTGGCGCGCGGCGAGCAGTCGCTCGTGTTCATCAATCGGCGCGGCTATGCGCCCGTGGTCGCGTGCGATGCGTGCGGCTGGTTGTCCCAATGCCCGCACTGCGCGGCCTACGCGGTGTTCCACAAGCTCGACCGCACGCTGCGTTGCCATCACTGCGGCTGGAGCGCAGCCGTGCCGAGGAGCTGTCCGACCTGCGGCAACAGCGCGCTGCACGGCGTGGGGCGCGGCACGCAGCGCATCGAAGAAGCGCTGCAGCAGGGACTGCCCGACGCGCGCGTGCTGCGCATCGATCGCGACTCCACGCGCCGCAAGGACGCGGCGGCCACCGCCTTCGCGGCCGTGCATCGCGGCGAGGTCGACGTGCTGGTCGGCACGCAGATGGTTGCGAAGGGCCACGACTTCCGCAACGTTGCGCTGGTGGTGGTGCTCAACGCCGACAGCCAGCTCGTGTCGCAGGACTTCCGCGCGTCCGAGCGGCTGTTCGCGATGCTGACGCAGGTGATCGGCCGCGCCGGCCGCAGCGGCGCGCCAAGCCGCGCGCTGCTGCAGACCCGCTATCCGAAGCATCCGCTGTTTGCCGCGCTCGCGCGCCAGGACTACGCGGCCTTTGCCGACGCGCTGCTCGCTGAGCGCGAGCGCGCCGGCATGCCGCCCGCGAGTTTCCAGGCCCTGCTGACGGCCGAAGCGAAGCAGCTCGACACCGCGCTCGCCTTCCTGCGCGGGGCGCGCGACGCGGCCGAGGCGCCCGCCGGCGTCACGCTCTACGACGCGGTGCCGATGGCACTCGCCCGCCGGGCCGGCGTCGAGCGCGCGCAGCTGCTGGTGGAGGCAGCCCAGCGTGGACCGCTGCAGGCTTTCCTGCGCGACTGGCTGCGCGCGCTGCGCGAGCAGAAGACGTCGGTGCGCTGGCAGATCGAGGTCGATCCGGCAGACATCTGAGCACGGAGACTTTCTCATCAAGGAGGGGAATAATCTTCGCGTGAAGGGTGTTCACTGCAGGTCATCCACCCGAGGAGGCCCCTCATGCGCAAGTCGATCGTCGCAATGCTGTCCGCCGTGGCCGTCGCAGTCTCATTGAGCGCGGCGGCCCAGACCGCACCCGTCAAAGTCATGGACGGCGTGCTCACCAATGCCGCCGGCATGACGCTGTACACCTTCGACAAGGACGCGGCCGGCAGCGGGAAGAGCGCCTGCAACGGCCCCTGCGCGACCAACTGGCCGCCGCTGATGGCGGCCGCCGACGCCAAGGCGTCCGGCGACTACAGCATCATCACGCGCGACGATGGCTCGAAGCAGTGGGCCTACAAGGGCATGCCGCTGTACCTGTGGGCCAAGGACGGCAAGCCCGGCGATCGCACCGGCGACGGCGTGAACAACGTGTGGCACGTCGTGAAGAACTGAGCGCAGGCAGCCAGCGGCAGCGATGAGCGGCGCGGGCTTCACGGCTGCGGATGCGCAGCACTGGATCCCGCGCCTGCGGCGCTACGCGCTGGCGCTGACCGGCGGCCGCGACGCCGCCGACGACCTGACGCAGGACACGCTGGAGCGTGCGTGGCGCAAACGTGCGCTGTGGCAGCCCGGCACCGACCTGCGCGCGTGGCTGTTCAGCGTGATGCACAACGTGTGGGTGAACAGCGCGCGCGCCGTGCGACCGACGCTGTCGCTGGATAGCGATGCGGCGGCGGCCGGCGCCGTGCGCGAGGTGGCGGCACCCGCCACTGCCGACGGCGGCATCGTGCTCGCCGAACTGCAGCAGGCGCTGCTGCGACTGCCCGAGGAGCAGCGTGCCGTGCTGCTGCTGGTCGGGCTCGAGCAGCTCAGCTATGCGGAAGCGGCCGTCGTGCTGGAGGTGCCCATCGGCACGGTGATGTCGCGGCTGGCGCGTGGACGCGAACAACTGCGGCGACTGCTGGCGCCCGAGACAAACGCCGCCACGCTGCGGCGCGTGAAGTGACGTCATGAACGAAGATCGGTTGCACGCCTACGTCGACGGCCAGGCCGATGAGGCCGAACGCCACACGGTG
>JBGAIO010000066.1:0-15709 GCA_044225415.1 Burkholderiaceae bacterium | reverse complement strand
GGAGATTATCTCCATGCCTTCATCCTTCCTGCTTGCGCAGTCCAAAGCGGTTGAGCAGGTCGTAGAGTGTCGGGCGGCTGACCCCGAGCAGGTCCGCCGCGCGTGAAAGATTGCCGTTGGCGCGAGCCAGCGCGCGCACCACTTCGCGACGCTCGGCGCCGTCGCGCGCCTCGCGCAGGTTCAGCGGCACGTCCTCGCCGGAGACATCCGACAGCGCCAGGTCGCGGGCCTGGATCACCGGCCCCTCGGCGAGGATCACCGCCCGCTTGACGACGTTCTCGAGCTCGCGCACGTTGCCTGGCCAGCGATGCTGCTCGATGGCCTTCAGCGCTTCGTCGCTGAGCGTGACGCGACCGCGCTTCTGCTCGTCTGCGACACGGCGCACGAGTGCATGTGCCAGCAGCGCCGAGTCGCCGGCACGGTCGCGCAAGGGCGGAACGGTGACGACGATCTCGGCCAGCCGGTAGAACAGGTCCTCGCGGAACAGGCCCTCGGCGATGCGCTCGCGCAGGTTCTGGTGCGTCGCGCACACGATGCGCACGTCGACCGGGATCTCCTCGCGCCCGCCCAGGCGCTCCACGGTGCGCTGCTGCAGGAAGCGCAGCAGCTTGGCCTGCAGCGAAGCCGGCAGGTCGCCGATCTCGTCGAGGAACAGCGTGCCGCGATGCGCTGTCTCGATACGCCCCGGCGTCTGCTTGTTGGCGCCGGTGAACGCCCCGCGCTCGTAACCGAAGAGCTCGCTTTCGAGCAGTGTGTCGGGAATCGCCGCGCAGTTGATCGCGACGAAGCGCTGCCGGCTGCGCGTCGAGGCTTCGTGCAGGCCTCGGGCCAGCAGTTCCTTGCCGGTGCCGGATTCGCCGAGCAGCAGCACCGTCGCGTCGGTCGATGCGACCTTCTCGATCATCCGGCAGACGGCGAGCATCTCGGGCGCGCCCGTAATGATGCCGCCGACACCGCTGCCGCGAGCCGCGAGAGCAGCCGACGGTTCTCGGCCTGCAGGTCGTGCATGCGGTAGGCGCGATCGATGATCAGCGACACCACTTCGGGTTCGAAGGGCTTGGCGAAGAAGTCGTGCGCGCCGAGCGCGATCGCGCGCCGCGCGTTGGCCGTGTCGTTCTGGCCCGTGACGACGATGACCTTGGTATCGGGCGCGAGTTCGAGGATCTTTTCCAGCGCACGGAAGCCCTCGGTCACCGTGCCCGTCTCGGGCGGCAGGCCGAGATCGAGCGTGACCACGGCGGGCTCGAAGCGGCGCAGTTGCGAGACCGCCTCTTCCACGTCGGAGGCGACGGCGACCTCGTAGCCGTCGAATGCCCACTTCATCTGCAGCTGCAGTGCCGGGTCGTCCTCGACCACCAGCAGCGACCTGCGGGGATCGTTCATGCGCGGCCGCTCCGCTCGCCGGCGGCATCGGCCCCGGCGCCCGTCGGCACGGCCGGCAGCCGCACCGCCACGCGTGCCCTTGCCGGGCTCGCTCACCACGTCGAGTCGCCCGCCGATCTGCTGCACATACTGCTGGCACTCATAGCACCAATGCCCATGCCGGTTTCCTTCGTCGTCTGAAAAGGCCTGAACAGGCGCTCGCGCACGAACTCCGGCGTCATGCCGCAGCCGCGGTCGATCACTTCGATCAGTACGTCTCCCCCGTCCCTCGCAGCGCACAGCTCCACCGACGCGTCGCGCGGAGACGCTTCGAACGCGTTCTGCACCAGGTGGGCCAGCACGCGTTCGAGCCGCTCTTCGTGAGCCCATGCAAGGATACCTTCGCCGTCGCGCAGCGTCAGGTCGGATCGTCCCGCGGGATGCAGCGACTGCACACGACGCGCAACGGCAGCGACGTCGACCGGCAGCGCCCGCTCCTGCTCGTTGGCATCGGGCCGCAGCTGGAGCGTCAGCGTGTGCATGCGGCCCACGACGTGCTCGATGGTGCGCACAGCATGTCGCGCTGGAACTCCGGGTTGTCGCGGTGCTTCTCGACGTTGGTGAGCAGCAGGCGCAACTGTGCAATCAGGTTCTTGAGATCGTGCACCACGAAGGTCGACAGCCGGTTGAAAGCGTCGAATTTGCGCGCTTCCAGCAGCGCCTCGGTAACGACCGCATAGGCAAGATAGCTGGCCGCCTGGCGGCCGGCGGTCTTCAGGAGGTCCCGCACTTCCCAGTCGATGGCGATGCGCACACGCGGCGGCGTGAGCACGACGAAACCGATCAGTTCCTCGCCGGTCTGCAGCGGCACGATGAGCCAGGCCTCGGGCAGGTTGGTCAGTGCCGGCGGCAGCACGAGCTGCTCGTAGGCCTGCGGACGCTGCAGCACGTCGCTCACTTCGAGGACCCAGCCCGTGCGCTGCAGGAAGGCGGCCAGCGATCCATCGGCGGGTTCCTGCTCGTCGACGGCCAGCATCATGGTCCGCGCCACCTGGCGGAAGCCGCGGTCACTTCCTCTCAGCCATAGCGCACCGCCGGGAGATTCGATCAGATCTCCCATGGCCTGGATGCACGCGATCCACGGCTGGCTGCCGGCCATCGACGACAGCCGCGTCGTGAAGCGCAGCCACTCTTCGCGGTAGTCATAACGATAGGTGAAGAAATGCTTGCCGACGAACACGCGCAGCTTTGCGCGCATCGTGCCCGACAGGCTCACCACCGCCAGCAGCAGCAACGCGGCGAAGAGCAGCGCCACTTCCATGGCCCGTCCCCAGGAGCCGCCGGCGTAACGCAGGAAGAAGCCGGCACCGGCGACGACGAGCAGGTAGGCACCGCTCGCCGCGAGTGCCGTCGAGCCGGCCAGGATGCCGCGCGACAGCGCAAGTTCGAAGGACCAGTTGCGCACGCGGTCGAGCGTCAGGATGATCAGCGGGACCGTCACGGCCTGCGCAAAGCCGCGCGCAGACCACAGATCGAGATCAAGCACGCGGAACAGCAGCGCATCGGCGTACAGGACGACGTCGTAGACCAGCAGGCCGCCGATGCCCAGCAACAGCGGCCGCACCTGCCAGCGCGAACCCACGGGCGTACGGCGATAGCACTGCTCCGCGAGCACCAGGCCCAGGATCGCGATGGACAGCGCAGTCGCGAAGCCGAACAGGCTCGGCCAGCGGGTCACGGCGACCGAGGGCCAGGCCGAGCAGCAAGTGGGCCGCGACCAGCACGACGGAAATCGACACCAGCGCCACCCAGCCGGTACCGCCGCGCGCCGCGCCCTTGCTCGCGTCGCGTACGCCGAGGAAGGCAAGCAGGAAGGCAAGCGTCGCCATCATCCGCAGCAGGTCGAGCAGGCTGACGACGATCCACCAGCCGAGCGTGGGCACCGCAACGAACCACGCCGCACCGATCGCCGCCGCAGCCGTTGCCAGCGCGAACGCGAGCAGCAGCGCCGGCTTGCCGCCGGGCTGCCAGCGCACGACGAGCCGGACCGCCAGCCCCGCAAACGCCAGTGCGCCGATGGCGTAGGACCAGAAGCCGGGATGCGAGAACCAGGGTTCGTTCAAGGGCAGGCTCGGTGGCGGGCTGTGCTCGTCTGCGCGGCGGCGAGCATCGACGAAAGCATTGGCGGGGCTGGCGTGGGCGCCGACTGTAGCGAAGTCTCGGTCAGTGGCCAGTTTTCGTTTGTTCAGTATCCGCGGCAAATCCGAACGTTGCGCTCGCGGACTGTCGATGCAATTTACAGCGGCGGCATCAGTCGTGGGCGGTCCGCGGAAAGGTCCTTTACTGATCAGTGACTTGTAGCGCAGCAGTCCCTTGGAACGACCCTTGCTTTGGTGCGACCATCGCCGGTACAGGCGAATTCTTCTGGGGGAAAACGGGATGAGATTCGCAGTAGCAGTGCCAATTGCATTGGCGGTCGGGGTCGGCAGCCTTCTGGCGGCCTCAGACAGTCAGGCCGCGCCGAACATGGCGGGCGGTTACGAAGCCATGATCGTTGCCGGCGACCCTGCCGGTGTGCCTCCGGATTCGCCGTCGAACCGGGTGGATCCGAACACGGTGACGTCGGACTTCAGCGGAGTAGTCAGCATCAACATCCGTTACGACGGGCTGAGCTTCATCTGCTCCGGCACGATGATCACACCACGTCACGTACTGACAGCGGCGCACTGCATCGACACCACGGGTGAAGGGAATGTCATTGACCTCACCAAGCCGGGGAATGACGTTCGCGTCGTCCTGAACGCCAGCACGGTAGTCGGTGACCCGCTTCGGGGCGTCATCACCGCAAACAAAGTGACGATGAACCCGGACTACAACGGGTTCGGAATCTGCCCGCCAAACTCGGGGCTGCAGGGCCAGTGCCTGAACGACGATATTGCGATCATCGAGCTGCCGACCGACGTACCCGTCGGTATCAAGACCTACGGCATAAGCAACCTGGCGCCCACGGACAGCGTGTTCACGATGGTTGGCTACGGCCGTAGCGGCGACGGAATTGCCGGCTACACGGTTGCGCCGGACTTCCGCATCAAGCGCAAAGGCCAGAACGTCTGGGATCTGTACGACACCGACGACGAACAGGGCTACGACCCGGACAGTCCGATGGAGGTCTGGTACTACGACTTCGACGGCACCAAGGACGGTTTCAACCGCGACACGTTCTGCCTGCTCTACAACGTGTGCTCGGAGCAGCTGGCCAATGACGTCGAGACGCACATCGGCGGCGGCGATTCCGGTGGCCCCTCGTTCGTCAGAGACGAGCGCGGCAACTACATCCTGGTCGCCAACAATACCTTCGGTGGCAACTACTGCGGTTGGCCGAACGAAGTGGTCTGCGTGAACGGCGACTTCGGCGACGAAGGCGGCGGCATCCTGCTGTATTCGTACTTCGAGTGGATTCGCAATTCAGTGCCGGAACCGGGTTCACTTGCACTGGCCGGCCTTGCTCTGCTGGGACTGGCCGGCGTGCGTCGCCGCCGGCGCAGCTGATCGACGGTTGTCACTGCAGTTCACTGACAGGGCCCGAGCAATCGGGCCCTTTTTTCGTCCGGCGTCGACGCCGGATCCCGTGCCGGGACTTGGTCAGGCGTTGACGTCGACAACGAGGCGACCGCGCACCGCTCCCGCGAGGATCTGTGGTGCGATGCTGATCGCCTCGGCCAGCCCGATCCGGCGCGCGATGCGATCGAAGGTCGCGCGATCGATATCGGTCGCCAGCCGCGCCCACGCCTGCTCGCGCAACAGCTTCGGCGCCATGACGCTGTCGATGCCGACCAGCGAGACGCCGCGCAGGATGAAGGGCGCGACCGTCACCGGCAGATCCATGCCCTGCGCAAGCCCGCAGGCGGCTACCGTTCCGCCATAGCGCGTCGATGCACAGGCGTTGGCCAGCGTGTGCGAGCCGACCGAGTCGATGACTGCAGCCCAGCGCTCTTTCTGCAACGGCTTGCCGGGCGCGGACAATGCCGCGCGATCGATGATCTCCGCAGCGCCCAGTTCCTTCAGATACGCGTGCTCGCTCGTCTTGCCTGTCGACGCGACGACCGTATGGCCGCGGCGCGCCAGCAGCGAGACTGCAAAGGAACCCACACCGCCGGTGGCGCCCGTGACGAGGATCTCACCCGCGCCGGGCTTCACTCCCTGCTTCTCGAGTGCAAGCAGGCTGAGCATCGCGGTGTAGCCAGCAGTCCCCACGGCCATCGCGTCGGCTGGTCGCAGCGCGGCGGGCAGTCGCACCAGCCAGTCGCCGCTGACACGGGCTTTCTGCGCCAGGCCGCCCCAATGCGTCTCGCCAACGCCCCAGCCGTTGAGGATCACGGCATCACCGGCCTTCCATGCGGGATCGTCGCTGGCCGCCACTGTGCCGACAAAATCGATGCCCGGCACCATCGGCCACTTGCGCACCACCGGCGACTGGCCGGTCAGCGCAAGCGCGTCTTTGTAGTTGAGCGTCGAGTACGCAACGTCGACCTGCACCGCGCGCTCGGCCACGGACGGCAGCGAGTTCTCGTCGAGTTCGCGCAGCGATGCGATGGTGGCCTTGCCGGCCGAGGGATCGGTGGACTGCTCGAGGTAGATGGCGCGGAACATCAAGCCTCCCGTGCAATAGTCGCTGAGTGCTGCTCATCGACTGCAGAAAGCGCAAGGGCCTCGCGTGGAGGCCCTTGCATTCAGACTGGTTGCGGGGGAAGGATTTGAACCTTCGACCTTCGGGTTATGAGCCCGACGAGCTGCCAGACTGCTCCACCCCGCGGCATCTGGTAAGAGCGAAACTATAGCGGATTTCGCGGTTCATTGCAGGCACCGGCCCGTGGTCTGCCCCAGAGACGGGGCCATGTGCCCCAGCGGCATCACTGCGGCCGGCGCAGCACATTGACCCGCATCTGGCGGACGAAGCGCGCCCCGTTGGACGTCAGGTGAGGCTCGAAGCGCGTCCTGACGGCAGCGGCGACCGCGTCGTACCGGCTCATGTCCGAATGCGTCACGCGCACGATGCGATTGACGAAGTCGTCGTAGTCGACGAAATGCAGTGCCGTGTCGAACACGTACTCGCCCGCGTCCTCGAAGCTGCCGCCGGCGATTGCCCGCCGCAGTGCTTCGTACGCCGCCGCCCGCACCACGCCTTCGTCGTGGAACAGCTTCACGATGTCGTTGAACTCCCCGGCGTAGACCGGCTCGGACACGTACAGGTATCCGCCCGGCACCAGCACGCGCCGGATTTCGGCGAGCGCCTGGTCCAGCAGCGGCAGCGGAACGTGATGCAGGGACTTGAGCATCATCGCCACGTCGAACTGCGCATCGGGCGCCGGAATGCTTTCGGCGCCAGCGCGCACGAAGCTCATGTCGCGAGGCGCCGGCGCCGCGACGTTCGCGGCATGCTGCTTCGCGTCGACCTCCAGCGCGAGCACGGAGCGGATGCGTCCGGCCTGCAACAGCTTGCGCGCCAGGTCGGCCTTGCCGCAACCCAGTTCGATCAGCCGCGCGCGCTCCAGCGGCACGACCTTCCCGAGGAAGTCGGCTTCATCGCTGATCAGTTCCTCCACCATGACGGTCATGGCCGGCCTCCGGCAGACGCCAGCAGCGCACGGGCGCGCTCGATGATGGGCAGGTCGATGAGCTTGCCGTCCAGCCGCACGGCGTTGCCGCCCGCCTGCGCAGCCGCGTCGATGACGCGGCGCGCCCACTCCAGCTCGGCCCGCGGAACGGCGAAGCCATCGTTGATGACCTGCACCTGGCGCGGATGGATGCAGAGCTTGCCGCCAAAGCCGAGACGGCGGGCGCGGGACACGTCGGTCGCCAGTTGCGTGGCATCGTCCAGCGCCAGGGTCACGCCGTCGATGGGCGCAGGCAATCCCGCCAGGCGCGATGCCAGCACCAGCGCGGAGCGCGCGAACAGCAGTTCCTCGCCTTCACCGGTGATGCCCAGGTCGAGCTGGAAGTCCACCGATCCGAACGCGAGCCGCGCACAGCCGGCCTGCGCAATGGCTTCGACATTGCGCAGGCCGCGTGCGCTCTCGATCAGCGCGATGACCGGGAGCTGCGGACCTGCGCTGTGCACGCGCGCGATGGTGTCGGCGCTTTCGGCCTTGGGCAGCATCACGCCGCGCACGCCCGGCCGCGACAGCAGCGGCAGGTCTTCGGCCAGCCAGTCGGTCTCTGCGCCGTTGATGCGCAGGTACACGGCGCGGGTGCCGTCCAGCCACTCGAGCACGGCCTGCCGCGCAGCCGCCTTGTCGGGCGGTGCAACCGCGTCTTCGAGGTCGATGATCGCGACGTCGGCGCCGGCCTCGCAGGCCTTGTCGAAGCGTTGCGGGCGATTGGCCGGAACGAAGAGGAAGGAGCGGTCGATCATGGGCGTTCCTGATGCAGTGTCGCTGGCCGGAATGGTGGGTGTGAGATCGGATTGTGTCGCACCGGCTCAGGGTCGCGACCAGGCGCTGCCGACGATGATGTAGAACGCGTTGGTACCCGGACTGTGCGCAACGTCGATGCCGACGTGCATGCCGAACCTGCGGGCAAGCTCGTAGCGGAAGCCCGCTCCGCCCGCCGCCACGTTGTCGGTCTCCGTGATCGGCCCGCGCCCGGAGCGCGTGCGCCCTGCTCCGCCGAACAGCACGGCGCTCCAACGCTTGTAGAACTGCCATCTCAGTTCGGCCTGCGCCGACGCCATGGCCTGGCCGGAATAGCGCATCGCCTGCACGCCGCGCATGTCGACGAAGGGCAGCAGGTAGAACGGCGTGCCGCCCGATGCGGAGCCGTAGTCGCCCCGCAGTCCCAGCGTCACGCTGTCGAGCAGCGCCAGCCAGCCCATCAGCACCTGGTCGAAGCGCGAGAACTGCACGCTCGCGCCGAGAGACTCGCGCGACATCTGGTACGACGTTCCCGAGTACAGACCGCGGGTCGGCGTGAACAGGTTGTCGCGCGAGTCGTAGTTCAGTATCAGTCCCGGCATCGATATCGTCGTGCGCAGGCGATCGACCAGTCCGGGAAACAGCGGCCGGTCGCGCAGGCTCGGGTCGACGCTGGCATAGGCATAGCGCAAGCCCACCCACCACGGCGAGTGCTCGGCCAGTTGCCAGTCGGCCTCCGCCACGCCGCCGGTGACCGACAGCGAATAGGCGATGCCGACATCGCGCAGCGCGCCCTCGCCCAACCCGTAGAAGTCCAGGTTGACGCGCCCGGTGCCGGCGCCGAGCAGCGTCTTCAGCCGGCCGTCGACCCAGTAGCGCGAGTCCGCGGCGAAGCCCATCCACGTGCCGTTCTGCGTCGCGAGACCGCCCACCACCGACACGTCGGGACGCACCCAGCCCTGCTCGCCGACCTCGCGCCGCGGCTGGATGAACAGGGCCGCCACGCCGCCGCCGTAGCCGACCGCCGGCTCGGTGATGATGATCGGCACCGGCAGGAAGGCAAACGGATGCGCGAGCAGTTCGCTGATATCCAGGTCGCCGTCAGTCGGATCGATGAGGCGCTGCCGCCAGGTTGCGACGGCGTCCGTTTCGCCGTCCTGGCCAGCAACAGGCGCGAATGCACTCGCTTCGGCCCTCGCGGGCCCCTCGGCGCCGTCGGCCGCGGGAGTTGCGAGCAACGAAACGCAGGTGGCCAGCGCTGCGCACGCCGGCCAGCGCGACCAAACTATCCAGCCACCGCGATGCACTCGATCTCGACCAGGACGTCCATGGGCAGTCGTGCCACTTCCACCGTCGAGCGCGCCGGCTTGTGACTGCCGAACGCGCGTTCGTAGGCGGCATTCATCGCCTTGAAGCCCTCGAGGTCCTTCAGGAACACCGTGGTCTTCACCACCTTGGACAGGTCGCTGCCGGCGGCCTTCAGCACCTCGGCCAGGCTCTGCAGCACTCGCTCGGCCTGCGCCTCGATGCCGCCGGCAACGATCGAGCGAGTCGCCGGATCGAGCGGAATCACGCCCGAGCAATAGACCATCCCGCCGTGTGTCATCGCCTGCACATACGGACCGATCGCGGCGGGCGCGCCGCTCGTCGAGACTACGTTCATTGCGGTGTCCTTTCGTCGTCAAGCCTGCGGCATTCTAGAGTCGCCCTGCGGTCGCTCGATTCGCGCCGCGCCGTTTCGGCGAGAATCCGCGCATGAACGCAGCCCCACGCCTGCCGCTGGTCGACGCGCTGCGCGGCTTCGCGGTCGCGCAGATGATCGTCTATCACTTCATCTACGACCTGAACCACTTCGGCTGGGTGAAGCTGCGCATGTTCCACGAACAGCCATGGACCGGCTGGCGCGCGGCGATCGTCACGCAGTTCCTGCTGCTGGTCGGCGTGTCGCTGGTGCTGCGCGCGTCCTTCAACCCGGGGCCGGTCGGCTTCTGGCGGCGCTGGCTGCAGGTCGCCGCGGCCGCGGCGCTGGTGTCGGCGGGCAGCTGGCTGCTGCTCGGGCCGCGCTTCATCTGGTTCGGCATCCTGCATTTCATCGCGGCGGCGCTGATCATCGTGCGGCCGCTGGTCGCGCTCGGAACCTGGAACCTGCTGCTGGGCGCGGCGATCGTTGCGTTCGGACTGCTGTATGCATCACCGTTCTTCAACGCGGTGCCGCTGGCGATCATCGGCCTGGTGACGCACAAGCCGATCACCGAGGACTACGTGCCGCTGCTGCCGTGGCTGGGCGTGGTGCTGCTCGGCGTCGGAGGGGCGGCACTGTGGCAGCGGCACGGCTGGGCGATCGCACCGGCGCTGCGACCGCTGAACGAGTCGCCGCCGCGACTGCTGCTGTGGCTCGGCACGTGGTCGCTGACGGTGTACCTCGCGCATCAGCCCGTGATGCTCGGGGTGCTGTCGATCGTGCGACAGCTCGGTCTCCAGTGAGCAGTGCGGGCATCGCCCGCAGCACGCTACGCCATCGCCGCAGCCTTCGACAGATGCACCTGGCAGCCGGTCTTGGTGCGCACCTCTTCGGCCGTGACGCCCGGCGCCAGCTCGATGGCCGTCAGGCCTTCGCCGCCGACATCGAACACGCCCAGGTCCGAGATGATGCGATTGACCACGCCGCGGCCCGTCAGCGGCAGCGTGCAGCGCTGCAGGATCTTGTGCTCGCCGTTCTTCGCACAGTGCTCCATCAGCACGATGACGCGGTCGACGCCGGACACGAGGTCCATCGCGCCGCCCATGCCCTTGACCAGCTTGCCGGGGATCATCCAGTTGGCGAGGTCGCCGTTTTCGGCGACCTGCATCGCGCCGAGGATCGCGAGGTTGATGTGGCCGCCGCGGATCATCGCGAACGAGTCCGCGCTGGAGAAGAAGCTCGAGCCTGGCAGCGCGGTGACGAGCTGCTTGCCGGCGTTGATCAGGTCCGCGTCGACTTCGCTTTCCAGCGGGAACGGGCCGATGCCGAGCAGGCCGTTCTCGGACTGCAGCATGACCTCCATGCCTTGCGGGATGTAGTTGGCCACCAGCGTCGGCAGTCCGATGCCGAGGTTCACGTAGAAACCGTCGCGCAGTTCCTGGGCGGCGCGCGCCGCCATCTGTTCACGGGTCCAGGGCATGTTCTCTCCTACGCGGTCCGCGTCGTGCGGTTCTCGATGCGCTTCTCGGGATTGGTGTTGAGCACGATCCGCTGCACGAAGATGCCCGGAGTGTGCACACCGTCCGGATCGAGTGTGCCGTTGGGGACCAGTTCCTCGACCTCGGCGATGGTCACCTTGCCGCACATCGCCACCACCGGGTTGAAGTTGCGCGCAGTCTTGCGATAGACGAGGTTGCCCTGATGGTCGGCTTTCCACGCCTTGACCAGCGACACGTCGGCGCGGATCGAACGCTCCATCACGTAGTCCTTGCCGCCCCACACGCCGTCGAAGGCCTGTGTCGGCTTGCCTTCGGCGACGACGGTGCCGACGCCGGTCCGCGTGTAGAACGCCGGAATGCCCGCGCCGCCGGCGCGCATGCGCTCGGCGAGCGTGCCCTGCGGCGTGAACTCCAGCTCGAGTTCGCCCGACAGGAACTGCCGTTCGAATTCCTTGTTCTCGCCGACGTACGACGAGATCATCTTGCTGATCTGCCGCGTGGTGAGCAGCAGCCCGAGGCCGAAGCCGTCCACGCCGGCGTTGTTGCTGACACAGGTCAGTCCCTTGACGCCGCTATCGCGCAGCGCAGTGATCAGCGCCTCCGGTATTCCGCACAGGCCGAAGCCGCCGACCGCGACGATCTGGTTGTCCCTGGCCACGTCGGCGAGCGCCGCTTCGGCCGAGGGGTAGAGCTTCTTCATGCAGCCTCCGCTGTGCTGGATGTCGGTCGCCGACTGAGCGTCGGTCTCGAACCTGTGGATTCTAGGTGATCGCGGCGCGCACCGCGTCTGGCCACGGCATGGAGCGGCCCGTGCTGTAGTCGTACCAGACGATCACCGAGCGCCCCTTCGCATAGACGATGCCGGGCTCGCCCTGCTTCTCGATCAGCAGGTCCATCTCGACGCTGGAACGCCCGATACTGGTCACCGACTGCCGGACGATCGCCACGCCAGGCCAGGTCATCGCGCGCACGAAGTCGCACGACACGTGCGCGAGGATCGGCGCTTCGGCAGCCGGCAGCGTCGACAGGCCCAGGTCCTGGAACCAGCGGATGCGCGTCTCTTCCATCAGGCGGAAATAGATGACGTTGTTGAGGTGCCCCATGGCATCCATGTCACCCCAGCGCAGCGGCACTTCCAGCGCGTACGTCTTCACGCAGCGGCCATGCCATCGTCTGCGGCGATGACTGCGCCGTTGATGAACTGCGACTCCTCGGCCACCAGCAGCAGCAGCAGGCCGTCAAGATCGGCGGGCTGGCCCACGCGGCGGCGCGGCAGCATCTGGATCAGCTTGTGGCCGGCGTCGGTGTCCCAGTAGGCATCGTTGATCTCGGTGCGGATATAGCCGGGACAGATGGCGTTGACGTTGATGCCGTAGCGGCCCCACTCCACCGCCTGCGCCTTGGTCATCTGCACCACCGCGGCCTTCGACATGCAGTAGATGCCGATCATCGGCAGCACGCGCAGTCCGGCCACCGAGGCGATGTTGACGATGCGGCCGCGGAAGTCGTCCTGCTGTCGCGCCCGCGCGATCATGCTCTTCGCGACCGCCTGCGCGACGAAGAATGCGCCCTTCACGTTCGTGTCGAAGACATGGTCGAAGTCGGTGGCCGTCACGTCGACCAGCTTCTGCGTCGTCGACACGCCGGAGTTATTGACCAGGATGTCGATCGGACCGACCTCACGCTCGGCGTGCGCGACGGCCGCGTCGATCGACGCCTGCGAGTTGACGTCGAGTTCGACAACGTGCGCCGCGCCGCCGGCCGCCTCGATCTCCGCCCGCAGATCCTTCAGCCGCTCCAGGCGCCGCGCAGCCAGCACCGTCAGCGCGCCGTTCGCGGCCAGCACGCGGGCAAAGCGCGCGCCCAGGCCGCTGCTCGCGCCGGTGACCAGCGCCACTTTCTCCTTCAGATTGGTCCGCATGCCCCTCGTTCTGCTCTCGAATGGTGTCGCGGCATCATCGCACAGTCGATTGCCGCCTCTAGGCGATCGCCGGACAATGCGCGTGCATCAGGCCGAACGCAGGCCGAACGGCGGAGACATGGACGAGAACGGACAGCAGATCGAGCGCGAGGCGATGGAATACGACGTCGTCATCGTCGGCGGCGGACCGGCGGGACTGGCGGCGGCGATACGGCTGAAGCAGCGCGCGGCGGAGGCCGGGCGGGAGGTCGGCGTGTGCGTGCTGGAAAAGGGCAGCGAGATCGGCGCGCACATCCTGTCGGGCGCCGTGATGGACCCGATCGCACTGAACGAACTCATTCCCGACTGGAAGGACAAAGGCGCGCCGCTCACCACCGCGGTCAGCGAAGACCGCTTCCTCTTCCTGTCGGCCGGCGGCGCACGGCAACTGCCCAACGCACTGCTGCCGAAGCCGATGCACAACGACGGCTGCTACGTCGGCAGCCTCGGCAACCTGGTGCGCTGGCTGGGCCAGCAGGCCGAAGCGCTGGGCGTGGAGATCTTCGCGGGCTTCGCCGCGGCAGAGATCCTTTACGACGACAACGGCGCGGTAAGAGGTGTCGCCACCGGCAACATGGGCGTCGGACGCGACGGCCAGCCGACCGCGAACTTCCAGCCGGGCGTCGAGTTGCACGGCAAGTACACCTTGTTCGCCGAAGGCGCGCGCGGCAACCTCGGCCGGCAGCTGCTGGCGCGCTACGACCTGATGGCGGGACGTGATCCGCAGACCTGGGGCATCGGCATCAAGGAGATCTGGCAGGTCGATCCGGCGAAGTTCAAGGCGGGGCTGGTCATCCACAGTGCGGGCTGGCCGCTCGACGCCTCGACCTACGGCGGCGGCTGGATGTACCACTTCGGCGACAACCTCGTGTCGGTGGGTCTCGTCGTCGGGCTCGGCTACACGAATCCGTATCTCGCGCCGTTCGAGGAATTCCAGCGCTACAAGACGCATCCGGCGATCCGCTCGTTCCTCGAAGGTGGCAGGCGCGTCGGCTACGGCTCGCGCGCGATCAACGCCAGCGGACTGCAGTCGCTGCCGAAGCTCGCATTCCCGGGCGGCGCGCTGGTGGGCTGCGATGCGGGCTTCCTCAATGCGCCGCGCATCAAGGGCAGTCACGCAGCCGTGAAGAGCGGCATGCTGGCCGCGGACGCCGCCTTCGATGCGCTGGCGGCGGAGCGCGCCCGCGATGAACTCGCGGCCTACCCGGCCGCCTTCGAGCGCAGCTGGCTGCACGATGAACTGCACCGCGCGCGCAATTTCAAGCCGTGGCTCGACAAGGGGTTGTATCTCGGTGGCCTGATGTTCGGCATCGACCAGATCGTGTTCGGCGGCAAGGCGCCGTGGACGCTGCATCGCCAGCTCGCCGACTACCAGAAGCTGCGACCCGCGGCCGAGTGCCGGCCGATCGCGTATCCGAAGCCGGACGGCGTGCTGAGCTTCGACAAGCCGTCGTCGGTGTACCTCGCCAACACCAACCACGAAGAGAACCAGCCGCCGCATCTGACGCTGAAGGATCCGGCGGTGCCGGTGGCGGTCAACCTCGCCATGTATGCGGGGCCGGAGCAGCGCTACTGCCCCGCGGGCGTCTACGAATTCGTCGACGCCGACGGCGGCGGACAGCGGCTGCAGATCAACTTCCAGAACTGCGTGCACTGCAAGACCTGCGACATCAAGGACCCGACGCAGAACATCGTGTGGGTGACGCCGGAAGGCGGCGGCGGGCCGAACTACGTGGATATGTAGGCGGTGTACCGGGTCTGACCCCCTGGATCCCCGCGAAAGCGGGGATCCATTTCGATTTTCCCTGTCGTACTAGAACGCCCCCCGCACGCCCGCCACCCACCCTCGCCCGCCTGCGGGCGCGATGTCCTTCAGCGTCGACGTGCTGTAGCGGATCGTGTCGTCCAGCAGGTTAGTGCCCTGCAGGAAGAGCTCGAGCTGCGCGACCGTCTGGATCGGCAGGCGGTACGTCACATTGATGAACAGGTCCGTATAGCCCGGCGTGGTGCTCTGGAACTCGGGCACGCGGTCCTGGCTCGCGGCATAGAGCGCGCCCAGTGTCGCAGTCAGGCCGCCCTGCGCATAGATCAGCGATCCGCCAACGCGCAACGGCGGTATGAAGGGCAGCGCTTCGCCGGTGTCACGGTTGGTCGCACGCACATAGTCGGCCTGCAGCTTCATCGACAGCCGCTGCGCATCCTGCTGCCACAGCGGAAACTCCGTCTGCGCCTCGAAGCCGTAGAAGCGCGCACCGACGGCGCGATAGTCGAACTGCTGCATCGGCGTGATTTCCTCGCCGGTGTCGGGATCGATGATCGGTGCAGGGCCTGGCGCGACGCTGCGATCCCCCGGATTGCGCCAGGTCCCCGTCGGGAACAGGCCGATGTAATTCGAGAACTGCGTGAAGAAGGCGCCGATGCTGCTGGTGAACACATCGCTGCGATGCTTGAGCGCCAGGTCGATGGCCGTTGCCGTCACCTTGCCGAGCGTACGGTCGCCGACCTCGAACTGGTCGGTGGCGACGTGCGCGCCGTTGGCAAACAGTTCCTGCGACGAGGGCGCACGCTGCGTGTACTGCAGGTTCGCGCCAACGCCCCAGGCATCGGACAACGTGTAGTACACACCGGCCGCCGCGCCCCATGGCGTGAAGCTCACCGAATCTCCCGGCAGTCCGGCCGCCTCGAAGGGGTCGGCGTCGATCGATGCCCGCTCGATGCGCGCGCCGCCCGAGAAGCGCCAGGCCCCCGAGCGCATCTCTTCGTAGATGAAGGCCGCGAGATTCTGTGTGCTGGTCGA
>JBGAIO010000065.1:0-15291 GCA_044225415.1 Burkholderiaceae bacterium | reverse complement strand
GAGAAGGTCAAGGACCGCATCCTCGAGTACCTCGCGGTGCAGCAGCGCGTCGACAAGGTCAAGGCGCCGATCCTGTGCCTGGTCGGGCCCCCGGGCGTCGGCAAGACCTCGTTGGGCCAGTCGGTCGCGCGTGCGACCGGTCGCAAGTTCGTCCGCATGGCGCTGGGCGGCGTGCGGGACGAGGCCGAGATCCGTGGCCACCGCCGCACCTACATTGGCTCGATGCCGGGCAAGGTCCTGCAGAGCCTGACCAAGGTCGGCACGCGCAATCCGCTGTTCCTGCTCGATGAGATCGACAAGTTGGGCATGGATTTCCGCGGCGATCCTTCGTCGGCACTGCTCGAGGTGCTCGACCCCGAGCAGAACCACACCTTCGGCGACCACTACGTCGAGGTCGACTTCGACCTGTCGGACACGATGTTCATCGCGACCTCGAACTCGATGAACATTCCGCCGGCATTGCTCGACCGCATGGAGGTGATCCGCCTGTCGGGCTACACCGAGGACGAGAAGGTCAACATCGCGTCGCGCTACCTGCTGCCCAAGCAGCGCAAGAACAACGGCGTGAAGGACGAGGAACTCGAGGTCACCGAGAGCGCCATCCGCGGTGTGATCCGCTACTACACCCGCGAGGCGGGCGTGCGTTCGCTCGAGCGCGAGATCAGCAAGATCTGCCGCAAGGTGGTCAAGCAGCTGCTGCTGAAGAAGCAGGAGCGCAAGGTGCTGGTGACGGCGAAGAACCTCGACAAGTTCCTCGGCGTGCGCCGCTACACCTTCGGCGTCGCGGAAAAGGAAAACCAGGTCGGCCAGGTCACCGGTCTCGCCTGGACCGAGGTCGGCGGCGACCTGCTGACGATCGAAGTCGCGACGATGCCGGGCAAGGGCAACGTGCAGCGCACCGGCTCGCTCGGCGACGTGATGAAGGAATCGGTGGAGGCCGCGCGCTCGGTCGTGCGCGCTCGCGCGCGCCGGCTCGGCATCAAGGACGAGATCTTCGAGAAGTCCGACCTGCACGTGCACTTCCCGGAAGGGGCGACGCCGAAGGACGGTCCGTCGGCGGGCATCGCGATCACGACGTCGATGGTGTCGGCGCTGACGGGCATCCCCGTGCGCGCAGACGTCGCGATGACCGGCGAGATCACGCTGCGCGGCGAGGTGCTGGCGATCGGCGGCCTGAAGGAAAAGCTGCTGGCCGCGCACCGCGGCGACATCAAGACGGTGCTGATCCCGCAGGAAAACGTCAAGGATCTCGCGGAGATCCCGGACAACGTGAAGAACCGGCTGGAGATCGTGCCTGTCAAGTGGATCGACAAGGTGCTCGAGGTCGCGCTCGAACGCCAGCCGGTGCCGCTGACCGAAGACGAAGCCGCCGCGGCGCCCGTCGCGGCGAAGTCACCGGAGCCCGCCGCGGCGACGGTGGAAGTCGTCAAGCATTGACGCAACCGCAGTGTGCATCCGCAGCGCGGGTGCACACTGTCCGCGTTGTGGTGCGTCCTGCGAAAAAAGCGCGCACCTGCGCTTGACACTGCCATAGCAGCGCGCTTCAATAGCCCTCCACTTTTCGCAGCGCGCGCTCGCTGAAACACAAGACATACAAGATCGGTTCCGCGCGCATGACCTCGAGCCACGGCATCGCCGTGCCCGGCGCTCGAATCACCCGCACCCGTTGACAGAGGGGATATCAGTGAACAAGACAGAGCTCATCGACCACATCGCAAAGCAGGCCGACATTTCCAAGGCCGCGGCCGGACGTGCCCTCGAAGCGATCGTCGGTGGCATCCGCAGTTCCCTGCGCAAGGGCAACTCCGTGACGCTGGTCGGCTTCGGCACCTTTGCCGTCGGCAAGCGCGCGGCGCGCACCGGCCGCAATCCGCGCACCGGCGACTCGATCAAGATCAAGGCTGCCAAGGTTCCCAAGTTCCGTCCTGGAAAGGCCCTCAAAGATTCGCTAAACTAGCGGGCTCTGCACAGGCAAGGTAGTCAGCGGGTTACAGGCGGAACATTGCTGCGCAGGGTGTTTAGCTCAGCTGGTAGAGCGGCGCCCTTACAAGGCGTAGGTCGGGAGTTCGAGCCTCTCAACACCCACCACCGTCTGGCCAGTGCATGGGTTGTGCATTCAGGGAGTGGTAGTTCAGTTGGTTAGAATACCGGCCTGTCACGCCGGGGGTCGCGGGTTCGAGTCCCGTCCACTCCGCCAGAACTGAAACGATGCCGGCGCTGCAGCGATGCCTGCGGCATCGCGAGAAGGGAAAAAGGCGAACTCGGTTCGCCTTTTTTGTTGCGCGCGTCTTTCGACGGTGATCCGACGATTCCCACGATTCAGCCGATCAGACCTCAGACCCGAACCATGTTCGAATCCATCCGTTCCCACAAGCGCTGGCTGATGCTGTTCATGCTGGTGCTGATCTTCCCCTCGTTCGTGTTCTTCGGCATCCAGGGCTACAACAGCTTCATGGGCTCCGAGGGCGCGCTGGCAACGGTCGACGGCGTCCCGGTGACGCAGCGCGATTTCGACGCCGTCCATCGCGAGCGCCTGCAGCGCCTGCAGCAGCAGATGGAGCAGGCGGGCCAGCCCTTCGATCCGTCCGTGCTCGACTCGCGCGAGGCGCGCGCCGGCCTGCTCGAAGGGATGCTCTTCGAGCGCGCGCTGAAGAAGGAAGTCGAGGACGGCAACCTCGTGATCTCCAACGAGCGCCTGCGCGACGTCATCGCCGGCATACCGGCGTTCCAGGAGGACGGACGCTTCAGCATCGAGCGCTACCGGCAGTTCCTCGCGTCGCGCGGAGAGAGCGAGCGCCAGTTCGAGGAACAGATGCGCGACGACCTGCGTGTACGGATGCTCTACGGTGCGGTGCTGCAGTCGAGCATCGTCCCGGGCAGCGTCGTCGATCGCCTCGAGGCGCTGCTGCGCGAGCAACGCGAAGTGCGCATCCTGCCGCTGCGCGCGGACGCGTTCCTGCCCAAGGTGACGGTCACCGATGCGCAGATCGCCGAGTACTACGACGGGCACAAGGACGACTTCGCCACGCCGGAGAACGTCAAGGTCGAATACCTGGTGATGGATGCCGAGGCGCTGGCCGGCAAGTTCGAGGTCACCGACGCGCAGATCAAGGAGTACTACGACGCCAACCAGGCGCGCTTCGGCGCGCCGGAAGAGCGTCGCGCAAGCCACATCCTGATCGCCACCGAAGGCAAGGACAAGGCTGAGGCGCGCAAGCAGGCCGACGCGATCCTCGCCCAGGTGCGCGCGAAGCCCGACGATTTCGCGCGGCTGGCGAAGGAGCAGAGCAAGGATCCGGGCTCGGCTGCGCAGGGCGGCGACCTCGGTTTCTTCGGCAAGGGCATGATGGTCAAGCCTTTCGAGGAGGCGGTGTTCTCGATGAAGGTCGGTGACATCAGCGAGGTCGTCGAATCCGACTTCGGCTTCCACGTGATCCGCCTCACCGAGATCCGTCCGGCGCAGGTCAAGCCGCTGGCCGCTGTGCGTGCGGAGATCATCACCGACCTGCGCACGCAGCAGGCCCAGAAGCGCTTCGCCGAGGCCGCCGACCAGTTCACCAACCTCGTCTACGAGCAGGCCGAGTCGCTGCAGCCCGCCGCCGACAAGCTCGGCCTGAAGGTCGCCACGCAGGACAACCTGACCCGTGCGGGCCTGCCGGCTCCGCAGGCCGGGGACAAGCAACCGCAGATCTTCACCCGGCGCGTGATGGATGCGATCTTCGCGGAAGACTCGCTGAAGAACCATCGCAACACGCAGGCCATCGAAGTCGCTCCCAACGTGATGGTGGCCGCGCGTGTCGTCGAGCATCGTCCCGCGGCGATCCGGCCGCTCGACGCGGTGAAGTCCGCCATCCGCGATCGGCTGGAACGCCAGGAAGCCGGCGTGCTGGCGCGCAAGGCGGGCGAAGAGAAGCTCGCCGCGCTGGTGAAGCAGCCGAACGACAACGGTTTCTCGCCGCTCATCACGGTGTCGCGCCGCGCGCCGCAAGGCATGCCGCCGCAGTTGCTCAGTGCAGTGCTGGCGACGCAGGCCGACAAGCTGCCGACCTTCGTCGGGGCGGACATCGACGGCCAGGGCTACCTGATCGCGCAGGTGGTGTCGGCCAGGCCGTCGGAAACGCCCGAACCCGCGCAGCGTGCCGCTGCCCTGCAGGCCCTGCAGCGCCAGGCTTCGGCTGCCGACGAACTCGGCTACATCGAGGGCCTGCAGGCGCGCCACAAGGTGAAGATCACCCATCCGGACTTCCGGCGCGAGGCCGTGAAGCCGGATGCGGCAACGCCCACGCCCGCCCCCAAGGCGGCGCCAGCGGCCGCGGGCAAGTAGTCCACGCGCGCTGCGACCCGCAGCGCGCGTCGCTCAGGCCTGGGTGAGCGTGCGCGCTGCGGCCGCATAGGCCACAGCGTCTGCCGACGCGATCGCCACCACCTGCGCCCGATCCGACTGCGCGAAGTTGCGCGCCAGCGAGCGTCGATACGCCGGGTCGTAGTGCTCGCCGAGCAGGCGTTCGACCAGCCGGTCCCAGTCGTCGCCCGCCAGCAGCGCCTTCCACTCCGCGATGCGGGCGCGCCCGTGCAGTTCCACCAGCCGGTCGAGCTGGGCGCGCAGCGCATCCGGGGCCGATTCGAAGTGCGCGTATTCCTCGCGCAGCAGGCGCACGCGCGCCGGCAGGGGCACCTCGAGGCGGATGCACGGCGCCGCGCGCATGCGCTCGAGCAGCGCATTGGGCAGGCGCACGGTGCCGATCATGCGGCTTTCAGATTCGACATACACGGGGCGCGCCGCATCGAGAGCGAGCAGCGACTGCCACAGCAGCGACTCGAAGTACTTCTGCCCGGGCTGCGGCTGTGCCGGCAGGTCGCCGAGCACCGAGCCACGATGCGAAGCCAGCGCTTCGAGGTCGAGCACCTGCGCGCCGGCCGCCGCGAGTTCGCCGAGCAGCCGGCTCTTGCCGCTGCCGGTCGGCCCGCTGATCACCCGCAGGTCGAACTGCAGCGGCAGCGCTTCCAGGTCCATGATCACGATGCGCCGATACGCGCGATAGCCGCCTTCCAGACGGCTGACCCGCCAGCCGACGAGAGACAGTACGTGCATCATCGCAGCGCTGCGCTGTCCGCCGCGCCAGCAATAGACCAGCGGCTGCCAGTCGCGCGGCTGGTCGGCGAAGCGCGTTTCCAGATGCCGCGCGATGTTTCGCGCCACCATCGCCGCGCCGGTGCGGCGCGCCTCGAAAGTCGAGCGCTGCCGATCGAGCGTGCCCACTTCGGCGCGCTGTGCATCGTCGAGCACCGGGCAACTGATCGCGCCGGGGATGTGATCCTCGGCGTACTCGCCGGGACTGCGCACGTCGATCAGTGTGTCGAAGCCGGCAAGCTGTCGCAGCGCGACCGCGGCCTCGACCGCGCCGGGGGGGCGGTTCATTTCGACTTCGCCACGCGCGTACCGAGCAGCGGCTGCAGGTGGGGCCACACGTTGTCGAGCATGCGGGCCTGCGCCTTCGCGGCCGGATGGAAGCGGTCGGACTGAAACATGTCTTCCGCATTGGCGAAGCCGTCGAGCAGGAACGGGGCGAGCGCCACGCGCTGGTCGCGCGCAACGTCGACGTAGACCTGCTGGAAGCGCTCCGCATACTCGCGACCGTAGTTGGGCGGGACGCGGATGCCCACCAGCAGCACCTTCGCGCCGGCCGCCTGGCTCGCCTTCACCATCGTGGTCAGGTTGTCGCGCATCGGCGGCAGCGGCAGGCCGCGCAGGCCATCGTTGGCGCCGAGTTCGATGATGACGATGGCGGGACGATGCTGCGCCAGCAGCGCCGGCAGCCGCGTGCGGCCGCCGCTGGTGGTTTCGCCGCTGATGCTCGCATTCGCGACCGTATACTTGGCACCATTGCCGCGCAGGCGTTCGCCCAGCAGCTGGACCCAGCCGGTGCCGCGCGGCAATCCGTACTCGGCCGACAGGCTGTCCCCCAGCACGAGAATCACGGGCTGTGCGTCCGCGGCGGCCGGCGCGTTCTGTGCCAGCGCAGCGCCTGTCCAGGCAGGCAGAGCCAGGGCCAGCAGTGCGGCGTAGAGGTGACGCCACGCACGGCGCAGACCAGAGGTTCCAGCGGAGTTCGAATTGAAGGACATTGCAGTCGACGTTGAAGGTCTGGGCAAGGTGGTGCAGGACGCCACGGGCAGCCTGACGATACTAAAGGACATCGGTTTTTCGATCGGCGCGGGCGAAACCGCCGCGATCGTCGGCGCGTCGGGCTCGGGCAAGTCCACGCTGCTCGGACTGCTGGCCGGGCTGGACGTTCCGACGTCGGGGCGCGTACGCATCTTCGGCGACGACATGTTCGCACTCGACGAGGACGGCCGCGCCGCGCTGCGCGCGCGCTCGATCGGCTTCGTCTTCCAGTCGTTCCAGCTGCTGCCGCACCTCACGGCGCTGGAAAACGTGCTGCTGCCGCTGGAGCTGACCGGCCGTTCGCCGGAAGGCGAGGAGCCCGTCGCGGCCGCGCGTGCGCTGCTGGCGCGCGTGGGTCTGGGCGGGCGGCTGTCGCACTATCCGAAGTACCTGAGCGGCGGCGAACAGCAGCGCGTGGCGCTGGCGCGCGCCTTCATCCTGCGCCCGCCACTGCTGCTGGCCGATGAACCCACCGGCAGCCTCGACGCGCACACCGGCGAGGCGGTCATCGACCTGATGTTCGAGCTGAATCGTGAACGTCGCTCGACGCTGGTGATGGTGACGCACGATGCCGGCATCGCGGCGCGCTGCGGACGTCGCATCGAGCTGGCGGCAGGAGAAATCGTCAGCGCAGTCGCCTGACGAAACACGCCTCAGGGTGCCGCACGCCCCTCGCGCAATACCTGCATCGCGCGCAGCGCGATGTCGCCGGCCACGAGGCCCCGGTCCTCGCCATCGACCGCCGCGCCGTGCAGCCACGCGCCAGCGACGGCCGCATGCCACGCGTCGAGCCCCTGCGCCAGCAGCGCGCCGAGCATGCCCGCCAGCACGTCGCCCGATCCCGCGGTGGCCAGCGCAGGAGAGCCCGTCGAATTGATGCTGATCCTTCCTGCGGGGCCTGCGACGACAGTGCCTGCGCCTTTCAGCAACGCGATCGCGCCGGTGGCGGTCGCGAGCCGGCTCGCAGTGCCGAGCCGGTCGCGCTGGACCTCGCCAGCGCCGCAGCCGAGCAGACGCGCCGCCTCCAGCGGGTGCGGCGTCACCAGCGACTGCGCGGCGCGCTGACGCAGCAGTGTGCGCAGCGAGTCGTCCACCGCGATCAGATTCAGCGCATCGGCATCGATCACCAGCGCGCACGGCCGCGCCAGCGCCTGCTGAAGCGCGCGGTGCGCAGCGCCCTCCTGGCCGAGTCCGCAGCCGACGACGATGGCCTCGACCTCGGGCAGATCGTCGGGCGCACGGAACATGAGTTCCGGCTGCTGCGGATCGACGGTGAACTCCGGCGCGCCGAGCAAGGTCACGTAGACGCGCCCCGCACCCAGGCGCAGCGCCGCGCGCCCCGCCAGCAGCGCGGCGCCGACCATGCCGCGCCCGCCGCCGACCACGGCCACGCTGCCGAACGTGCCCTTGTGGCTGTTGCGCGCGCGCGGCTGGAACAGCTTCGCGAGGTCGCCTCGTGTCGCGAGCTGTGCGTCGCCGGCCGGCACTGCCACGTCGAGCGACTCGACCCGCACCTGGCCAGCGGCATCGACACCGTCACCGGTATGCAGCCCGGGCTTGTCGCCGATGAAGGTGATGGTCGTCGCGGCACTGACGCCGGGTATGCCTCCCACCCATGCGCCGGTGTCGGCATCGAGGCCGCTCGGCACGTCGAGCGCGGCAATCAGCGATTCCGTGCGCCGACGGTTGATCCATTCCGACGCCTCGGCCCACACGCCGTCGAGCGGCCGTGACAGGCCGATGCCGAACAGCGCGTCGACCACGCCGATGAAGCGCGTGGTCGACGGCATATCGTCGACGACGCGGCCGCCGCCGGCCGTCCAGCGTGCGAAGGCTGCGCACGCATCCGTGGTGGTCGGTGCGGTCTTCGCCGGCCGCACACAGGTGACTTCACGGCCGCGCGCCTGCAGTTCGGCCGCGACTGCGTAGCCATCGCCGCCGTTGTTGCCGGGTCCGCAAACCACGCACCAGTGACCGGGCTTCGCGTTTTCGCCGAGAATCGCGGCCGCTGCGCGTCCTGCGCGGCGCATCAGTTCGCCGGCAGGCAGCGGTGCCTGGGCAGCGGCCTCGGCGGACCGCAGCGTCGCAACCTTGAAAAGAGGACGGCCCATGCGGGCAGTCTATCTCGCGACTTCGATGCCGTAGCGGCCCAAAGTCAAACCGTCGGTGTCGATCGCCGGTGCGCGCCCGGCGATGACGTCGGCCACGATGCGGCCGGAGCCGACCGCCATCACCCAGCCGCTCGAACCGTGTCCGACGTCGAGGTACAGGTTCGCCAGCGGCGTGCGCCCCAGCAGCGGCGGCCCGTCGGGCAGCATCGGCCGCGCGCCGATCCAGAACTTGCCCTGGCGGTAGCTCGCCGCATACGGAAACCAGTCCTGCGCGACCTTCAGCAGCGTGCGCAGCGCGCCGTCGCGCAGCGCCATGCCGCGCGTGCCGAGTTCGGCCGTGCCGGCCACGCGCATGCGATTGCCCATGCGCGTGATCGCCACCTTGTAGGTCTCGTCCATCACGCTGACGAAGGGCGCGTGATCGAAGGCGGTAATCGGCGCCGTCACCGAGTAACCCTTCACCGCGGCCAGCGGCAGGCGCAGTCCCGTGGCCGCCAGCAGTGCCGCACTGTCAACGCCGCCGGCGACGACGTAGGCGTCGGCCTGCAGCGGACCGGCGCTGGTCTGCAGCGCCTCGACACGACCCGCCGCGGTGTCGATGCGCTGCACGTCGACGCCGAAGCGGAACGCCACCCCTTCGCGCAGCGCGATGTCCTTCAACTGGTGCGTGAAGAACGCGCAGTTGCCGGTCTCGTCGTCGGGCAGGTGCAGCGCGCCGGCCAGTTCCGTCGGCTCATGCAGTGCCGGCTCCAGCGTGCGGCACTGGACCGCATCGGCCAGTGCGTGCCGCACGCCGAGCTCGGTCAGCAGCGCCCGCACCGGCGCCGACGCGTCGAACTCGCGCTGCGTGCGGAAGAGCTGCAGATAGCCGCTCGCCTGCTCGTAGTCCAGCGCGTACTGCGTGCGCAGCACCCGCAGTTCGGCCTGGCTGTAGAACGCCAGCCGCTGCATGCGCTCGCGGTTCACGCGATAGCGGTCGACCTTGCATTCCCGGAGCCAGCGCCGCAGCCAGCGCCACAGCGCTGGACTGAACGACGGCCGGAACACGACCGGTGACTCGGCGCTGAACAGGTGCGACAGGATCCGGCCCGGCATGCCGGGCGCGGCCCACGGGCCGACGTAGCCCGGCGCCATCACGCCCGCATTGGCGAAGCTCGCCTCCTGTGCCACGCCCGAGCGGCGCTCGAGCACGGTGACGTCGCAGCCGGCGTGGCGCAACGCGTGCGCAGCGCAGACACCGACGATGCCGGCACCGATGACGATCACGTGCATGGGAAGTGGAAAGGCAGGACGCCACGTGGCGCGGCGCGGATTCTAGCCGCTGCGGCGGAGTCTCCGCCGCGGCGGACGCTGACCGTTCAGGACAGCGCCCGCCCCATGACCACGTCGGGCAGCCACGTGACCAGGACCGGCCAGACCGCGATCACCACGATGCAGAGCACCAGCATGAAGAAGAAGGGCAGCGCCGCGCGGGCGATGAGGTTGCTGTCGCGCCCGGTCATGCCCTGCAGCACGAACAGGTTGAAACCCACCGGCGGCGTGACCTCGGCGATCTCCACGAGCAGGATGACGAAGATGCCGAACCACACCAGGTCGATGCCCGCCTGCTGCACCATCGGCAGGACGACGGCGGAGGTCAGCACGATCATCGAGATGCCGTCGAGCGCGGTGCCGAGGATGATGTAGAACACCGTCAGCGCGAAGATGAGCTGCATCGGCGTCAGCTGCATCGCCTCGACCCACTCGGCGAGCTCGCGCGGCACGCCGGTGAAAGCCATCGCCATCTTCAGGAACGACGCGCCGGCGAGGATCAGCATGATCATGCACGACAGCCGCGTCGCGCCCATCAGGCCCTGCCAGAAGGTCTGCCACGTCAGCATGCGGCTGCTGGCGGCGATGGCGAGCGAACCGAGCACGCCGTAGGCCGCGCACTCGGTGGCGGTGGCCACGCCGGCCAGCAGCACCCACACGATGCCCACGATCAGCAGCGTGACGGGGATGAGGTTGCGCGAACGCCGCAGCTTCTCGCGGAATGGGACGGTCGGTTCGGCGGGCGGCATGCGGTCCTTGTGCAGCAGCGACCACGCAATGATGTAGCCCGAGAACAGCGCCATCAGGATCGCGGACGGAATGAAGCCCGCGAGGAACACGCGGATGATCGAAACGTCGGCCGCGACGGCGTAGACCACCATGATGATCGACGGCGGAATCAGGATGCCCAGCGTCCCCGCGGTGGCGAGCGAGCCGATCGCGAGGTTCTGGTCGTAGCCCCGGCGCGTCAGCTCGGGCAGTGCCACTTTCGCGATGGTCGCGCAGGTGGCCGCCGACGAGCCCGACACCGACCCGAAGACCCCGCAGCCGAGGATGTTCACGTGCATCAGTCGGCCGGGAATGCGGTTGAGCCACGGCGCCAGGCCTTCGAACATCTGCTCCGACAGCTTCGTGCGGAACAGGATTTCTCCCATCCAGATGAACAGCGGCAGCGCGGCCAGTTCCCAGGAGGCGGCCGAACCCCACATCGCGGTGAACAGGTTGGGGCCGGGGTCACGCGTGGTGAACCACGCCAGGCCCGCATACCCGACGGCCGCCAGCGCAAAGGCGATCCACACGCCGCCGACGAGCAGGATCGCCAGCAGCGCCAGCAGTACCAGTCCGGTGATGACGATGCCTTCCAGCTACAGCTCCTCGCTGAAATCGCCACGCGCGTGGCGTTCCTCGACCGCCGCGACGTAGCTGGGTTTCGCACCGCGCAGCACGCTGACGATCTCGTCGACCAGGGCGATGAACAGCAGTACCGCGCCGACGGCGAACGCGATCTGCGGAATCCACAGCGGCACCACCAGCAGGCCGGAGGTCATCTCCTGGTAGCGCCAGCTGTCGATGACGGACTGCACGATCCACCAGGCCGCGTAGCCGGTGCCGATGACGCCGGCGATGATCGCGACCGGTTCCATCACGCGGCGCGCGCGCGGCGTGACGGCCTCCAGCACCAGCGTCATCCGCACGAAGTCGCCGCGGCGGAACGCGTGGGCCATCGCCAGGAAGGCCGACGCGGCCGTCAGCCACGACACGATGTCGTCGACGCCGGCGACCGCGATGCCCAGCAGGCGTGCGAGCGACGAGGCGATCATCGCGACGAAGATCAGGGCGACGCACAGCGCGGCCAGCCACGCAGCGGCGTCGTAGAGCAGGTTCAGCAGCTTGCGCATGGCCGGCAATTCGTCCGAATGCGGCGCCTGGATGCGACCCGGAACGCGACGCCGGATCCGACCGGGCGTCGCGCAGCGTCGACCGGCGCTACTTCTTCGCCGGCGCCGCCTTCGCGGACTTCTCGTAGGCGTCGAGGATCGCCTTGCCGTCCGGGCCGGCCTGCTTCAGCCAGTCGGCGACCATCTCGTCGCCGATCTTCTTCATGTCACCCGTCAGCTGGGGCGTCGGCGTGACGACGGTCATTCGGTTCTTGCGCAGGATGGCCAGCGACTCGTCCGTGAATCCGCGCATCCGTTCCCAGCCCTTGCGCTCGGCGTCGGCGGCCAGCTTCAGCACCGCTTCCTGGGTCGGCTTGTCGAGCTTCGCGAACTCCTTGACATTGACCACGACCATGTTCTTCGGCAGCCACGCGTTCACCGTATGGAAGTGAGTGAGGCTCTCCCAGACCTTGGAGTCGACGCCGGTGGCCCCCGAGGTCATCATCGAATCGACCACGCCCGTGGCCAGCGCCTGAGACAGTTCGGCGGCCTGGATGGTCAGCGGCGTCGCGCCCACGACCTGCGCGATCTTCGCCGTGGCCGGGTTGTAGGCGCGCCACTTCAGGCCCTTCATGTCGGCGGCCGACCGGATCTCCTTCTTCGCGTAGATGCCCTGCGGCGGCCACGCCACGGCGTACAGCAGCTTCACTCCGCGCTTGTCGAGCATCTGCTCGAGCACGGGCTTCTGTGCCTGGTACAGCCGGTACGAGTCGTCGAAGCTGGTCGCCAGGAAGGGCAGCGAGTCGAGTCCGTAGATCGGGTTCTGGTTGACCAGCAGACTCATCAGGATCTCGCCCGCCTGCGCCTGCCCGCTCTCCACGGCGCGCATGATCTCCGGCGCCTTGAACAGAGCGCCGTTGGGGTGCACGGTGATCTTGAGCTTGCCCTTGGTCTCGATGTCGACGTCCTTGGCGAACTGCATCAGCGTGACCGTGTGCGGATTGGCCAGCGGGTAGCCGGACGGCAGGTCCCATTTGACCTGGGCGGAGGCGGGCGCGGCCATGGCGGCAGCCAGAAGGGCGGCGGAAAGCAGCACTGAACGGCGGTTCATCGAAGTCCTCATCGTGTGCGCAGACGTTTGCGGCGCAGCGCCAGCATACAATTTCCGCGCCATCGAAGGACCAATCCGGGAGGAGCGAGGGCGTGGACGGCTGGGAATTCTGGATCGATCGTGGCGGAACGTTCACGGACATCGTCGCGCGCCGGCCCGACGGCCAGCTGGTCACGCACAAGCTGCTGTCCGAGAATCCCGAGCAGTATCGCGATGCCGCCATCGCCGGCATCCGCGTGCTGCTCGGCGTGAGCCCGGCCGCACCGATCCCGGTCGAGCGCATCGCCGCGGTGAAGATGGGCACCACCGTGGCCACCAATGCACTGCTGGAGCGCAAGGGCGAGCCGACGCTGCTGGTGACGACGCGCGGCTTCCGCGACGCACTGCGTATCGCCTACCAGAACCGGCCGCGGCTCTTCGACCGGCACATCGTGCTGCCCGAACTGCTGTACGCGCGCGTGATCGAGGCCGACGAGCGCATCTGCGCGCACGGCGACATGCTGCGGCCGCTGGACGAGGCGGCGCTGCGCGCGCAGCTGCGGGCCGCCTTCGACGCCGGCCTGCGCGCGTGTGCGATCGTGTTCATGCATGGCTACCGCTTCCATGCGCATGAACAGGCGGCTGCGGCGATCGCGCGCGAGGTCGGTTTCCCGCAGGTGTCGGTGTCGCACGAAGTCAGCCCGCTGATGAAGCTCGTGGCGCGCGGCGATACGACGGTGGTCGACGCCTACCTGTCGCCGATCCTGCGCCGCTACGTGGAGCAGGTGGCCTCCGACCTGCCCGGCACGCGGCTGCTCTTCATGCAGAGCAACGGCGGGCTCACCGACGCCTGGAAGTTCCAGGGCAAGGACGCGATCCTGTCGGGGCCGGCCGGCGGCATTGTCGGCATGGCGCGCGCCAGCCGCCACGCGGGCTTCGACCGCGTGATCGGCTTCGACATGGGCGGCACATCCACCGACGTGTCGCATTACGCCGGCGAGTACGAACGCGAGTTCGAGACGCTGGTGGCCGGGGTGCGCATGCGCGCGCCGATGATGAGCATCCACACGGTGGCGGCCGGCGGTGGATCGATCCTGCACTTCGACGGCGCGCGGCTGCGGGTCGGCCCGGACTCGGCGGGCGCGAATCCCGGGCCGGCGTGCTATCGCCGTGGCGGTCCGCTGGCGGTGACCGACGCCAACGTCATGCTCGGTCGCGTGCAGCCGGACTTCTTCCCGCGCGTGTTCGGTCCGCACGGCGACGAGCCGCTCGACCAGGCGGTGGTCGTGCAGCGCTTCACCGAACTGGCGCGGCGCATCGGTGAGGCGACCGGGCGCACGCAGAGCGCGGAAGAGGTCGCCGCAGGCTTCGTGCAGATCGCCGTCGGCAACATGGCCGAGGCGATCAAGCGCATCTCGGTGCAGCGCGGCCACGACGTCACGCGCTACACGCTGACCGTCTTCGGCGGTGCGGGCGGCCAGCACGCGTGTGCAGTGGCCGATGCGCTGGCGATGACCACCGTGTACGCACATCCGCTGGCCGGTGTGCTGTCGGCCTACGGCATGGGACTGGCCGACCAGACCGCGATGCGCGAGATGACGGTGGAGCAGCCGCTGGCGGCCGACACGCTGCCCGAACTGCAGGCCGCGCTCGACCGGCTGGGCGCGCAGGCCGTCGAGTCGCTGCGTTCGCAGGGCGTGGACGAGCGCCGCATCGGGACGGTGCGCCGCGTGCATCTGAAATACGAAGGCACCGATACCGCGCTGCCGGCGACCATGGACAGCGTCGCTGCGATGCGCGCGCAGTTCGAGAATGCGTACCGGCAGCGCTTCTCTTTCCTGATGCCCGACCGGCGCCTGATCGTGGAAGCCGTGTCGGTGGAGGCCATCGGCGCGGGGGAGGCCGCCGCTGCACAGACCGCGGCCCCACGGCCGCCGCGCGCTGGTTCGCTGCCCGTCTCGGCGACGGTGCCGGCGTACTTCGACGGCGCGTGGCATGCGACGCCGCTCTACCGCCGCGACGACACCCGGCCGGGCGACCGCATCGACGGCCCGGCCATCGTCGCCGAAGCGAATGCGACGACCGTGGTCGAGCCCGGCTGGCAGGCCGAGGTGACGCCGCTCGATCACCTGGTGCTGAAGCGCATCGCTGCGCGGAAGGCCAGCCGCGCCATCGGCACGACCGTCGACCCGGTGATGCTGGAGATCTTCAACAATCTCTTCATGTCGATCGCCGAGCAGATGGGCCTGCGGCTGCAGAACACCGCGTACTCGGTGAACATCAAGGAGCGGCTCGACTTTTCGTGCGCGCTCTTCGATGCGCAGGGCCAGCTGATCGCGAACGCGCCCCACATGCCGGTGCACCTGGGCTCGATGAGCGAGTCGATCAAGACGGTGATGCGCGAGAACGCCGGGAAGATGGTGCCGGGCGACGCCTACGTCATCAACGATCCGTACCACGGCGGCACGCACCTGCCCGACGTGACGGTGATCACGCCGGTGTTCGACCGTGCGGGTCGCGCCATCCTGTTCTACGTCGGCTCGCGCGGTCACCATGCGGACATCGGCGGCATCACGCCCGGGTCGATGCCGCCGTTCTCGTCGTCGCTCGACGAGGAGGGCGTGCGCTTCATCAACTTCCGGCTGATCGAAGGCCGCGGCGTCGAGGTGCCCGGCGTGTTGCGCGAGGCCGAACTGACGGCACTGCTGACCGGTGGCCGGTATCCGGCGCGAAACC
>JBGAIO010000064.1:0-15776 GCA_044225415.1 Burkholderiaceae bacterium | reverse complement strand
CAGGCGCTCGAGTTGCCGGGCCGCATCGAAGGCGATCTCGAAATCCTGCTGCGCGGTCGTATCGTCGGGACAGGCGAGCGCGTTCGAGCGGCCGGTGCCGCGCTGATCCACGTAGACGATGTCGCGGCGCGCATTGAGCTCGGCGAAGATCGGCAGCGTCTGTTCGATGACGTCGCTCGCCGCCTGTCCCGGCCCGCCGGCGAAGACGAAGAGCGGGTCGGTCTGCCGGTTGCGCGCGACCGCGGGTATCACCGCATAGCGGACGTCGATGCTGCGGCCGGCGGGAGCGTCCGGATCCTCGGGCATCGTGATCGAGCCGCACAGGATCTCTCGCTCGACGCCCGGCAGGCGGCAGGGTTCGAGCGGATCGGAACGCGCGCCGCTGCCGGGTCGGCACCCGCCCAGGCCGAGCGCCAGCAGCAGAACGAGCAGCGACGGGCCGACCGCAAGCCGCCGCGCGAGAGTCAACGACACGGCATCAATGATCGGAGACCAGCTTCAACCCGACGACGCCGCCGACGATCAGTGCGACGCAGCCCAGTCGGGCGAGCGTCGCCGGCTCGCGAAACAGCCACATGCCGAGCAGCGCCGCACCGGCGGCGCCGATCCCCACCCACACCGCATAGGCGGTGCCGACAGGCAAGGCCCGCATGGCCAGCGCCAGCAGCCAGAAGGACAGCCCGGCGAGTGCCAGCACGATCGTCGTCGGGCCGATGCGCGTGAAACCATCGGTGTACTTCATGCCGATCGCCCAGCCAGTTTCTAGCACGCCGGCGACCACCAGCAGCATCCAGGCCTGGGCGACAGTGGGCTGGGTCCACGACATTGCGTTGTTCCTCGCTGTGATCGATCGGTGATGGGCCGAGGTGACGATATCATCGCGGCGACAGGAGAAGATCGAATGGATCGTGTGTTCTTCGGCATCGGCGCGCTGCTGGCGGGCCTGGGCGTGATGGCCGGCGCCTTCGGCTCGCACGCGCTGCGCGCACGGCTTGCGCCCGACATGCTGGCCGTGTTCGAGATCGCGGTGCGCTATCAGCTGATCCACGCGCTGGGCCTGATGGCGGTCGCATGGGCGAGCACGCGCTGGCCGGGCGCGGCGGTGAACGCGGCCGGGTGGCTGTTCATCGCGGGCATCGTGCTGTTCAGCGGCAGCCTGTACCTGCTGACGTTGACGGGCACGCGCGGGCTGGGCATCGTCACGCCGATCGGCGGCGTGCTGATGATGGCGGGCTGGGCGAGCCTCGCCTGGGCGGCGCTGGCCTCGCGCTGAGCCGGCGCGCCGACCCGGCTTCGCAACTCGGTGGATTCGCAGAGTCGCGCGGTGACCTCCCCCGCGCGCCAGACCTTTGCCACCGGACTCGCGCTGGCCATACTCGGCAGCGTGCTGTTCTCGGCGAAGGCGATCGTCGTCAAGCTGGCGTACCGCTACGGCGTCGACGCCACCACGTTGATCGCGCTGCGCATGGTGTTTGCGCTGCCGTTCTTCGTCGTCGCCTACGCGCTGAGCAGCCGGGGGGCGCCCGCGCTGCAGCGCGCCGACCACGTGAAGCTCATCATCGTCGGTCTGCTCGGCTATTACGCAGCCAGCTATCTCGACTTCCTCGGCCTGCAGACGATCAGCGCCGCGCTCGAGCGACTGATCCTGTACCTGAGCCCCACGCTGGTGCTGCTGATGTCGGCGGTGTTCCTCGGCAAGCGCGTCGGCCGCACCGAACTGATCGCGCTGGCACTGGCCTATGGCGGCATCGTGCTGGTGTTCGTCCACGACGTGACGCTCTCCGGCGACGGGCTTGGCCTCGGGGCGGCGCTGGTCTTCGCCAGCGCTGTCTGCTACGCGGCCTACCTGGTGATCTCGGGCGAACTGGTGCGGCGGCTCGGCGCGATCCGGCTGACGTCGTACGCGATGTGCGTGTCGTCGCTGGCGGTGTTCGTCACCTTCGCGTTGCTCAATCCGCTGGGCGCGTTGCGCCAGCCGGCGCAGGTCTACGGGCTGTCGGTGTTCAATGCCGTGCTGTGCACGGTGCTGCCGGTATTCGCCACCATGCTGGCGGTCGAGCGCATCGGCGCGGGACGCACGTCGCTGGCTTCGATGGTCGGCCCGGTGTCCACCATCGCACTGGCGTACATTTTCCTTGGCGAGACGGTGGGCGGCTGGCAGCTGGCCGGTACCGGGCTGGTGCTCGTGGGCATCTACGTGCTGTCGCGCCAGCCGGTCGGCGCCAGACGCGATGGGAACACGGTGAAACAAAGGCTTGAACGCGAGGAGCGAAGATGAAGGCACAGGCCATCCTTGTCCGCACGCACGGCACTGCCGATGTGCTCGAACTCACCGAAGTCGAAGTGGCCGATCCAGGCCCCGACGAGGTGCGCATCCAGCAGCACGCGATCGGACTGAACTACATCGACATCTATTACCGTACGGGGCTGTACCCCGGCGTGCTCCCGCACGGACTGGGCTTCGAAGGCGCGGGCATCGTCGATGCGGTCGGCAGCAACGTGAAGTTCCTGAAAGCCGGCGACCGGGTCGCCTACGGGCAGAGTCCGCTCGGCGCCTATGCGCAGGTGCGCACGATGCCGGCCGGCTCGGTGGTGAAGCTGCCGAAGCAGGTCTCCTTCGACGAAGGCGCGGCCGTGATGCTGAAGGGCCTGACGGTGCAGTACCTGTTTCGCCAGACCTACCGGCTGCAGGGCCACGAGACGATCCTGTTCCACGCGGCGGCCGGCGGCGTCGGACTGATCGCCTGCCAGTGGGCGAAGGCGCTCGGCGTGAAACTGATCGGCACAGTGAGTTCGCCCGACAAGGCCGCGCTCGCGAAGAAGGCCGGCGCGTGGGCGACCATCGACTACACGAAGGAGAGCTTTCCCGAGCGCGTGCTCGCGCTGACCGGTGGCAGGAAGCTGCCCGTGGTCTACGACGGCGTCGGCAAGACCACCTGGGAAGGCTCGCTCGACTGCATCGAGCCGCGCGGGCTGATGGTGAGCTTCGGCAATGCGTCGGGGGCGGTGACCGGCGTGGCGATCGGCATCCTGGCGCAGAAGGGATCGCTCTACGTGACGCGCCCGACGCTGGGCACATACGGCGTGCCGCGCGCGAGGCTGGAGGCGTCGGCGGAGGAACTGTTCGACCTGATGATCGCGGGCAAGATCAAGGTCGACATCGCGCAGCGCTATGCACTGGCTGATGCGGCGAAGGCCCATCGCGAGCTGGAAGGGCGCAGGACGGTGGGCTCGACGGTGCTGGTGCCGGACTAGCCGAGGACCGACCCCAGGTACTCGCGCGCCTGCGGCAGGGCGACAAGCGAGCTCCAGTCGTCGTGGCGCGACACCGTGCCGCGATGGACGAAGACGAAGCCCTCGACCAGGTCGCGCAGCAGGTCGATCTGCCAGCGCTCGTTCGGGTGCAGGCAGACGAACACCAGCTTGCGCTGGCCGCGCAGCCGGCGGAAGAACGACAGCATGAAGCCGACGTAGCCGTCCTGCGCGTTGAACTGCGGCTCGTCGAACAGGTGCACGGCCGCTTCGCTCAGCGCGGCAGGCTGCTGCAGCGACTGCGGCCGCCATTCGTTGAAGCGCCGCAGCTGGTAGGACTGGTGATAGTGCCGCGCAAGCTGGCCGCGCTGGCTGCGCCGCACGGCGTGGATCGGCTGCCCGCAGACGCGAACGGTGCCTGCGGTCGGGCGGTTGAGCCCGGTGATGATCTCGAACAGCGTGGTCTTGCCCGATCCGTTGGGGCCGAGCACGCCGATGATCGCCGGTTCGTCGAAGCGCAGCGTCGCGTTGAGCTCGAACGACGGCGCCGCCCACGGGTGCCGGCGATATTCCTTGCGCAGCGCGTCGACGTCGAGCAGCGGTGCCATCAGGTCCCCAGCAGTCGGCCACGCAGCGCCGCATCGTTGCGCAGATCGGCGGCGGCGCCGCAGTGCGCGACCGTGCCGTGGTCCAGCACGACGACGCGGTCGGCCACGCCCAGTGCTGCGTGCACGTTCTGTTCGACCAGCAGCACGCCGATGCCTTCGGTCTTCAGCCGGAGCACGGTGCGCATCACGTCCTGCACCACCTTGGGCGCGAGCCCCTGGCTCGGCTCGTCCATCAGCACCAGCCCGGGGCTGCCGATCAGCGCGCGGGAGATTGCCACCATCTGCATCTCGCCACCCGACAGGTTCTCCGATTCGCGTTCGAGCAGATAGCCGAGCGCGGTGAAGATCTCGCAGCACTCGCCGAGCGTCCATGACCGGAAGCGCGTGCGCTTGCGCGCGATGTCCAGATTGCGGCGCACGCTGAGGCTGGGCACGATGCGGCGCTCCTCCGGCACCCAGCCGACGCCGCGCCGCGCGATCAGGTGCGGCTTCTCGCGCGTGATGTCGGCGCCGTCGAAAGTGATGCGGCCGGTGCGCGCCGGCGTCAGCCCCAGCACCGAGCGCAGCGTCGTGGTCTTGCCGGCGCCGCTCGCGCCGAGCAGCGCGACCACTTCGCCTGCCGCCACGTCCAGCGACACGCCGAACAGCACCTGCGTGTCGCCGTAGGCCGTGTCGATGCCGTCGATGCGCAGCATCAGGCGATCGCTCCCATGTTAGAGCGCGCAACCCATGGATCGGCGCGCAGGTCGGCGGGCGTGCCCTCGGCGATGACCTGGCCCCACTGGATCACCGAGATGCGGTCGGCCAGCGCGAACAGGAACGGCATGTCGTGCTCGATGATGACCAGCGTCACGCGCTGGCGCAGCCGCTCGATCAGCGCGGCGAGCTGGCGCGCGCCATCGCAGCCCATGCCGGCGGTCGGCTCGTCGAGGAACAGCAGCCGCGGCTGCGCCGCCAGCGCGACGGCGATCTCCAGCCGACGGCGGTCGCCGTACGCCAGGTCGCGCGCGGCGTGCCGTTCCTTGCCGGCCAGTCCGACGTCGGCGAGCAGCGCATGGGCGCTTTCGGCCAGCGCGCGGTCGTGCCGCACCGCGCCGACCATGCGGAACGCCCGCCGGCGCAGCGGCGGCATCGCGACGATGACGTTGTCGAGCGCGCTCAGCGCATCGAAGAGATTCATCAGCTGGAACGAACGCGCGATGCCCCGGCGCGCGATCGCGCCCGGCGACTCGCCCGCGATGTCGGCGCCGTCGAACACAATGCGGCCGCGGTCGGGCCGGAAGCGGCCGGTCAGCACGTTGAAACAGGTGGTCTTGCCGGCGCCGTTGGGGCCGATCAGGCCGACCAGCGAGCCTTCCTCCACGCGCAGCGACACGCCGTCCAGCACGATCTGCTGGCCGAAGCGCTTGTGCAGGTCATGGGCCTCGAGCAGCGCCATCAGTGACCCTCCGCCCGGCCGTGTGTCGGCTGCAGACGCTGCGCACGTCGCGCCTGGCGCGCGCGCAGTGCACGCCATGCACCCGCGATGCCCTCGGGCTTGAACAGCACGACGGCCATGAACAGCAGCCCGTACCACAGCAGCCACGCCTCGGTGTTCGCGCCGAGCACGTCGCGCGCCAGGATGAAGAACGCGGCTCCGATCAGCGGCCCCCAGAAGCTGACCAGGCCGCCGCCGATCAGCACCATCATCACGACGAAGCCCGAGTTGTGCAGGCTCATCACGTTCGGGTACGCGGAGTTCTGCGCCATCGCGAACAGCGCGCCGGCGGCGCCGGCGAGCGTGGTCGACAGCACGAAGACCGTGAACTTCACGCGCCACACCGCGTGTCCGCAGTAGCGCGCGCGCTCCTCGTTGCCCTTGACCGCCGCCAGCACGCGCCCGAACGGCGCGTCCTGCAGCTGCCACAGGAAGACGGTAGCGAGCGCCAGCCATGCGACCGCGAAGTAGTAGAGCGCCTCGGTGCTGGCCAGCGGCAGCGTCGCGATTCCCAGTTCCAGCGGCGGGCGCGGTATGCCCAGCAACCCGTCCTCGCCGCCGGTCACGCTGTGCCACTTGATCGCGACGAACCACAGGACCTGCCCGAACGCGATGGTCATCAGCGCGTAGTAGATGCCGCGCCGGTGCGAGATGAACAGCGCCACCAGCGCGCCGGCCAGCGCCGCGGCCTCGCGGCCATGCCGAGCCACAGGTTCGGCGCCACGTGCTTGACGGCCAGCCCGAACGCGTAGGCGCCGATGCCGAAGAACGCGCCGTGCCCGAACGACGGCAGCCCACCCTGGCCCAGCAGCAGGTTGTAGGACAGCGCGAACAGCGCCCAGATGACGATCTCGAGCGCGATGTACGGATACAGCCCGACGCGGCCGATCCACAGCGGCATCGTCAGCGCGAGCGCCAGCAGCAGCGCAAACGGCCCGGCGAAGCGCGACCACGCCACCCCGTCGACGACGGGCGCGGCGGCCGGGTGCGGCAGACCGGATGGATTCATCGGAGAGACGATCGGAATATTCATTCCGAAATATAGACAAAACGAAATGTACGTTCTATTGTGCCGTTCCACAAGAGTCGGCAATGCCGATGCGGAAGGACGACGACGTGGCAGCGGAGGCGGCCAGGAGCATGACGACAGGCGTACGCGCGGCGGTCGCCGGCGCGGCCGCGCGGCGCCGCGCGGCGAAGGGCGCGGGCGAGGGCGCGCCGCCGCCGACCGCGTTCGACGCGCTGATCGCCGATATCGCCACGCGCCGCGAGGAGCTGCCGCGGCAGTTGCGCTCGATCGCGCAGCTCGCGCTCGATGCGCCGGAAACCTTCGCCCTCGGCACGGCGGCCGAGCTGGCACAGGCCGCGGGCGTGCAGCCTTCGGCGCTGGTGCGTTTCGCTGCGGCCTTCGGTCACGACGGTTTCGCGGCGATGCGCCAGGTGTTCAGGCAGCACCTGGTCGCGCGCTCGCCAGTTATCGCGGGCGCATCCAGGAACTGCGCAAGGGCGCGCCTGGCGGCGCGCCGGCATCGGTGGTGCGCGAGCAGATCGACGAGGCGATCGACGGACTGCAGCACCTGGCCGACGCGCTCGACGCGGCGACGCTGCGCGCGGCGGTGGACCTGCTGGCGCGCAGCACGCAGGTACAGCTGCTGGCGGCGCGGCGCTCGTTCCCGGTGGCGAGCTATCTCGCCTATGGCCTCGCGCAACTCGAGCGTCGCGTGACGCTGCTCGACGGCGTCGGTGGCACGAACGCGCCGTTCGCGGCGACGCTTCGCGCCGACGACCTGCTGGTAGTGGTGAGCTTCCGCAGCTACACGCCCGAAGTCGTGGACATCGCGCAGCAGGCCCGCGCGCGCGGCGCGGCGGTGCTGGCGATCACCGACAGCCGTTCCTCCATTGGTGCCGGCGGCGACGCTCGCGCTGCTGATCGGGGATGACCGGCGGCATCCGTTCCGCTCGCTGGTCGAGCCGATCGTGCTGGCGCAGTCGCTGGTCATCGCGCTCGGCCATCGGTTGTCGGACGCGCCCGCCGCGCGCAGCGCGGACCTGGCTTCGCGCAGCGCGGGTCCATCATCGCGCAGCGCGCGCAACGGAGGCCGCCGGTGAACCGCGTGCACGACGTGGTGTGCATGGGACGCGCCGCGGTCGACCTGTACGGCGAGCAGATCGGCGCGTCGCTGCAGGAAGTCACCACCTTCGCGCGCTATCTCGGCGGCTCACCGGCCAACACCGCCGTCGGCTGCGCGCGGCTCGGCCTGCGCGCGGCGATGCTGACGCGCGTCGGCGCCGACCAGAATGGCGAGTTCGTGCGCGCGGAACTGGCGCGTGCCGGCGTCGACGTCGGCCACGTCATCGCGGATCCGCACCATCTGACCGCGCTCGCGTTCCTGAGCATCCGCGATGCGCACAGCTTCCCGCTGCTGTTCTATCGCGAGCACTGTGCAGACATGGCGCTGACCGCCGACGACGTCGACGCGTCGCTGATCGCCGGCGCGCAGGCGCTGCTGGTGTCGGGAACGCACCTGTCGCGCGAGTCCACGCGCGCCGCGTGCCGCAAGGCGATCGCCGCGGCGCGTTCCGCCGGCGCGCGCGTCGTGCTGGACATCGACTTCAGGCCGGTGCTGTGGGGACTGCGCCCGTTCGCCGACGGTGCAACCCGCTACGTCGAATCGGCCGGCGTCACCGATGTGCTGCGCGAGTTCCTGCCCGACTGCGACCTGATCGTCGGCACCGAGGAGGAGTTCGCCATCGCCGGCGGCGCGCCCGCGACGGAAGCGGCGGTCGACGACCTGCGGCGGCGCACGCGCGCGACGCTGGTCGTCAAGCGCGGCGCGGCGGGCTGCACCATCGTGCCGCCGACCGCGGCCACCATCGCGGTGTCGGGCTTTCCGATCGAAGTCTTCAACGTCCTCGGCGCAGGCGACGCCTTCATGGCGGGCTTCCTGTCGGCGTGGCTGCGCGACCGCCCGCTGGCCGAGTGCGGCCGGCGCGCCAATGCCTGCGGTGCGCTGGTGGTGTCACGGCACGGCTGTGCGCCGGCGATGCCGACGCGCGCCGAGCTCGATCACTACATGGCGCGCGGCAGCGCGACGCCGCGGCTGCGCGAGGACGCCGTGCTGAACCATCTGCACCGTGCCGGCACGCGCGATGCGGTGGCGCCGCGCCTGGCGGTACTGGCCTTCGACCATCGCGCGCAGTTCGAGGCGCTGGCGGTGGATCATCGCGCGCCGCTCGAACGCATCACCGAGTTCAAGCGGCTGATCGCGCGTGGTGCGCAGCGTGCGCTGGAGCGCCACCCCGCAGCGGCTGCGGCCTGCGGCGTCATCGTCGACGACCGCTATGGCGAGACGCTGCTGCCCCGGCTCGACGAACGCTTCTGGATCGCTCGTCCGGTGGAAGCGCCGGGTGTGCGCCCGCTCGCCTTCGAACGTGGCGAAAGCGCACAGGCACTGCTGCGCCGCTGGCCGCGCCGACACGTCGCCAAGTGCCTGGTCGTGTACTCGCCAGACGACGCGGCGGAACTGCGCCGCGCGCAGCTCGAACGGATGCGCGAACTGGCCGACGCGTGCGTCGACACCGGGCGCGAACTGCTGCTGGAGATCGTGCTGCCGACCGAGCCGGCCGACGGCGACGTGGATGGTCGACTGCGCGCTGCGCTGCGCGAGATCGCCGCGGCGGGTGTGCTGCCGGACTGGTGGAAGCTGCCCGCCCCGCGCGACGACGCGGCGTGGCGCGCGCTGGCCGCGACGGTCGCGGAGCTCGACCCGCAGTGCCGCGGCGTGCTGGTGCTCGGCCAGGATGCGCCGCTGGCGGAACTGGCGCCGCGCGTTGCGCAGGCCGCGCGACAGCCGAGCTGCCGCGGCTTCGCGGTCGGCCGCACCATCTTCGGCGAGGCGGCGCGCGCGTGGTTCGCCGGTCGCCTCGACGATGCCGGCGTCATCGAGCAGGTCGCCGCCAGCTACGGTGCACTGATCGAGCTGCTGTTCGAAGTGCCGGCCGCCCCCGCGCGTCAGCCGGTGGCGGCCGGGACAGGCTGAATGAAACGTGAGCCGGCCGTGCCGGCCATCGGAGGGGTGTGATGGAACGCATCGGATTCATCGGGCTGGGGCTGATGGGCCACGGCATGGCGAAGAACCTGCTCGCGAAGGGCTACCCGCTGTCTTTCAAGGCGCATCGCAACCGTGCGAGCCTCGACGACCTGCTGGCGGCCGGTGCGCGCGAACTGGCCGATCTCGCGGCTGTCGCGAAGGAAAGCGACATCGTGTTCATCTGCGTCACCGGCTCGCCGCAGGTGGAGTCGGTGATGCAAGGCGGGCTTCTCGCCGGTGCGCGGCCAGGAACGATGATCGTCGACTGCTCGACGGCAGAGCCCGACTCGACCACGCGCCTGCGCGCGGCCAGTGCCGCGCGCGGCGTCACCTTCGTCGATGCGCCGCTCGCGCGCACGCCGAAGGAAGCCGAGGAAGGCCGGCTCAACACGATGGTCGGCGCGGACGCCGCCGACTTCGCGCGCCTGGCGCCGGTGATGAAGGCGTTCTGCGAGAACGTCATCCACGTAGGCCCGCCCGGCAGCGGCCACGTGCTGAAGCTGATCAACAACTTCCTCGCGCTGTCGATCGCCACCTCGACGGCGGAGGCCTTCGCCGCAGCGGCGAAGGCCGGGCTGCCGCTCGCCAAGCTGGTCGAGGTGATCTCCGCCGGCGGCGTCAGCTCCGGCGTGTTCCGCATGATCGGCGAGGGCGCGGCACGCGGCGACTTCGCCGGCATGAAGTTCACCATCGCCAATGGCCGCAAGGACATGAGCTACTACACGCACATGACCGAGACGCTCGGTGTCGCGAGCTTCGTCGGCGAGGCCGTGCACCAGAGCCTGGTGCAGGCCGCCGCGCTCGGCTACGGCCCGAAGTTCATGCCGTCGCTGATCGAGGCGCAGGAGCAGCTCAACGATTTCAGCATCGTCGCGCGCGGCACGTAGCGCAGTCCGTCGGCGTAGTCGAGAACCACTGCCCAAAGGAGGCAACCATGAACGAGGAGACACCCAGCAACTCGCGTCGTCGCATCATCCGGGCGACCGCACTGTCGGCCGCGACCGCCGGCCTGTACGGCGCGGCCCCGTTCTTCGGCCCATGGCGTCACCATCACGCCTGGGCGCAGACCGCGCAGAAGAAGCCGATCGTCATCGGACTGACGATGGACGCCAGCGGGCAGTACGCGGCCAGCGGGCAGATGGAGCGGCTCGGCGCGATGATGGCGATCCGCGAGTTCAACGAGAAGGGCGGCGTGCTCGGACGGCCGATCGAGGCGATCCACATCGACACCGAGACCACGCCCGCCACCGGTTCGCGCGTCGCCGAGCGCATGATCGCGCGCAACGAGGCGGCGTTCCTGGTCGGCGCGGTGCACTCCGGCGTGGCGAACGCGATCTCGCAGGTCGCGCAGAAGCGCGGCGTCATCTTCCTCAACACCAATTCCAGTTCGCCGACCGAGGCCGGCGCGAACTGCCACCGCACCAAGTTCGTGTGGGACGGCAACGGCAGCAACTTCGCCGCCGCGACGGTGAAGAACGCGATCAAGGTGGGCGGCAAGAGCTGGGTGCTGCTGACGAACGACTACGTGTGGGGCCACGACACGTCGAAGGCCACGCGCGCGCTGGTCGAGGCCAACGGCGGCAAGGTCATCGGTGAAGTGCTGGTTCCGCAGAACACGCGCGACTTCACGTCGTACCTGCTGCGCGTTCAGCAGATGAAGCCCGACGTCGTCGCGGCGGCCATCGGCGGCGACGATTCCAAGGCGCTGCGCCAGCAGGTGATCCAGGCGAAGCTGCACCAGAACATCGCGTGGATCAACAACCAGCAGGACTGGCCCGACGTCTACGGCCTCGGACCCGAGGAGATCTTCGGCGTGTTCGGCACGACGTGGTACTGGCGGCTCGACCTGCCCGGCGTGAAGGAGTTCGTCGCGCGCTACCAGAAGATGTACCCGGGCGTGGCCATCAAGGTACCGGGCAACGTGTTCTACAACGGCTACATGGCGACGAAGGAACTGCTGAAGGCCGTCGAGAAGGCCGGCACCACCAACAACATCGCCGTCATCAAGGTGCTGGAGAACCTGAAGGTGCCTGCCGTCGAGCGCATGCAGAACTTCGATGCCTACATGAATCCGACGACGCACCAGTTGCAGCAGACCATCTACATGGCGAGCTTCAACGACAAGCCGGCGGAGAAGGACGATATCTTCAGGATCCTGTCGGCGGTGCCGCCGGCCGAGGTCGAGGACAAGGCCGCGCTGACGGCCTGCAAGCTCGAGGCGTATGCGGATACGCCGGTGTACGAGCCCTAGCCGGTGAACGCGCGCGGCGGCGTGACGGTGACGTCCGCCGCCGTGCCGCGCGTCCGATCACATCGCTTCATCGCCGATGCTGACCACGCTCGCCCCCCACCTGGTCAACGGGCTCGCGCTCGGGCTGCTGTTCGCGCTGCTGGCGCTGGGCTTCATGCTGATCGTCGGGCTGATGGAGACCATCAACCTGGCGCACGGCTCGTTCTTCGCGCTGGGCGCCTACGCGGCGCTGCTGGTCGCGGCGCCGCCGCTGCCGCCGGACGCACTGTGGGGCTACGCGTCGTGGCCGGTCGGCGTGCGCTACACGCTGGCGCTGCTGCTGGCGCCGGCGGTCGTGGGCGTGCTCGGCATGGGACTCGAAATCGCGTTGCGCCGCACGTACGGCAAGGACCCGCTGTACGGGCTGCTGCTGACCTTCGGCGCAGCCATCGTCATCGAGGAGGCGATCCGCCTGACCTGGGGCTCGCGCGAGCGCGTGCTGCCGCTGCCGGCCGCGCTGCAGGGGCCTGTGCCCTTCGGCGACGTGTTCTTCGCGCGCTATCGCTTCTACGCGGCGGGCTTCGCGATCCTGGCGATCGTCGCGCTGTGGCTGTTCATCGAGCGCACGTCGATCGGCGCGCGCATCAAGGCGGGCTCCTACGACAGCGAACTGGTGCGTTCGCTGGGCATCAACCTGTCGAAACTGCGGCTCGGCGTGTTCGCGCTGGGCGTCGCGCTGGCCGCGTTCGCCGGCATCGTCATGGCGCCGATCTGGGGGATCCGCCCGCAGGTGGGCGTCGATGCGGTGGTGCCGGCCTTCCTGATCATCGTGCTCGGGGGCGTCGGCAGCTTCTGGGGCGCCGTGCTCGCAGGCATCATGGTCGGTATCGTCGTGGGAATGACCGGCGCCTTCGCCGGCGACTGGGCCATCGTGTCGATGTATCTGCTGTTCATCGCCGTCGTGACCTTCCGTGCGCGGGGGCTGTTCGGCCGCAAGAGCGTGCTCGATGTCTGAACTTGCAGGCCGCGTGGCGCTGGTGACGGGCGCGGCCGGGCCGATGGGGCTGGCCGCCGCGCATGCGCTGGCCGACGCGGGCTGCGCCGTCGCATTGGTCGACCACGACGCCGCGCGACTCGCCGCGGCGTGCGATGCAACCGGCAGCGGCTGGCCGCGGCGCGCGCGGCCGTTCGCCGCGGACCTGACCGATCTCGACGCACTGCCGGCGCTGCTCGCGCGCGTCTCCGACGCGCTCGGCGACGTCGACATCCTCGTCAACAACGCCGGCGTGCTGTCCAACGCGAAGTCGCAGGCCACCGACGATGCGGAGTGGCGGCGCGTGCTGTCGGTGAACCTCGACGCGGCGTTCTTCCTGGCGCGCGCGGCGATCCCGGCGATGCAGCGGCGGCGCTGGGGCCGCATCATCAACACGACGTCGCTCGCCGCGAAGACCGGCGGGCTGACCGCCGGCACCGCCTACGCGGTGTCCAAGGGCGCGCTCAGCGCATTGACCTTCTCGCTGGCGCGCGAACTGGCGCGCGACGGCATCACCGTCAACGGCATCGCACCGGCGTACGTGCGCACGCCGATGGTCACCGAGCAGCTCACCGAGGCGCAGCGCCAGGCACTGCTGGCCGCGATCCCGGTCGGCCGTTTCTGCGAGCCGGAGGAGTTCGGCCACGCGGTGCGCTTTCTCGCCGCGCCGCTCGCCGGCTTCATCACCGGCGAGATCCTCGACGTCAACGGCGGCCTGCAGATGGACTGATGGCGATGGTCCGTGCTGAACAGCGTGATGCAGGCTTGACGGGCCAGGTGGCGTTCGTGCCCGGCGGCTACGGCGGTCTCGGCACCGCGATCTGCGAAGCGCTGGCCGCGGCGGGCGCGACGGTGGTCGTCGCCGGCCGCCAGCTCGAGCGCGCACAGGCGCTGGCCGCCACGCTGGGCGCACGCGGCGATGCCGTGGCGGTCGACGCCGGCAGCGTGGAATCGCTGCGCGCCGCGGTCGACGAGACCGCGCGGCGTCATCAGCGGCTCGACCTGCTGGTCAACTGCGTCGGCATCCAGCGCGAGCAGCGGCTCGACGAGGTCACCGAGGCGGCGTTCGACGAGGTGCTGGCCGTCAACCTGAAGGCGGCGATGTTCAGCGCGCAGGCCTGCGCGCGGCACCAGGTCGCCGGCGGACGCGGCGGCGCGCAGGTGCATCTGCTGTCGGTGCGCAGCCGGCTCGGCCTGCGCGAGCGTGGCTATTCGGCCTATTGCGCGAGCAAGGGCGCGCTGGTGATGCTGGTGAAGCAGCACGCCGCCGAACTCGCGCCGCACGGCATCCGCGTCAACGGCGTCGCGCCGACGGTCGTGGCCACGGAAATGGCGCGCCACTGGATCGACAACGAAGCCACGCGCCGCCAGATCGTCGAACGCATCCCCCTCGGCCGCATCGGCGAGCCGAGCGACGTCGCGGCGCCGGTGCTGTTCCTGTGTTCGCCCGGTGCGGGCTTCATCACGGGACAGGTGCTGTACGTCGACGGCGGGATCACCGCCACGCAGTGAGCCGTTCCGCACAGTCGGTGCGGCTGCGCCTGCCTACAGCATCCACTCGATCGGCAGCAGCGACAGCATCAGCACCATCATCCGGCGCGTGACGGTCGCGTCCGGTTCGATGTCGTGCACGACGACGCCGGCATCGTTGCGCTCGGTCCATTGCAGCGAGCCCTGCGGCGTCAGCGTCACGGCGTAGGTGGCCTTCGGCACGCTCTTCTCGAACGCGGCGCCGAGCTGGCTGGCGAGCTCGGGGCTGTCGATGATCAGTCCGAGTTCGGTGTTCAGGTACGCCGAACGCGGATCGAAGTTGAACGACCCGACGAACAGCCGTGCATCGTCCAGCGCGAAAGTCTTCGCGTGCAGGCTCGACGCCGAGGCGCCGCCGAAGCCCGAGCCGCGCTGGCGTCCCGCCGCGGGGCGCAGCTCGTAGAGCTCGACACCCGCGCGCAGCAGGTCCTCGCGGTACTTCGCATAGCCGGCATGCACCGCGGCCACGTCGGTGGCGGCCAGCGAGTTGGTCAGGATGCGCACGCGTACCCCGCGCTTGACCAGCCCGCCCAGTTCCGCCGTGCCCTGCCTGCCGGGCACGAGATACGGCGACACCAGGTCGAAGCTGCGCGTCGGATAGCCGAGCTCGGGCAGCATCTCGGCGAGCAGCAGCACTTCCTTCTCTTCGCCCTTGCCCAGCGTCTTCGACGGGTGATCGACCACCACCTGCGCTCGCGCCCAGGTGAGCGGCAGCTTGCCGTCGAGCAGGTCGGTCACCAGCGGGTCTTCCTGCAGCGACTTCAGATAGGCGTTCGCACTCTCGCTGCGGCGCGTGTCCTCGAAGCGCTGCACAAGCTTCGGAATCGCGTCGTCGTCGGCCTGCACGAAGGCCGTCACCGGCTGTGCCGACGGACTGTTCCAGTACAGATCGAAGGACTTCGCCACGTCCGGCGGCGCAGCACCGACGGCCAGCACGTCGAGGTCTTCGAACAGGATTCCTTCGCCCTCGCCGAAGTACTCGTTGCCGACGTTGCGTCCGCCGAGAATGGTCGCCTGCCCGTCGAAGATGAACGCCTTGTTGTGCATGCGGCGGTTGGCGCGGTCGAAGTCCGCGATGAAGTTCAGCACGCGCAAGCGCCGGTACTGCATCGGGTTGTAGAGCCGCACTTCGATCCGCGGGTGCGCATCCAGCGCCGCCAGCGTCTGGTCGAGGCCGGCGGTGTTGTTGTCGTCGAGCAGCAACCGCACGTGCACGCCGCGCTCGGCCGCGTTCCACAGCGCCTCGAACATCAGGTAACCGGTGTCGTCGGCGCGCCAGATGTAGTTCTGGACATCGATCGTGCGGTCGGCCGCGCCGGCGAGCAGCACGCGCGCCGCGAACGCTGCCTGCGGGTGGGCCAGCGGGTAGATGCCGGTCAGCCCGCCGTGCTTCAGCGTGTCCGGTTCGAGGACATTGCCCAGCCGCGTCGTGCGGCTGATCGGTGGCGCGGAGATCTCGACGGACGCGCCGGCACTGCCGGGCGTTGCCGGCGGCGACTGCGCCGACACCAGGACGGCGGCGCTGGCCAGCACGGCCGCGAGCAGGGCGGCCACG
>JBGAIO010000063.1:0-15554 GCA_044225415.1 Burkholderiaceae bacterium | reverse complement strand
AGATCGACAGCAATGAGCCGCGGACTCGTGTCGATCGGCTTGTAGCGGGCCATCAGTGCTCTCCAACTCGGGCGTCTGTCTTTCGACCTTGCCGAGCAAAAGAGTTCAGGGCACGATGGGTTTTTCTACAGCCTCGTTAGTTTCTTAAAACTCCCACCATGGCTACGCTACTGGACAAGCTTGCCGTCCTGATCGACGCGGACAACGCGCAAGCCTCCATCGCGTCCGAACTGCTGGCAGAAATTTCACGGTACGGCACAGCGACGATCAAGCGTGCCTACGGAGACTGGACTACTCCTAACCTGCGCGGCTGGAAGGAGGTCTTGCAGAGCCATGCCATCCAGCCTGTGCAGCAGTTCAGCTACACGACAGGCAAGAACGCCACCGACTCGGCGCTGATTATTGATGCTATGGATCTGCTGCACTCAGGTGCAGTGAACGGATTCTGCATCGTGTCATCCGACAGCGACTACACGCGCCTTGCCACGCGCATCAGGGAGGTCGGTCTCGCCGTCTTCGGGCTTGGCGAGAAGAAGACGCCTCAGCCCTTTGTAGCGGCGTGCGACAAGTTCATCTACACAGAGATTCTTCGCCCCAGCCAGGCCGCGGCCGCTGCCCCTGCTGTGGCTCCTTCGGAGGAGTCAGTACCGCTTGAGCCAATGCTTCGGGCTGCGGTCGCTGCTACAGCACGAGATAGTGGTTGGGCAGCTTTGTCCGCTGTCGGTTCACTCGTGATCAAGAACAGTCCGTCCTTCGATCCTCGCAACTTCGGCTTCCAGAAACTGGGGGAACTTGTCCGCAAACAGCCTTACCTAGAAGTCAAGGAAGTGCCGGTCGGTGACGGATCGACGAACGTGCATCTGTATGTTCGAGTTGGGGAAACCTAACCCTTCGTTGCAGAGCCGGTGCTCTGCAAGCGCGTCCGAACTTTGCCATTAGGCCTCACAATCGATAGTCACTGCTTCTGCAATGAGCCCCAACCACCTCGCCCGTTGTCTTGAAGCCCTACGTGCAGCCGGGATCACGAATGCAGACTTCACGCGCCTACATCACTTTTCCGCGAGGGGCCGCACCGTCTACCTGTCGGATGCGATTTCGTACTTTGATTCCAGGATCTCGCTGCAAGGGCACAATCTTTGCCTCGCGGATCGCTGCAAGTACGTCGCCGAGCAAGTGCAACTTGGTCGAAAGGACAAGGAGGTTTTCATCAACGAGGCACTTGATAAGTGGCCCCTGAATCAAAGCACCGTTCCAGTACGGTCGCCAGCTCGCAAGAATCGCTCCGGAACGACGCGAGAAGTAGTTCCAGGAGCGCCTGCACGGCTGGCATCGAAGCAACTCGGCGATGATGGAGAGAAGCTGGCGGCTCAACTCCTCAGGCAGCGCGGCTACACCGCTTCACTTCTAGCCCACAACTTCCCGACGTATGACATTGAAGCAAGCGGCGCCAGCGACAATTTTCTCGTGTCCGTCAAGGTCGCACGCGCGCAGCAACATCTACGGCTTGGCTCTAGAAGGTCGGTTGCCAGACTGAGCAAGGGCAACTTCATCTTTGCGTTTCTGGCCAATTTGTCCGAAGAAGTGAGCCTTGTCTCCGGCGGATATCGGCTACTGATACTGCCCGCCATCGAAGTACGAGACTACGCTTTGTCAGTTCATGACGCTTACTGGGCCGCAAGGGGCAAGGCTGACGGATACAGCGTCATGATCAAGGCCAATGATCCAAACCACATCACTATCTGGCATCGCTGGTCCGCTGCGTATGAAAATGCGTGGCAACAACTTCCCCTGCCGCGCGCGAGTGAGGCCCAGCCCCTCGCTTGAGTCGACTCGCTACGGCATCAACTGCCCACCATTGACCTCCAGCACCTGACCCGTCACGTAGCTCGCGAGTGACTCCGACGCGAGGTACAGGTAGGCCCCGGCGCACTCGTCGGCGACACCGAGCCGCCCCATCGGTACCGACGCGCGGAACGCCTCGAGCTGCGCGGCCGTCGTGTGGCGGTCCTGCAGCGGCGTCGTGATCACGCCCGGTGCGACCGCGTTGACGCGGATGTGATCGGGCGCGAGTTCCCTGGCCAGTCCGCGCGTGAAGGTGCTGACGAAGCCCTTGGAGGACGAATACAGCACCGAGCCGGGTCCGCCGCCGGTGCGTGCGGAAATGGACGTGGTGTTGATGATGCTGCCGCCGCCGCGCCTGCGCAGGAGCGGGATCGCAGCGCGGCTGGCGACGACGACCGAGCGCATGTTCAGTTCGAAGAGCTGCTGCAGCAGTGCGTCGTCGGCATCGGTCACCGGTTTGCGGCCGACCAGATCGCCCGCGTTATTGACGAGCACGTCGAGGCCGCCAAAGTGCGCGGCACTGTCGTCAACCAGCTTCGTGAACTGCGCCGGCACGCGCGCGTCCGCGCGCAGCGCAAGTGCATCGCCGCCGGCGCTGCGCACGTCGGCGACGATGGCCTGTGCGGCAGCCTCGCTCGCGTGGTAGTGCACGATCACGCGCGCACCGTTCGCGCCGAAGGCACGCGCCGCCGCCGCGCCGATGCCGGTGCTGGCGCCGGTCACCAGCACCACCTTGCCCTTCAGGTCCGCGATCATCGTCGTGCTCCCGCGCGTGTTGCTGAGACTATGCGGCAGGCATTGCCACACCGAGCCGCGCCGACCACTGCTGCATGTCCGCCCACAGGCCCGGCTCGACGGGGATGCCGGCGCTGCGCCGCTCCGCCTCGCGTCGCCCCTCGGGCTCGCCGGGATACTGGATGTCGCCGGGCTGCGCCTTCAGGCGCGTGACCGCATCGCGCACGCGTTCCGCCAGATGCGGCCCGCCCGCGAAGCGCGCGGGATCGATTGCGATGACCAGCGAGCCCAGGTGGCGGCGCGCCGTCAGGTCGCCGAACATGGCCGGGATCGCGTCGCCGAAGGGCATGTCGTTCAGCGGGCCGCACAGCAGGTCGATCATCAGCGCGAGCGCGTAGCCCTTGTGACCGTAGGCGCCACCCAGCGGCAGCAACGCCGCGGCCGTGTCCGCATCGGTGGTCGGCACGCCGGTCGAATCGATGGCCACGCCCGCAGGCAGCGGCGCGTGTTCGCGCCGCGCATTCATCACGCGGTTCCACGGGATCGAACTGGTCGCCATGTCCAGGCACACGGGCGGGCCGTCCGCCTGCGGGAACGCGATCGCGATCGGGTTCGTGCCGAGGAACTTCTGCGTGCCGCCGAACGGCGCGACGATCGAGTCGGCGTGAGTGAAGGCGACGCCGACCAGCCCCAGTGCGGCGGCGTGCCGCGTATACAGCCCGATCGCCCCGCAATGCGAACTCTCGCCGATGCCGACGATCCCCGCGCCGTTGGCGCGCGCCATCTGCATCGCACGGTCCATCGCGGCATAACACACGACGATGCCCAGGCCATGGCCGCCGTCCATCGTCGCCGTGCACGGGCCGGTGGCGGTGATGGTCATCGTGGGCCGGGCGTCGATCGAGCCGGCCTGGATGCGTGCGAGGTAGTGCGTCAGTCGCGCAATGCCGTGCGAATCGATCCCCCAAAGGCTGGTTTGCACCAGTGCCCTCGCTACGACCTGCGCATGCGGCTCGCCAACGTCCACTGCACGCAGGCAGGCGCACGCCCAGGCGGCAAGCGCGTCGGAGCCGACGTGCCGCGCTGTGGTTGCCGATACGTCGCTCACCCGTGCGCGCGCACGGCCTGGCGCTGCTCGCCGAGGCCGGCGATGCCCAGCGTGATGATGTCGCCGGCCTTCAGGTAGCGCGGTGGCCTCATGCCCATGCCGACGCCCGGCGGCGTACCGGTGGTGATGATGTCGCCCGGCATCAGCGTCATGAACTGGCTGACGTAGCTCACCAGGTGCGCAACGCCGAAGATCATCGTGCGCGTGTTGCCGCGCTGCATCTTCTGGCCGTTGACGTCGAGCCACATGTCGAGCGCCTGCGGATCGGGCACTTCGTCGCGCGTGACCAGGTACGGGCCGATCGGGCCGAAGGTGTCGCAACCCTTGCCCTTGTCCCACTGGCTGCCGCGCTCGAGCTGGAAGTTGCGCTCCGAGACATCGTTGATCACGCAGTAACCGGCCACGTGCTGCAGCGCCTGCGATTGTTCGACGTAAGTCGCCTTCGTGCCGATGACCACGCCGAGTTCGACCTCCCAGTCGGTTTTCGTCGAGTTGCGCGGAATGACGACGTCATCGTTCGGGCCGTTGATGCAGGTGGTCGCCTTGGAGAAGACGATCGGCTCCGCGGGCACGGGCACGCCGGACTCGGCCGCGTGGTCCGCGTAGTTCAGGCCGATCGCGATGAACTTGCTGATGCCCAGATACGGAACGCCCAGACGCGGCTTGCCGGGCACCAGCGGCAGCGAGGCCGCATCGATCTTCGCGAGCTTCGCCAGTTCCTTCGGCGCCAGGTGCAGGCTGGTCACGTGCTCGACCACGCCCGACAGGTCGCGGATCGCGCCATGGGTGTCGAGCAGTCCGGGCTTCTCGAATCCGGCAGGGCCGTAGCGCAGCAGTTTCATGTTTGATTCCTCAGAGGCTCATGCCACCGTCGACAAAGATCGCCTGTCCGGTCATGAACGACGATTCGTCGGACACGAGAAAGACAAAGGTCTCGGCGATCTCCTCGGCCACCGCCAGCCGCCCCATCGGTTGGCGTGCGATGAAATCCTTGCGCGCCTGCACCGGATCGGCGAAGGCCGCGATGCGCTCGCCCAGCGACGGCGTGTCCACCGTGCCGGGACACACGCAGTTGACGCGGATGCCCTGGCGCACGTGGTCGATCGCCAGCGCCCGCGTGAAGCCCGCGACGGCGGCCTTGCTCGCGGCATAGGCCAGGCGGTTCGGCGCCGCCTTGTGCGCGCCGAGCACCGAGGCCATGTTGAGGATCACGCCGCCGCCGGCGTCGATCATCTTCGGCAGCATCGCCTTGGTCATGACGAACATGCTGCGCACGTTCAGGTCAAAGCTGAAATCCCAGTCCCTGATCGAACAATCGAGGATCGTGCCCTGGTGCACGTAGCCGGCGCAGTTGAACAGAATGTCCACCGCGCCGATGTCGGCGACGGCGGCCTGCACGGCCGCATCGTCGAGCACGTCGAGGGCGCGACGCGTCACGCCCTCGGGCAACCCCGCGAGCAGCTCCGCCTTGAGGTCGGTGGCGACGACGCGCGCGCCTTCGCGGGCGAAGGCCAGCACTGCCGCGCGTCCCATGCCCTGGCCGGCTGCCGTCACCAGCGCGGTCTTGCCCTGCAACCGGCCTGCCATCGCTCATCTCCCCGCAGTATCGTGCCGCAGCTTGACACCCGCGTGCGCTGCGTGTGAAGCTTGCCGCGCAATTGGTCAGACCACTTGACCAGTGCGCGGCAGTGTAAGCGGCAGCGCTCCGGGCTGTCCAGCCGGCGGGCCACCACTTCGGGAGCGCATCCCCTGTCATGCCGATCAAGGCCGTCGAACCGCAGCGCCTGTATCGCCGCATCGCCGACCAGATCGCCCGGCTGATCAAGCGGGGCGAGTACCGGTCGGGGCAGCGGCTGCCGCCCGAGCGCGACCTCGCGCGCCTGCTGAAGGTGAGCCGTCCGTCGGTGCGCGAAGCGCTGATCGCGCTGGAAGTCGAAGGCCTGGTCGAAGTGCGCGTCGGTTCCGGCGTGTACGTCACGCGGCCGGCGGCCAAATCGGTCGGCGCGCTGCCGGAGGACACCGGGCCTTTCGAACTGATCACCGCCCGGCGCCTGCCTGAATCCGAACGTGCGCCGCTTGCTGCGCGCCACGCGACGGCCTCGCAGGTGCGCCGCATGCAGGCCGCGCTGGCGGCGATGAGGCGCGACCGCCGGCAGTCCAGGATGCCGCTCGACAACGACCGGCAGTTCCACATCGAGATTGCCGAGGCCAGCGCGAACAGTGCGCTGGCGCTGGCCGTGCGCACGCTGTGGGACCAGCGCGCCGGCCCGCTGTTCACGCGGCTCGAACACCACTTCGACACGCCGGCGCTGTGGGAGGCGGCCATCACCGAGCACGAAGCGGTGATGACGGCCATCGCCGCGCGCGACGCCGCCGGCGCCAAGGCCGCCATGCGCCGCCACATGGATGCGGCGGCGAAGCGCTTCCAGCGCAGCTGGAGCGAGGCGGCGGAGACCTGAGCCGACATGCAACCGCTGCCACCGAAACCGCCGTCCGTCGACGCCGACGAGCACGTGCTCACCGCCAGCGGCGAGTTCGACGTGCACGACGCGCCGATCGACCTCGGCGTCTATCGCATCGAGGACTGGGCCGCGTTCGTCTTCTTCTGGACGCTGGCCGCCACCGTGTTCCTGCAGTTTTTCACGCGCTATGCGCTGAACGACTCGGCAGGGTGGACCGAGGAGATCTCGCGCTACCTGCTGATCTGCACCGTGTTCATCGGCGCGGCCGCCTCCGTGCGCCGGAACACGCACATCCACGTGGATTTCTTCTACCGCATCCTGCCGAAGAAGCTGATGCGCGTGATGTCGACGCTGGTGGATATCGCCCGCGTCGCCTTCTTCGGCTACGCGACCTGGCTCACGTGGCTGCTGTTGCAGCGCATCGGCAGCCAGCGCATGGCGGTGGTGGACCTGCCGATCGGACTGATGTACTCGGTGGTGCTGGTCGGATTCGCGCTGATGACGTGGCGCGCGCTCGGCGTGGCATGGGCCAACTGGCGGCGCGGCGCGTCGGTGCTGGAGCGGCCAGATCTGGCGGACGCGACATGAGCGCAGCGCAGAACCGCTTCAAGCAAGCTCGCGCCGCAGCGCGGAGCGCGGAGGCGACATGAGCGCAGCGCAGAACCGCTTCAAGCAAGCTCGCGCCGCAGCGCGGAGCGCGGAGGCTCCTCTATGAGCCCCGGCGCTTTCAAGCTGCTGTTCCTCGGCCTGATGGGCTCGGGCGTTCCCGTCGCCATCGCGATGGCAGGCTCGTCGCTGATCTTCGTCATGGTGACCGGCACCGTGCCGGACTTCGTCGTCATCCACCGCATGGTGAACGGCATCGACTCGTTCCCGCTGCTGGCGGTGCCGTTCTTCATCCTCGCCGGCAACCTGATGAACTCGGCGGGCATCACCAACCGCATCTACAACTTCGCGCTGGCGCTGGTCGGCTGGCTGCGCGGCGGACTGGGTCACGTCAACGTACTGGGCTCGGTGATCTTCGCCGGGATGTCGGGCACGGCGATCGGCGATGCGGCGGGGCTCGGCACGATCGAGATCAAGGCGATGAAGGACCACGGCTACGCGACCGAGTTCGCCGTCGGCGTGACCGCGGCGTCGGCGACGCTCGGCCCGATCATTCCGCCCTCGCTGCCCTTCGTCATCTACGCCATGTTCGCCAACGTGTCGGTCGGCGCGTTGTTCCTCGCGGGCATCCTGCCGGGCGCGGTGATGGCGTTGCTGATGATGGCCACCGTCGCGTACTACGCGCATCGCAACAAGTGGGGCGGCGACGTCCGCTTCGAATGGGTGCGCATCATCAAGGCGCTGGCCGAACTCGCCGTGGTGGCGCTGTTCCCGGTCATCATCTGGCTGCTGACGGACAAGGCCGGCCTGCCGCAGGTGCCCACCGTGATCGGCGCGCTGATCGCACTGCTGGCTGCCGACCGCGTATTCCGTTTCAACGCGGTGCTGCCGATCATGACGCCGGTACTGCTGATCGGCGGCATGACGGCCGGGGTCTTCACGGCCACCGAAGGCGCGATCGCCGCCTGCGTCTGGGCGCTGTTCCTGGGACTGGTGTGGTTCCGGACGCTGAACTGGCGGATGCTGATCAAGGTGTCGATGGACACCATCGAGACCACGTCGGTCGTGCTGCTGATCGTCGCAGCCGCGTCGATCTTCGGGTGGATGCTGACGGTAACGCGCACCACCGAGATGATCGCCACGTGGGTGCTGGGCTTCACCAGCGATCCGTGGATGTTCCTGCTGCTGGCCAACCTGCTGATGCTGTTCGTCGGCTGCTTCCTGGAGCCGACGGCGGCGATCACGATCCTCGTGCCGATCCTGCTGCCGATCGTGCACCAGCTCGGCATCGACCCCGTGCACTTCGGCCTGGTCATGGTGCTGAACCTGATGATCGGACTGCTGCATCCGCCAATGGGACTGGTGCTGTTCGTGCTGGCGCGCGTGGCCAAGCTGTCGATCGAACGCACGACGATGGCGATCCTGCCGTGGCTGGTGCCGCTGCTGATCAGCCTGGTGCTGGTGACTTATATTCCGCAGATCAGTCTGTGGCTGCCCGGCAAGGTGCTGTAGACCTGCCAGCGAAGGGAGAGCCGATGCTGCAGGAAGTCCCGCTGGTGCTGCGCCTGAACCCGGCCGATGACGTCGTCATCGCGCGCAGGCAACTCGTGGCTGGAACACGCGTGGTCAGCGAGAACGTGACCGTCATCGGACTCGTGCCGCCCGGCCACAAGCTCGCGACGCGCGCGGTCGCGGCGGGGCAACCGGTGCGACGCTACAACCAGATCATCGGCTTTGCGACGCGCGACATCCGGCCCGGCGAGCACGTGCATCTGCACAACCTGGGCATCGGCGCGGAACACGGAGCTTTCGAACGTGACTATGCGTTCGGTGCCGACGTGCATCCCACGCCGACGGTCGACACGCCCGCGACTTTCATGGGCATCGTGCGGCCGGACGGACGCATCGCCACGCGCAACTACGTCGCGGTGCTGTCGAGCGTCAACTGTTCGGCGACCGTCTGCCGCGCCATCGCCGACCGCTTCCGCCGCGATATCCACCCCGACGCGCTCGCGCCGTTTCCCGCCGTCGACGGCGTGATCGCGCTGACGCACGGGACCGGCTGCGGCATGGACATGGGCGAGAGCGTGCAGGTGCTGCGACGGACGATGGCGGGCTACGCGCGCCACGCCAATGTCGCGGCGGTGCTGTTCGTGGGCCTGGGCTGCGAGACCAACCAGATCACCTCGCTGTTCGGGGCCGAGGGGCTGACCGACAGCGAACGCATCGCGCACTACAACATGCAGGACGTCGGCGGCACCGCGAAGGCCATCGAGCGCGGCGTGGCGATCGTGCGCGACATGCTGCCGGCGGCCAATGCAGCGACGCGCCGGCCGGTGCCGGCGAGCCACCTGATGCTGGGCCTGCAGTGCGGCGGCTCCGACGGCTACTCGGGCATCACGGCGAACCCGGCACTTGGCAATGCGGTCGACCGCCTGGTCGCGCATGGCGGTACGGCGATCCTGTCGGAGACGCCCGAGATCTACGGCGCCGAGCACCTGCTGACGCGGCGCGCGGTGTCGCGCGCCGTGGGCGAGAAGCTCGTCGCGCGCATCCGCTGGTGGGAGGACTACACCGCGCGCAACAAGGGCGAGATGAACAACAATCCCTCGCCGGGCAACAAGGCGGGCGGGCTGACCACCATCCTCGAAAAGTCGCTGGGCGCGGTGGCGAAGGGCGGCACGACCAATCTCGTCGATGTGTACGAGTACGCGCAGCCGGTGGACCAGCATGGCTTCGTCTATATGGACACGCCGGGGTACGACCCCGTGTCCGCAACCGGGCAGGTCGCGGGTGGCGCCAACATGATCGTGTTCACCACGGGACGCGGTTCGGCCTACGGCTGCGCGCCGTCGCCGTCGCTGAAGCTGTCGACCAACAGCGAACTGTGGCAACGGCAGGAAGACGACATCGACCTCAACTGCGGCGACATCGCCGATGGCCGTGCGACCATCGAGCAGGTCGGCGAGCGGCTGTTCGACCTGATCATCGCCACCGCATCCGGGCAACGAACCAAGAGCGAGCGCTTCGGCTACGGCCAGAGCGAGTTCGTTCCGTGGCAACTCGGCGCAACCATGTAGCGCCGTCACTCGCGCAGCATTCGCGCAGGCACATCCACCCCAGAGGCATCAGCCCGCAACGAGGAGACAACCATGAGAAGCATCGATCCGAAGGTATCTGCGGGCGTCCGCTGGGTGGCGGGCGCCGTGCTCGCCGCGCTGGCGTTCAGCGTCGGCGCGCAGACCAAACTCAAGTTCGCGCACGTGTACGAGACCAGCGAGCCGTATCACACGGCGGCGGTCTGGGCCGCGGGCGAGATCGGCAAGCGCACGAACAACCGCTACACGGTGGAAGTGTTCCCGGCGTCCACGCTCGGCAAGGAAACCGACATCAACCAGGGCCTGACGCTGGGCACGGTGGACATCATCTACACGGGCCAGCTGTTCGCGGGGCGCACCTATGGTCCGATCGCCATCGGCGGTGCGCCATACATGTTCCGCGACTTCAACCATTGGAAGACATTCGCCACCAGCCCGCTGTTCGCCGAACTGTCGGATGGCTATCAGAAGAAGAGCGGCGGCAACAAGGTGGTGGCGATCACCTACTACGGCGAGCGGCACGTGACGTCCAACCGCGCGATCAACAAGCCCGAGGACATGAAGGGCCTGAAGATCCGCGTGCCCGACGCGCCGCTGTACACGATGTTCCCGCGCGCGGTCGGCGCCAATCCGACGCCGATTGCCTTCGCCGAGGTGTACCTCGCTCTGCAGAACGGCACGGTTGATGCGCAGGAGAATCCGCTGCCCACCATCGAGGCCAAGAAATTCTACGAAGTGCAGAAGTACATCGTGCTGACCGGACACATCACCGATGCGTTGCTGACCATCGTCGGCGCGCCGACGTGGAACAAGCTGTCGGACGCCGACAAGAAGATCTTCGCGGAAGTGCTGGCCGAAGCGGCGGCGCGCGCCACCGGTGAGATCGTCGAGATCGAGAAGAAGCTCGGGGCCGAGTTCGCCAAGCGCGGCAAGGATGTGGTGAAGGTCGACCGCACGCCGTTCCGCGAGGCCACTGCCAAGTTGCACAACGGTCCCGACGCGACATGGGACAAGGCGACTTACGACAAGCTGCAGGCGCTGAAGTAGACGCTCCGGAAGAGTGAAAGGGGGTCAGGCTCGCGAGCCTGGCCCCTTTCTGTTTGCTCAGCCTTCGGATTCCGACGACTTCGCGAACTGTTCGGCAGCGCGGCGACCGGCCTGCTGCACCTGCTGCTCCTGCTCCTCGGTGCCGGCCGGGTACGGACCCTCGCCGACGACGATCAAGCCGAGCCGGGTGGCTTCGGCCAGTTCGGCCTTGATGACGGCACGGCTGACCGAGACGTCCATTCCGCCGTTGTCGACTTTCGACCAGTCGTTGATCGACAGGTCGCCGTCATCGGCAAAGGCTGCGCTGGCGGCAACGGCGAAGCAGGCCGCAATGGCAAGGCTGGATTTCGTGGACATGGTGTGCTCCCGTGGGTTGGGCCAGTGGACGACTGGCGTGCACACACTGTGCGCGGCACGGTGCGCGAAGTCCCGTGAGGAATCGGCGCTGCTTGTGAGGAAAAAGCAAAGTCAAAATGGGTCCCCGCTTTCGCGGGGACGACAGCCATCAGGAAGATTAGGCCCCGGCCTTCGCCGGGGCGACGGCGGAAGAGTGCCGTCATCCCCGCGAAGGCGGCGATCCAGTTTGATTTTCTTCCGACCGCTACAGATCGATCCTGTACCGCAGTCCTTCGACCCCACCGTACTGCGCCGGCTTCGTGAACTGTTCGACGAACACGCCGCCCGCCTTCACGATCACGCGCTGTGAGGCGACGTTGTCCGGATCGGTGGTGATCTCGACGTAGCGCAGTCCCAGTTCACGGGCCTCGGGCAGCAGCGCGCGCACAGCCTGCGTGGCATAGCCGAGGCGGCGTTTCCACGGTACGACCGCGTAGCCGATGTGGCCCAGGCAGTAGGGCGGCAGATCTTCCGTGCCGCGCTGCCAGCGAAAGCCGATCGAGCCGCAGAACTCGCCGTCCCACATCCAGCGCCGGAAGCCGGGCAGGCGCGGAACGATGGAGCCATCGGGCATGCTGACTGGACCACCACGCGCCTCCGGATCGTGCAGGCTGGCGAGGAACGCGTCGGCGTCGTTCGTGATGCGCGCGAGTTCCTCATTGGCAGCGACGACGCCGCGCACGTTGTCGGCCGACCAGCCGGCGTGCAGGGCGGCGACGTAGGCGGGCAGGTGTGCGCGGGTGCCGCGCACCAGTTCCATCGGTTGCAGAGCCATGCGGCGATGCTACCGCCGCATGAGTACGCGGCGTGGCACGGGCTACTTCACCAGCGTGTTGATCTCGATGATCGGCAGCAGCACGGCCATGACGATCAGCATCACGACCACGCCCATCGCCAGGATCAGGATCGGCTCGAGCAGCGACGTGAAGAACAGCGCCCGTCGTTCCGCTTCGCGCGAGTGGATGTCGGCGGCACGGCCGAGCATCTCGGGCAGCTTGCCGGTGGCTTCACCCGACGCGATCAGGTGGATCAGCACCGGCGGGAAGAGCTTGATGTAGCCGGGCTTCTTCTCTTCGTCGACGTCGGCCTTCAGGGCCTTGGCGAGCGAAAAGCCTTCGCGCACACGCTGCACGGCGTCCATCACGCGGCTGCGCATCGCGAGGTTGGTGATGGTTTCGCCCGCGGCCTGCAGCGAGCGCAGCATCGGTACGCCCGAGCCCACCAGGATCGCCAGCGTCGAGGAGAAGCGTGCGGTGTTCATCGAGCGCGACAGCACGCCGGCGACCGGCATCGTCAGGATCTTGCGGTGCCAGGCCAGCCGCGCCGCCGGCACGCGCAGCGCGCGTTCCCACAGGAAGGCCGCCACGACGAGTGCGATCAGCACGATCCAGCCGTAGTTGCGCACGAAGTCCGACACCGCGATCAGCGCAGTGGTCAGGAAGGGCAACTGCTGCTTGGTGTTGGCGAACACCTGCACCACCTGCGGCACGACGTAGGTCAGCAGGCCCACCACCACCAGCAGCGCGACGACGGTGACGATCGCCGGATAGACGAACGCCAGCGTGATCTTCTGCTGCAGGCGCGAGCGTTCCTCGATGTAGTCGGCCAGGCTGCCGAGCACCGTGCCGAGCTTGCCGGACTCTTCGCCGGCGGCGATCAGTGCGCGATAGATCTCGGGAAACTGTCTGGGATGCCGCGCCAGCGCGCGCGACAGCGATGTGCCCGACAGCACGTCCGTGCGGATCGCCGCCATGATCTCGCGCACCGACTGCTTCTCGCTCTGCTCGACCATCACGGTCAGCGCATCGGCGACCGGCAGCTGCGCGCCCATCAGCGACGCGAGCTGGCGCGTGATCACGGCGAGCTCGGTCTGCGACATGCGACGGCCGAGCCGCATCGACACGCCGGTGCCGGCGCTCTCGTCGAACACCGGCTCGACGGTCAGCGGGATCAGGCCGCGGCCGCGCAGCAGCTGCCGCGCGACGCGCGCGCTGTCGGCCTCCAGGACGCCCGACTGCTCCTTGCCCGACGCGTCGGCGGCCGCGAAACGGAAGGCCGCCATCAGTCGCGCGTCACGCGCAGGGCTTCTTCCTGCGAGGTGACGCCGGAAGTGACCCAGCGACGCGCGTCGTTGCGCATCGTGATCATGCCGCCCTTCTCGGCGATGCGGCGGATGTCGGTGTCGTTCGCGCCCTGGTGCACCAGCATGCGCAGTTCGTCGTTCACCGTCAGCAGTTCGTAGATGCCGGTGCGGCCGACGTAGCCCGAGCGGCCGCAGTTGTCGCAGCCCACCGCGCGCCACGCCTTGGTGGCCGGGTCCTGCTCGCGGCACTTCGGGCAGAGCTTGCGCACCAGTCGCTGGCCCAGCACGCCGAGCAGCGACGACGACAGCAGGAAGGGCTCGATGCCCATGTCGATCAGGCGCGTCACTGCGCTCGCCGCGTCGTTGGTGTGCAGCGTGGCCAGCACCAGGTGGCCGGTCAGCGACGCCTGCACGGCGATCTGCGCGGTTTCGAGATCGCGGATTTCGCCGATCATCACGACGTCCGGGTCCTGCCGCAGGATCGCGCGCAGCGCCTTCGCGAAGGTCATGTCGATCTTCGGATTGACCTGCGTCTGGCCGATGCCCTCGATGTCGTATTCGATCGGGTCCTCGACCGTCATGATGTTGGTCGTGTTCTTGTCGAGCCGGCGCATGGCCGCGTACAGCGTCGTCGACTTGCCCGAGCCGGTCGGCCCGGTGACCAGCAGGATGCCGTGCGGCAGATGGATCAGTTCGTCGAAGCGGTCGAGCGTGCCCTGCGCCATGCCGAGGTTGGTGAGCTCGAGCTTCGACAGGTCCTTTTCCAGCAGACGCAGCACGACGCGCTCGCCGTGGCCGGTGGGCAGCGTCGACACGCGCACGTCGACGGGCCGTCCGCCGACGCGCAGCGTGATGCGTCCGTCCTGCGGCAGCCGCTTCTCGGCAATGTCGAGCGCCGCCATGATCTTGATGCGCGACACCAGCGCCGCATGCAGCGCGCGCTTGGGCCGCACCACGTCGCGCAGCGTGCCGTCGACGCGGAAGCGCACCAGCGAATAGGTCTCGAAGGGCTCGATGTGGATGTCCGAGGCGCCGTCGCGCGCCGCCTGCGTCAGCAGCGCGTTGATCATGCGGATGATCGGCGCGTCGTCCTCGGTCTCCAGCAGGTCCTCGACGTCGGGGACCTCCTGCATCATGCGGGTGATATCGAACTCGTCTTCGATGTCGCCGACGATCTGCTGCGCCGAGCCGCTCTGGTCGCCGTAGGTCTGCGAGATGGCTTCGTTGAGCCGCGCCGGCTCGACGACGACAGGCTTCACCGAGCCGGGAAAGACGCGCATCACCTCGTTGAGCGCGGCGAGCGGGGTGGCGTCCGAGATCCAGACCTCGGCGTCGCGCTCGGTCTTCGGGACCAGCAGGATCGCGTTGTCCCGCGCGTAGGAGTACGGAACGAAGCGGCTGGCGGGCGTCATCGGCTGCGCGCTCCGTTCAGGGCGTGACCACGATCGGGTCGAAGCCCATCGACTTCAGCTTCGCCAGCGTGTCGGCCATGCTCTGCGTGGCGGTGTCCACCGCGACGCGCACGCGCACGACTTCGCCCTTGGCGGTCTGCACGCTTTCCCAGTAGGCGTCGAAGCCCGCGGAGCGCAGCTGCTTCTGCAGGTCGCGGCCGCGCGCGACCTCGGAGAAGGCGGCCACCTGCACGATGTTGCCGCGCGCGGTCGGCGATGTGGACGATGCCGCGAACGCGCCGCTGGTGGCGGGCGCCGCTGCGGAGGGCGCCGGTGCGGATGTCGTCGCGGCGGAAGGTACGGCTGCAGCCGGTGTCGGATCCGGCCCTGCCGCGGCGGGTTCGACCGGTGCGGGCGCGCTGGCCGGTGGTGGTGTCAGCACCGGCGGCGGACGCTGGTCCACCGGTACGTCGCCGGTGGGAACGTTGGCGGGCCGCGACCGTTCGCGCGCACCCAGTCCGGGTGCCGTGGGATCGGCCGATGGGGTGGCCGCAGTGGGCTGCGCTTCGCCGGCCCGTTCGCGACGCATCGCCGGCGGCGAGGGCGGCGTCTCGGGCAACTGTGCGCCCTGCATGCCGCGGAAAATGAAGTTGTCGGGGATGGCGGCCGCACCGATCTGGCCGCGGATGTAGCTGTAGCGATCCAGCGCCAGCGCCGACGACGTGGCTTCGTTGCGCACGACTTACGGGCGCAGGAAGACCAGAAGGTTGGTCTTGTTGCGGGCGC
>JBGAIO010000062.1:0-15672 GCA_044225415.1 Burkholderiaceae bacterium | reverse complement strand
TACCGCGCGCCGTTGAACGCGCCAGCAGGCGACCGCGCAGCCGCGCCAGCAGCATGCGGCACACGTACAGGCCGTGGCCGTGGCGCGTGCTCGCGATCGGCGCGTCTGACAGGTCGTTGCCGGCAAGCAGCCGCGTCAGCTCGGCAGGCGCGATCCCCGCACCGTCGTCGCGCACGGCGATCAGCAGCTGATGGCTGTCGGCGAAGGCGCGCACGGTCACGGTCGCCGCGCCCGAGTGGCGGATCGCGTTGTCGGCGAGCAGCGCCACGACGCGCCGCAGCGTCGCGGCATCGGCGCGCAGCCATGCCGGCGATGCGTGCACCGCCAGCCGGACGTGCGCCGCGTCGGCCGCCGGCTGCAGTCGTTCGCTCACCGTTTCCAGCACCGACTGCACCCACGTGCCGCGCAGCCGCTCGCCGCGTCCGTGGCTGACGGCATCGCGCAACTCGTCCTGCAGTGCGCACAGCTCCTCGAGACGGCGCTGGCCCTCGGCGGCCAGTGGTGCCAGCGCACCCTCCGTGGCGCGCAACTGCAGTTCGCGCAGGATGCTCGACAGCGCCTGCATCGGCTGCGCCGCCTCGTGGGCGATGGCGTCGGTCAGCCGTTCGACGGCGGTCGCGGCATGCGTCGAATGCAGCGACAACGGTGGTGCGACGAGGGTGCGCCGCCGCTGCACGGCCGCGCCCGGCGACAGGGTGCCTGCCGGGCGACGTTGCGTGCGCAGGTCCATCGCGATGGCTCCCGGTCCTGGACCGCTTCGGTCGATGTCAGGGGATCAGGTGGCGGCGGCGCGCCTCGGCCACCGCGCGGGCGCGACTGTGTACGCCCAGCTTGCGGTAGATGCGCTTCAGGTGCCCGCGCAGCGTGTCCGGCGCGATGTCCAGTGCATGCGCGGCATCCTTGTCACCCTTGAAGCTCGACAGCACCAGCAGCACGTCCATCTCCCGGCGGGATACGCCGGAAGTGTCCTCCACCACCGGGAACACCGGTACTCCGCTGATCGCCTGCCACAGCCTCTCGCGCAGCTGTTCCATCGGCAGGCCTTTCTCCAGGAAGGCCGCGGCGCCGTTGTCGTAGGCGCCCTTCACCACGGCGGCGCTGTCGTGCCGCGACACGACGATGAAGCGCGTGTCGGGTGCCACGGCGCGCAGTGCCGGCAGCCGGTCGATGCCGTCGCCGTCCGGCAGTTCGACGTCGAGCAGCACGAATTCCGGTGCGCGCTCCGCGCACTCGCGCTCGGCGTCGCCGAGCGTGCGCACCAGCCGCACGTCGGGCATGTCGGGCAGCAGGGTGCGCAGATGGAAACCGACCACATCGTGGTCTTCCACAATCAGGATCGAACGCGGCGCGGGGCTCATGCCGGTGCAGTCTGCGGGTGCGTGCGGAGGCGCGCAACAACCCAAGATGGGTCGTTGAGCAGGCGGGCGTTTGGCCGCATCGTTGGTCATTGCAATCACGCCTGTTGTCGACCGCGCCCGCGCATGTTCGCGCCCCGTGACAGCCAGTTCATCGGTGACCAGCTCGTCGTGCCGGGCGTGCCTGGCACCGGCGAACCGGTCACCTATCGGCTCGCCGTCGAGGACGATGCCATCGTCGTCGAGCGCGAGGTCCGCGACAAACAGGCGGTTTCGCACCGGCTTTTCACGACGGCGGGCACTTCCGAGGAACTGCGTGCGCTGCTGCTCGACGACGAGACCTTCGGTGAAGCACAGCGCCACCTGGCGCAACGGCTGCTGCGCACCGCGAGCCCGTACCTCGGCGAAAGGCCTGGCGACCGGCGTACGACGCTGGCCTCTAGGGATCCTTTCGAGCTGCTCGCGGCCATGACGCCGGGCGCGTCGCAAGCGCGGGTGGCAAGCGCGCTGCAGCAACTCGGTGCGATGGTGGGCCTGCCCGGGGTGCTGGCGATCTGGCTGCGCCGCCACGGCGAACACGGCGAGATGCTGACCTCGACCCGGCTGCTCGCCGGTGTCGCGGCACCGGCCAACGCACTGTGGGCGCGCGCGATGGTGCAGAAGCGCTGGTGCGTGACCGATCCGCTGGTGACTCATGCACGCGCGCGCAACGAAGTGGTCGGCAGCTGGCAGCTGGCGCGGCGTTCGCCGGGACAGGCGGCCGCGGCCCGGCGGGCGACCGAGTGCGGCTTCTCGGCGAGCGTGTGCGTGCCGGCGCACGAGGCCGGCGGCCACGCCACGCTCGCGCTGGTCTTCGGCGGCGCCGAGTTGCCGGACGAGCGACGCCTGCAACGCCAGATCGCACCGCTGCTGCAATCCGCCGCGATGCGGCTGCTGACATGGGCCCGCGAGCGGCGCTGGCGCGAGGAACACGGTGCGATAGCGCTCACCGACACGCAGAAGCGCATCCTGACGCTGCTCGCGCAGGACTTCACCACGATCGACATCGCCAGGGCCATCGACGAACCCGAAGGCCGCATCACCTACCACGTGAAGCGCCTGCGCGGCATCTTCGGGGCGCGTTCGGGCGTCGAGGTCGCGCTGCGTGCGATGGAGGCCGGGCTGATCGATCCGCTCGATCCCGGTTGAGCAGCAGCGCTCGCATCGCCGGCGCAGCGCAGGGCTGCCCCAGGCAAGGCGCGCTGCAGGCGAAGCCCGGAGGCTCCTCTATATTCCGGCCATGCATGTCTGCGTCATCGGCGCGGGCGTCACCGGGCTGACGACCGCGTATTTCCTGCACGCCGAAGGCCACGAGGTCACCGTCGTCGACAGCGGCGACGGGCCGGCCGCTGGCGCAAGCCGCGCCAACGGGGCGCAGCTGTCCTATGCTTTCGTTGCGCCGCTCGCCGATGCGTCGGTGCCGCCGCAGCTGCTGTCTCTGCTGCTCGCGCGCGACTCGCCGTTGAAGTTCCATTTCGGTTTCGATCCGGCGCCGTGGAGGTGGGGCTGGGCCTTCCTGCGCGCGGCCAACACCGAGACGGCGCGCGCAACGGCCGCGGCGCTGCTGAAGCTCGCCGAGCTGTCGCGCGAGTTCATCGAGCCGCTGATCGAAGGCGAGGGTATCGACTGCCACTTCACGCGCGGCGGCAAGCTCGTCGTCTATCCGGACCAGGCTTCGCTGGCGACGGCGCGTGCGCAGGTGGCGTACCAGGCGACGCACGGCTCGGTCCAGAAGGTTCTCGATGCCGAGGCCTGCGTGCTGCAGGAGCCCGCGCTCGAACCGTATCGCGAGAGGATCGTCGGCGGCGTGTGGACGGCGACGGATGCCGCCGCGGACTGCGGCCTGTTCTGCGATCGACTCGCGCGGCTCCTCGCCGAGCGCGGCGTCGCGTTCGACTATGGACGCACCGTGCAGCGCTTCGATGTGACGGGCGGACAGGTGCGCGCCGCGCTCACCGCGCCGGCGGCCGGCGGGCCTGTGACGTCGCTGCGCGCCGACGTATACCTGCTCGCCAGCGGTACCGGCGCCGCCGCGCTGGGCGCGACCGCGGGACTGGCGCTGCCGATCCTTCCGCTGAAGGGCTATTCGATCACGGTGAAGCCGGTCGATGGCGTCCTGCCGCGTGCTTCGATCACGGATGCGCGCCGCAAGGTGGTGTTCGCGCCGCTGGGCGAGCGCGTGCGCGTGGCGGGCTTCGTCGAGATCGGCGGACATCCCACTGCGATACCGTCGTCGCGCATCGGCGCGCTGCTCGCCGCGGCGCGCGAGGTGCTCGGCTACGAAACGGTCGATGGCGATCTCTCGCCGTGGAGCGGCCTGCGGCCCGCGACGCCGACGGGACGTCCGCTGCTCGGCCGCACGGCGGTCGCCAACCTTTATCTCAACGTCGGCGCGGGAGCGTTGGGGTGGACGCTCGCCGCAGGTTGCGCGCGGCTCGTCTGCGATGCGATCGCCCGCCGCACACCCACCATCGATCCGGCGCCTTTCCTATTGCCGACCTGAGCCGCCCGACGCGCCGGGTCTCCCGCGAGCGCATCATTGCGCATCCGGCCAGAATTCCGGCCTTCACCACTCGCCGTCATGCACAACGATTCGAAAATCCTGCACCGCCAGCTGCGCGGCGCTTATCCGATCGCCGTGTCCGCACAGGGCTGCTGGATCACCGACGCCAGCGGCAAGCGCTACCTCGACGGGTCGGGCGGCGCGGCGGTGTCGTGCCTCGGGCACGGGCATCCGGACGTGCTGGCCGCGATGCACACGCAGCTCGACGCGATCGCCTATGCGCACACGAGTTTCTTCTCGACGATGGTGGCGGAGGAACTCGCCGACGAACTGATCGCGCATGCGCCCCCGGGCATGACGCACGCCTATCTCGTCAGCGGCGGCTCGGAGGCCGTCGAGGCCGCCCTGAAACTCGCGCGCCAGTATTTCGTGGAGAAGGGCGAGCCGCGGCGCGGACGCTTCATCGCACGGCGCAACAGCTACCACGGCAACACGCTGGGTGCGCTCGCGGTCGGCGGCAACGAATGGCGGCGCCGCCAGTTCGCGCCGCTGCTGATCGACGTAGAACATGTCGCGCCCACCTATGCCTATCGCGACCGGCGCGAAGGCGAAAGCGAGGCCGACTACTGCGCGCGGCTGCTCGCGGAAATCCAGGCCGCGATCACGCGCATCGGCGGCGACAACGTCATTGCCTTCGTTGCCGAGACGGTCGGTGGTGCCACCAGTGGTTGCCTGACTGCACCCGCCGGTTACTACCGCGGCGTGCGCGAGCTGTGCGATCGCAACGGCATGCTGCTGATCCTGGACGAAGTGATGTGCGGCATGGGCCGCACCGGCACGCTGCACGCGTGCACGCAGGAAGGCGTGACGCCGGACCTGATGACGATCGCGAAGGGCCTCGGCGGCGGCTACCAGCCGGTCGGCGCGGTGCTGGTCAGCGGACGCATCATCGACACGATCGCCGGCGGCAGCGGCTTCTTCCAGCACGGCCACACCTACATCGGCCACGCCGCGGCCTGTGCGGCGGCGCTCGCCGTGCAGCGCGTACTGGCGCGGGACGGCCTGGTCGAACGCTGCGCCCGCCAGGGTGCGCGGCTGCGGGAAGAACTCGACGAGGCGTTCCGCTACCACCCCTGCGTGGGCGACGTGCGTGGGCGCGGCCTGTTCCAGGCGATCGAGCTCGTGACCGATCGCAGCACGCGCGAGCCCTTCGATCCCGCGCTGAAGCTGCACGCCCGCATCCGGCGCGCCGCCATGGAGCGCGGCCTGATGTGCTATCCGATGGGCGGCACGATCGACGGTGCGCGCGGGGACCACGTGCTGCTCGCGCCGCCCTTCATCATCAGTGACGACGAGCTCGATCTGCTGGTCGAGCGGCTGGTCGGCGCGGTCGACGATGCCGTCGCGTCGGTGGCACGCTGAGGGGCACCGCGGGAGTGTGCGCCTTGCGCGATCCGGCGGCGGTCGCTAACGTCGCCGTTCCTGCGGAAAAGGAGAGTCCGGGATGAACTTCAGAATGTCGATGTGCACGGCAGCGGTCGGCGCTGCCTTCCTGTCAGTGGCTGCTCTGCCGCAGACGGCCAGCGCGCAGCAGCGCTTCATCACCATCGGTACCGGCGGCGTCACCGGCGTGTACTACCCGGCGGGCGGCGCGATCTGCCGCCTGGTGAACCGTGACCGCGCCAAGCACGGCCTGCGCTGCTCGGTGGAGTCGACCGGCGGATCGGTGGCCAACGTCAACCTGCTGAAGTCGGGCGAGATCGAGTTCGGCGTCGCCCAGTCCGACGTGCAGTACAACGCCGCCAAGGGCGTACCGCCTCAGTTCAAGGACGGCCCGGTCAGCGACGTGCGCGCGGTATTCGCGCTGCACCCCGAACCCTTCACCGTGGTCGCGCGCAAGGAAGCGGGCGTCAAGAACGTGGTCGCGCGCAAGGAAGCGGGCGTCAAGAAGTTCGAAGACTTCAAGGGCAAGCGCTTCAACGTCGGCAACCCCGGCTCCGGCACGCTGGCCTCGATGAACGAGCTGCTGGGCGCGATGGGCTGGACGATGAAGGACTTCTCGCTGGCCTCCGAGCTGCGTCCCGACGAGCACGGCCCGGCGCTGTGCGACGGCAAGATCGACGGCTTCTTCTACGCGGTCGGTCACCCGTCGGCCAACATCCAGGATCCGACGACGATCTGCGGCGCGCAGCTCATTTCGCTGACCGGGCCGGCCGTCGACAAGCTGCTGAAGGAAAAGCCGTACTACGCGATCGCCACCATTCCGGGCGGCATGTATCCGAACAACCCGAACCCGACCACCACCTACGGCGTGCAGGCCACGGTGATCAGCTCGGCCAAGGTGCCCGACGAGGTCGTCTACACGGTGGTCAAGACCGTGTTCGAGAACCTGGACGAGTTCAAGAAGCTGCATCCTGCGCTCGCCAACCTGAAGCCCGAAGAGATGGTCAAGGCCGGGCTGTCGGCGCCGCTGCACCCGGGCGCCGAGAAGTATTACAGGGAAAAGGGCCTGATCAAGTAATCTGGCCTTCGGCAGCACTCGTGCATTGAAGCAACGGGCGGCCCTGGCCGCCCGTTGTCGTTTCGGAGGAATCGTGGATCGCAAGCAACTGGAAGACGACCTGGCACCAACGGCCGAAATGCAGCTCGCCGAAGCCGACGTGCAGCAGATCGTCAAGGACGCCGACTTCGGTGGTCGCTCCAACGCCGGCTTCGCAGGCGCCCTCATGCTGGCACTGGGACTCGCCTGGGTCGCCTTCCAGCTGTGGTACGCGTCGCCGCTGCCCTTCGCGCTGGGCTTCGGCGTGGTCAACGACACGCAGGCGCGCGCGATCCACCTGACCTTCGGCCTGGTGCTCGCGTTCCTGGCGTTTCCCGCGTTCAAGCGCTCGCCGCGCGATCACGTGCCCATCCTCGACTGGGTACTGGCGACGGTGGGCGCGTTCTGCGCGCTGTACCTGATCATCTTCTATCGCGAACTGGCGCTGCGGCCCGGCGATCCGACGTCGCTGGACGTGGCCGTGGGCATCGCCGGCATGCTCGTGCTGCTCGAGGCCACGCGGCGCGCGGTGGGCCTGCCCATGGCGATCCTCGCCGTCGGCTTCGCCTACATCATCGCTGGCCGCATCACCCGACTATCGCTGGCCCACAAGGGCGCGTCGATTCCGCGCATCGTGTCGCATATGTGGATGGTGACCGAAGGCGTGTTCGGCATCGCGCTGGGCGTGTCGGTGAGCTTCATCTTCGTGTTCGTGCTGTTCGGCACGCTGCTCGACCGTGCCGGCGGCGGCAACTACATGATGCAGGTGAGCTTCGCGCTGCTGGGCCACCTGCGCGGCGGGCCGGCCAAGGTGTCGGTGGTGTCGTCGGCGCTGAACGGACTGATCTCGGGCTCGTCGGTATCCAACGTCGTGTCCGGCGGCATCTTCACCATTCCGCTGATGAAGCGCGCCGGTTACGGCGGCGTGAAGGCCGCGGCCATCGAGACGGCGTCGTCGGTCGACGGCCAGATCATGCCGCCGGTCATGGGCGCGGCGGCCTTCCTGATGGTCGAGTACGTGGGCATCCCGTACTCGGACATCATCCGCCACGCGTTCCTGCCGGCGATCATCAGCTACATCGCGCTGTTCTACATCGTGCACGTCGAGGCGAAGCGCGGCATGAATCCCGGCGCACGCGAGCGCGATCGCACGATGAGGGACCGGCTGCAGTCATGGGGCCTCGGCATCCTGGGCACGATCATCGTTGCAACCGTCATCTACTACGTGGCCATCGGCACGCAGGCGCTGCTGGGCGACGCGGCGCCGTGGCTGCTGGGCCTGCTGCTGGCGGTGCTGTACGTGTACAGCGCGCGCGTCGCCGCGCGCCAGCCGGACCTGCCGCCCGACATCGACGTGAAGAACCCCGTACTGCCGCCGACGTGGCCCACCGTCAAGGCCGGCCTGCACTTCCTGATTCCCGTCGGCGTGCTGATCTGGTGCCTGATGGTGGAAGAGCTTTCGTCGGGACTGGCGGCCTTCTGGGGCGTGATGGCGCAGTTCGCGCTGATGGCCACGCAACGGCCGCTGTTCGCGTATTTCCGCGGCACGCGCGATTACGGGCCGCAGTTCGCGCGCGGCCTGCGCGACATCGTCGACGGGAGCAACGACGGCGCGCGCAACATGATCGGCATCGCGGTGGCGACCGGCTGCGCCGGCATCATCGTCGGCGCGATCACCTTCGACAAGACCAGGCCTGCGCATGACGGAGTTCGTCGAGTTCGTGTCGCAGGGCAACGTCATGGTGATGCTGCTGTTCACCGCGCTCGTGTGCCTGGTCATCGGCTTGGGCGCGTGTGCCCACTACGGCGAACTACATCCTGGTCGCGACGCTGATGGCGCCGGTGATCGTCGAACTGGGCGCGCAGTCGGGCCTGGTGATCCCGCTGATCGGCGTGCACCTGTTCGTCTTCTACTACGGGATCATGGGCGACATCACGCCGCCGGTGGGTCTCGCGAGCTTCGCCACCGCAGCCATCGCGAGGAAGATCCCATTGCGGTCGACCTGCAGGAATCCGCTCGCCATACGGCGCACGTGGCCTGCCCTTCATCTGGATCTTCAACCCCGCCTGCTGCTGATCGACGTGCATGGCATCGCGGAGGTGCTGCTGGTGGCCACGGCAGCCACCATTGCGTCGCTGCTGTTCGTCGCGGCCACGATGGGGTGGTTCCGCACGAAGACGCGCTGGTGGGAGATCGGACTGCTGCTGGCGGCCTGCTTCATCATGTACCGGCCGGACTGGTTCGCCGACCAGGTCGCGCCGGAGTACGTGCGGGCACCCGCGTCGAAGTTCTACGAGACGGTGGCGCGGCTCGACGAGGGCGATCGCGTCGTGTTCCGCATCCAGGGCCAGACGCTGGAGGGTGACGACAAGTCCAAGACCGTCGCGTTGCAGCTGGGGCCGAAGGTGGACGATCCCAATGTCGCGGTAGCCGCGCGCAAGCGCCTGGCGGACGCGGGGCTGGGCGTCAGCGGCATGGGCGAAATGCTGCAGGTGAGCAGCGTGCGCTTCGGCAGCCGCGCGGCCAAGTCGCGCATCGAGCAGGGCTACGACATCGTCGGCGTGGAACTGCCCAGCGGCCGACTGTCGGCGGCATGGTTCTACATCCCCGGCGTGCTGCTGGCCGCGCTGATCTGGTGGATGCAGGGGCTGCGCATGCGGCGCGCCGGGCGGATCGCGGAGGCGAGCTAGATGAGCAAGGAACGCAACGCGGCGACCGCGTTGCGCGCGGCATCGTTGCTGTTCGGCGTGACGATGGCGGCCTGGCTGCCGGCGCAGACGGCGGCACCGCCGCCCGCCCAGGACTGTGGTTCCGTGGTGCTGCTCAAGTGCGACAAGCCGGCCGGCGGCGCGCCGGTGGTGACGCCCGCGGATCCCGCGCGGCGCGAGGCGTCGCGCCGCATGCAGGAACGCCGCGCCGACCAGCTGACGCTGGAACTCGATCGTCTCGTGGTCGAAGGCGATGGCGAGCGCCGCTCACCCGAGGACGTCATCGGCGGTGCACTGTCGCGGCCGCTGGTGCGTCCGGGCACGCATTCCTTCTCGATCGGCGAGAGCGCGCAGTGCACGTGCATGAACGTGTGCCCGCCCATTCCATTTCCGTGCTGCAGCTGTACCGATCGCGTCGGCAGCCGTCACGCGACGTCGCCCGGCTGGAAGCCGACCGACTGAGGCGGAAATGAAAGAGGGGCCAGGTCCCATATTCTGCAGGCTGCGCATGCGGCGGATGACGTCGACGGCGAAGGCCGTAGATGTGGGGATTGCGCGCCGCGATCGCTGCGCGGGCGCGGTGCTGCCGGCTGCACGCGCGCGCGCTGTTGCAGCGGGACTGCAGCACTTGCGTGCGGCGTGACGATGACCCTGGCGGCAGCGGCGCAGACGTCACCGCCGCAGGCCGCCGCACCGCGGCCCGCACATGACTGCGGTTCCGTCGTGCTGCTCAAGTGCGACAAGCCGGCCGCCGGCGCGCCCGTGGTGACGCCCGCCGATCCGTCGCGCCGTGAAGCTGCGCGCCGCAGGGAGAACCGGCGCGCGGATCAGCTGACGCTGGAACTCGATCGCCTCGTCGTCGAAGGCGATGGCGAGCGGCGCTCACTCGAGAGTGTCATCAGCGGCGCGCTGTCGCGGCCGCTGGTGCGTCCGGGCGAACACTCCTACTCGATCGGCGAGAGCGCGCAGTGCACATGCAAGAACATCTGTCCACCGTGGCCGCAGCTGTGCTGCGTGTGCACCGATCAGGTCGGGAGCCGTCTCGCGATCACGCCCGGCTGGAAGCCCACCGACTGAGGCGGAGTTGAAAAGAGGGGCCAGGCCCCTCTTTTCAACGTGGAAAATAGGCCCCGGCCGTCGCCGGGGCGACGTCTCGGTGACCCGCGCTCAGCCGATCTCCACCGGCACGAACACGCGCTGGCCCTGGCGTTCGATCAGGATCGCGGTCTTGCCCTTGGCTTCGCCGACGCGTGCGCGCAATTCCTCGACGGTGCGCGTGGCCTTGCCGTTCACCGCGACGATGACGTCGCCGGCGCGCAGGCCCGCCTTCGCGGCCGGGCCGGTGGCTTCCTGTACGAGCAGGCCGCCCTCGGAGCCGACGCGGCGCGCTTCTTCGGGCGACAGCGGTCGCACCGCCACACCGAGCTTGCCTTGCGGCTTGCCGTCCGGCGAGGCCGCATTGGCAGCGACACGTTCACCGCCCATGTCGCCGACCTTCACGTCGAGCGACTTCTCGGCGCGGTCGCGCCACACCTTCAGCGAAGCGCTGGCACCCGGCTTGACCGATGCGACAGCGGCCGGCAGGTCATTGGCCTTGTCGATGGCCTTGCCGTTGAACTCGACGATGACGTCGCCTTCCTTCAGGCCCGCTGCTGCGGCCGGCGAGTTCGGCTCGACCTTGCTCACCAGCGCGCCGCGCGCCTTGTCGAGGCCGAAGGTCTCGGCCAGCGACGCGTCCACGCCCTGGATGCCGACGCCGATGCGTCCCCGCGTGACCTTGCCGTGGGTGACGAGGTCGTCCTTGACCTTCATCGCCAGGTCGATGGGAATCGCGAACGACAGTCCCATGTAGCCGCCGCTGGTGGAGAAGATCTGCGAGTTGATGCCCACGACTTCACCGGCCATGTTGAACAGCGGGCCGCCGGAATTGCCGGGATTGACGGCGACGTCGGTCTGGATGAAGGGCACCAGCGATTCCTGCGGCAGCGCGCGCGACTTCGCCGACACGATGCCGGCGGTGACGGTGTTCTCCAGGCCGAACGGCGAACCGATGGCCGCGACCCATTCGCCGACCTTGAGCTGCGACGGATTGCCGGTCTTCACGGTGGGCAGGTGGGTCGCATCGATCTTCACGACGGCGACGTCGGTGAGCTTGTCCACGCCCAGCACCTTGCCCTTGAACTCGCGCTGGTCGGTGAGGCGAACGGTGAGTTCCGTGGCGCCGTCCACCACATGCGCGTTGGTCAGCACGATGCCGTCGGCCGCGACGATGAAGCCGGAGCCCACGCCGTGCCCTTCGGGCGCCTCTCCGCCGTGTCCGCGCGGCATGCGGTTGCCGCCCGGGACGCCGAAGCGACGCAGCATCTCGCCCATCTGGCTGTCGTCATTGTCGTCGCCGTCCGCCTGCGCCATGCGCATCGAACCGCGCTTGGTGACGGCGATGTTGACCACCGCGGCGCCGTTGGTTTCGACCAGCGCGGTGAAGTCGGGCAGCGCCTGCGCCGGGCGGGTCGCGACGGCTGCCGCCGCGGGAGCCGCGACGGCGGTGGCGGCTTCAGTGGGCGCAGCCGTGGCCACGCCCGCGTCGTGCGCGCGCTGACCAATGAAGAATGCGGCCGCGACCGCTGCGGCGATGACGGTGGGTTTGACGAATCGAGCCGAGCTCATGCAGTGCCTCCTGTTCTGGATGGAGGCGAATGTGGTCACTGCGCCTTAGGTTTCGCTTAACCCGGTGCGCGCAGCGGACGAGTGGCCGGCAACGGGGCCTGAACGACCGTGAAGCTTAAGTGCGGCTTAGCGATCGCAGTGGCAACGCACCCACTGTCACCGAACTTGGAATGCTTCGTGCTTGCTGCGATGCATCAGTTCACTCGGGGAGGGTGCCATGCTGGACAAGACCGGTACGCTGTTTTCCCACGTGAAGGCGCCGGACACGCCGTGGCGAGGCGAAGGGCTGCGCGATTTCTTCCTGTATCGCGACCTCGGCATTGCCGGCGCCACCCATGGCAAGGTCGTCGCGCAACTCGTCAAGGCGCATTCCGCACCCGAGAAGGGCACCGGCTGGCACCGTCATGAGGCGGACTTCCACATCGTCATCATGCTGAAGGGCTGGGCGCGCTTCATGTACGAAGACCGGGAAACGCTGGTCGAGGCGGGCGACTGCGTGCACCAGCGCCCAGGGGTACGCCACTATCTGTTCGACTATTCGCCGGACATGGAATACCTGGAGATCGTGTCGCCGGCGGACTTCAAGACCATCGACGTCGAGCCGCCCTGCGAAGTGCCGGCGCCCAAGGCCTGGGTATAGGTGCGTAGCGGAGCCGCTAGAACTCCGCTTCCAGTTCCTCGATCTCCTGCGGCTCCTTGCGGGCAGCGGCGACCCACTCAACCATGTCCGGCATCGCCATGACGGTGCGGCAGTAGGCCGCGCAGCCCGCGGGCAGCTTCACGTCATAGGTCAGGAAGCGCGTGGCCACCGGCGCGTACATCGCATCGGCCATGGTGCGTGCCTTGCCGAACAGGTAGGGGCCGCCGTAGGTGGCCAGGCAGCCGCTCCAGATCTCGATGATGCGGTCGATGTCGGCCTGCGCGCGGGCCCATACCCGGAAGCCCGGAAAGCGGCCGCGCAGGTTCATCGGCAGGGCCGAGCGCAGGTTGGCAAATCCCGAATGCATCTCGCCGCAGATGGCGCGGCAATGCGCGCGCGCGACCTTGTCGTCGGGCAGCAGGCCGGCCTTCGGGCGGATCTCGTTCAGGTATTCGGCGATGGCCAGCGTGTCCCAGATCGTCACCGGGCCGTGCTTCAGCCGCGGTACGCGGATCGACGAGGCGAGCAGCAGCATCTCGGCGCGCACTTCCGGGTCGTCGGGCGCGACCACGTGTTCCGTGAACGGCAGGCCGGCGAAGCGCGCCAGCAGCCAGCCACGCAACGACCACGACGAATAGTTCTTGCTGCTGATCGTCAGCACCGCCTTGACTGTCGCCATCGCTGCCTCCCCGGACCGCCGCTGGTATTCGTTGCGCCGACCGACGCAAGGCCCATGCCAACGGCGTGGCGCGGTCCTTGCGTGGAAATCGTGACGACCTGGGATGGAGCGCCCATGCTGTACGACGCGTACCAGCTGCACACCGACCTGCTGTTCCCGCTGCGCGCCGTCGCGGCTTCGACGCTGAACCTGCTGGACGGCCCTTGCCCGGGATTGCGTTCGCCGCGGTTGCCGTACCCCGGCCCGGATGCGCAGGCGCGCGTGGCCGCTGCCTTCGAGCTGATCGCCCGCGCGCAGCTCACGCACGCGCGGCCGCCCTTCGGCATCGACACCGTGCAGGTCGCCGGGCGCGAAGTGGCGGTCACCGAGCAGGCGGTGATCCAGACGCCGTTCGCCACGCTGCTGCGCTTTGCCAAGGACGTGCCGGTCGAGCAGCCGCGCGTGCTGCTCGTGGCGCCGATGTCGGGCCACTTCGCCACGCTGTTGCGCGACACGGTGCGCACGCTGCTCGCCGACCACGACGTGTATGTGTCGGACTGGGCCAACGCGCGCGATGTGCCGCTGTGGTGCGGCCGTTTCGGCCTGGACCAGTACATCACCCACCTGATCCACTTCATGGAGACGATCGGGCCCGGCGCGCACCTGATCGCCGTATGCCAGCCGTGCGTCGCGGCGCTGGCCGCGGCGGCCGCGATGGCGCAGGGCGGTCATCCCGCGCGGCCGCGCAGTCTGACGCTGATGGCCGGCCCCATCGACTGCCGCGTCAATCCGACGAAGGTCAACGAACTGGCGACCGGACAGTCCATGGACTGGTTCGAGTCGCGGCTCATCGCGTCGGTGCCGCTGCGCTACGCGGGAGCGCTGCGCCGTGTCTATCCGGGGTTCCTGCAGCTGATCGCGTTCATGAGCATGAACCTCGAGCGCCACGTCAAGGCCTTCGTCGACCTGTACAACGCGGTCATCGCGGGCGAGCACGACAGGGCCGAGGACACGCGCAGCTTCTATCGCGAATACTTCGCGGTGGCCGATCTCCCCGCCGAGTTCTACCTGGACACGGTGCGCCTAGTGTTCCAGGAGTACGCGCTGGCGCGCGGCACGCTGACGCTCGACGGCGCGAAGATCGAACCGGCCGCGATCCAGGGCACCGCGCTGCTCACGATCGAGGGCGAACGCGACGACATCTGCGCCATCGGACAGACCATGGCCGCGCACGACCTGACGCCCGGCATACGGGCTTACCTGAAGCAGCACCACATGCAGGCGGGCGTGGGCCATTACGGGGTGTTCAGCGGACGGCGCTGGCAGAACGAGATCTACCCGATCGTGCGCGACATGATCCATCAGATGGACGCGCGCAGCGCGCTGGGGGGCGCCGTCACGCAGGCCTGAACCTGCGCCGCGGCCTCAGGTGGCCGCCACCTCCGGCGTGGTCACCGGCCCGCGGCCGCTGAAGCGGTCCAGCGCCAGGTAGATCACCGGCGTGATGTACAGCGTGATCGCCTGCGAGAAGACCAGTCCGCCGACCACTGCGAGTCCCAGCGGCTGGCGCAGCTCGGCGCCTGCGCCGATGCCGAGCGCGATGGGCAGCGCGCCCACCGCCGCGGCCAGCGTCGTCATCATGATCGGGCGGAAACGCAGGATGCACGCTTCGCGGATCGCATCGTGCGGCGCCATGCCGCGCTCGCGCTGCGCGTCCAGGGCGAAGTCGATCATCATGATCGCGTTCTTCTTGACGATGCCGATCAGCAGCAGGATGCCGATGGTGGCGATCAGCGTCAGGTCCTGGCGGAAGATCATCAGCGTGGCGAGCGCGCCCACGGCGGCCGACGGCAGGCCGGCGAGAATGGTCAGCGGATGGATGTAGCTTTCGTACAGCACGCCCAGCAGCACGTAGATGACCAGCAGCGCCGCGACGATGAGGATCGCCTGCTTGCCCTGCGAACTCTTGAACACCGCCGCGTCGCCGCCGTAGCGGGTGATGATCGAAGCCGGCATGGCGAGCTGCTGGCGGAACTCCTCGATGCGGGCGGTGGCGTTGCCCAGCGCCGCGCCCGGCGCCAGGTTGAACGACACCGTCACTGCCTGCAGCTGGCCGACGTGGTTGATGGCCGTCGGGCCTACGGTGCGTTCGACGGTGGCGAAGCTGTTCATCGGCACCAGCGGGCCGGCCGCGGAGCGCACGTAGATGCCGTTGAGTGCGCTCTCGTCGCGCTTGGCGTCAGGTGCGACTTCCATGATCACCGAGTAGCTGTCGGTCGGCAGGTAGATGGTCGACACCTGCCGCTCGCCGAACGCGCTGTACAGCGCCGAGCGTATGGAGTCGATGGACACGCCCAGCGTGTTGGCGCGCTCGCGGTCGATGATCAGCTGCGCCTGCAGGCCGCGCAGCTGCGCGTCGCTGGTCACGTCGCGGAACAGCGGGTCGCGGCGCATCAGGTCCTGCAGCTTCACGGCCCAGTCGTTGATCTCGTCGGCGCGCACGCTCTGCAGGATGTACTGGTACTGCGCCTTGCTGGCGCGCCCGCCGAGCTGCAGGTTCTG
>JBGAIO010000061.1:0-15846 GCA_044225415.1 Burkholderiaceae bacterium | reverse complement strand
GCTTCGTCGGCGCTGGTCACGCTGCGGCATCGTCCGCAGCGTGCGGACGCCCCGCGAGGAGCCTGTCCATGTCGTCTGCCGTCGTATCGAGAAACCCGTTCCACCGCCCGCTCGACCCAGCGCCGGATGCGCGCATGCGCGCCGAGCGCGTCACGCGTCCCGTCGTCTTTCGCCGCGTCGAGCCGCCGCCTGCCACGGACATCGCCATGGACAAGCTGAAGATCGCCGGCGGCGCGGCCCTGCGTGGCGACATCGCGATCTCCGGCGCGAAGAACGCCGCGCTGCCGATCCTCGCGGCCGGCCTGCTGACCGCGGAGCCGCTGACCGTGCGCAACGTGCCGCGCCTGCAGGACGTGGCCACCGCGCTGAAGCTGCTGCGGCAGATGGGGGTCGCCGCCGAGCGCGACGGCGACGCGGTCACGCTCGACGCCTCGGCAGTGACCAACCCCGAGGCGCCGTACGAACTTGTGAAGACCATGCGCGCGGCGATCCTCGTGCTGGGCCCGCTGGTCGCGCGCTTCGGCCGCGCGCGGGTCAGCCTGCCCGGCGGCTGCGCGATCGGTGCGCGGCCGGTGGACCAGCACATCAAGGGTCTGGAGGCGATGGGCGCGCGGGTGCGCGTCGAGGGCGGCTACCTGATCGCCGAGGCCGCGCGCCTGAAAGGCACGCGCATCGTCACCGACATGGTGACGGTGACCGGCACCGAGAACCTGATGATGGCGGCCACGCTCGCTGACGGAGAGACGGTCATTGAGAACGCCGCGCGCGAACCCGAGATCGGCGATCTCGCCGTCGCGCTGACCGCGATGGGCGCGCGCATTCGCGGTGCCGGCGCGGACCGCATCGTCGTGCAGGGCGTGGACAGGCTGCACGGCGCGCCGAACATGCCGTGATGCCGGACCCACGACCGGCACCTTCCTGTGCGCGGCCGCCGCCGCAGGCGGCGTCCTGCTCCGCGGTGCCGCTGCGCACGCTCGACGCGGTGCTGGACAAACTGCGCGAGGCCGGCGCCGAGCTCGACTGCACGGCCGACACGATCCGCCTGCGCATGACCGGCCGGCCGCGCGCCGTCAGTCTGCGCACCGCGCCCTATCCAGCCTTCCCGACCGACATGCAGGCGCAGTTCATGGCGCTGGACTGCATCGCCGGCGGGGTCGGCCGCATCACCGAGACCATCTTCGAGAACCGCTTCATGCACGTGCTGGAACTGCAGCGGCTCGGCGCGAACATCGCGATCGAGGGCAACACCGCGGTCGTGCAGGGCGTGGATCACCTGGCCGGCGCGCCGGTGATGGCGACCGACTTGCGCGCGTCGGCGAGCCTGGTCGTCGCGGGGCTGGCCGCGCAGGGCGAAACGCTGGTCGATCGCATATACCATCTGGATCGTGGCTATCAGGCGATGGAAACGAAGCTCGCGCAGGTCGGTGCGCGGATCGAGCGAGTGAAATAGCGAAGTACAGGCAGATGCGGACATGATCACGCTGGCACTGTCCAAGGGCAGGATCTTCGACGAGGTGGGGCCGCTGCTGGCCGCCGCCGGCATCGCGCCGCTGGAGGATGCGGAGACCTCGCGCAAGCTGATCATCGCCACGCAGGACCCGGGCGTGCGCGTCGTCGTCGTGCGCGCGGCGGACGTGCCGACCTACGTGCAGTACGGTGCCGCCGAACTCGGCGTGGCGGGCAGGGACGTGCTGATGGAACACGCCGCCACGTCGGATGGCGACCCCGGCGTTTACCAGCCGGTGGACCTGAAGATCGCGCGCTGCCGGCTGTGCGTCGCGGTGCCTGCCGGCTTCGACTACGCGCGCGCCGTGCAGCGCGGCGCGCGGCTGCGCGTCGCGACCAAGTATGTCGAGACCGCGCGCCGGCATTTCGCGGCGAAGGGCGTGCACGTCGACCTGATCAAGCTCTATGGCTCGATGGAGCTCGCGCCGCTGGCCGGGCTCGCCGACGCGATCGTCGACCTGGTGTCGTCGGGCAGCACGCTGCGCGCCAACAACCTGGTCGAAGTCGAGCAGATCACCGCGATCTCGTCGCGGCTGATCGTCAATCCGGCGGCGCTGAAGACGCGCCGCGTCGAACTGGCGCCGCTGATCGAACGCATCGAAGCCGCGGTGCCGGCCGCCGTGCCGTGACAAAGGCCGCTGCGTTGAAGCTGCGCCGGCTGAGCACGCGCGACGCGGATTTCGAGACCGCGTTCGCGCCGCTGGTCGCGGTCGACAGCGCAGTCGACGCCGGCATCGTGCGCGCGGCCGACGCCATCGTCGACGACGTGCGCGCGCGCGGCGACGCCGCGTTGCTGGAATACACCAACCGCTTCGATCGCATGTCGGCGCCCGGCATCGCGGCGCTGGAGATTTCGCACGCGGACATGCGCACGGCGTTCGACACGCTGCCCGCCGCGCAGCGCACTGCGCTGCAGGCCGCCGCCGAGCGCATCCGCAGCTTCCATCGCGAGCAGCACACGCGGCTGATGCATGGCGATTTCACGCTGACCGAGCCCGACGGCACGCGCGTGGGCCAGCGCATCACGCCGCTCGATCGCGTCGGCCTGTACGTGCCGGGCGGCAAGGCCGCGTATCCGTCGTCGGTGCTGATGAACGCGATCCCTGCGCACGTCGCCGGGGTCGAGGAACTGGTGATGGTCGTGCCGACGCCCGACGGCGAGCGCAACCCGCTGGTGCTGGCCGCCGCGCACCTCGGCGGCGTGTCGCGCGCCTTCGCCGTGGGCGGTGCGCAGGCCGTGGCCGCGCTGGCCTACGGCACGGCGACGATTCCGGCGGTGGACAAGATCGTCGGGCCGGGCAATGCCTACGTCGCCGCGGCCAAGCGGCGTGTCTTCGGTGCGGTAGGCATCGACATGATCGCAGGCCCGACCGAGATCCTGGTGATCGCCGACGGCGATGCGCAGGCCGACTGGATCGCGATGGACCTGTTCTCGCAGGCCGAGCACGACGAGCTCGCGCAGGCCCTGCTGCTCAGTCCCGACGCGGCGCTGCTCGACCGGGTGGCCGAGGCGATCCATCGACTCCTGCCGACGCAACCGCGCCGCGCGATCATCGCCGCCTCCTTCGCCAACCGCGGCGCGCTGGTGCTGACGCGCGATCTCGCCGAGGCCGCCGCGCTGTGCAACCGAGTCGCCCCCGAGCACATGGAGATCGTCACCGCCGATCCGCACGCACTGCTGCCGGCGATCCGCCACGCCGGCGCGATCTTCATCGGCCACTATTCGTCGGAGTCGCTCGGCGACTACTGCGCCGGCCCCAACCACGTACTGCCCACCGTGCGCACGGCACGCTACGCGTCGCCGCTGGGCGTGTACGACTTCGTCAAGCGTTCCAATGTGCTCGACGTGTCGCACGCCGGCGCGCAGCGGCTGGGCCCCATCGCCGCCGAACTCGCACGCGGCGAGCAGTTGATCGCGCATGCGCTATCGGCGGAGATGCGGCTCGACAGGGAGACGACGCCGTGAACGCGCCGAACAACGGCCCCAGGCCCGATCTCGCCGCGCTGCGCGACGACCTGCGCGACATCCACGCCTACGTCGTGCCGGCACCGCACACCGGCATCAAGCTCGACGCGATGGAAAACCCCTTCGTGCTGCCGCCGACGCTGCGGGCCGAACTCGGCGAGCGCCTTGCAGGCGTCGCGCTGAACCGCTATCCGTCTGCCGATCCGCAGGCTTTCAAGGCGAAGCTCGCCGCCGCGATGGGCGTGCCGGACACGGCTGCGCTGATGCTCGGCAACGGCTCCGACGAGCTGATCCACCTCGTGATCCAGGCCTGCGCGAAACCCGGCGCGACCGTGCTGTCGCCGTGGCCGAGCTTCGCGATGTACGAACTGTCGGCGCGCTTCGACGGCTGCCGCTTCGTGCCCGTGCCGCTGCAGGCCGACTTTGCGTTGGACCTGCCGACGCTGCTCACCGCCATCGACGCGCATCGTCCGGCGGTGACCTTCCTGTCGTACCCGAACAATCCCACCGGCAACCTCTTTCCGCGCAGCGACGTTGCCGCCGTGCTGCGCGCCGCGCCGGGCCTCGTCGTCGTCGACGAGGCCTACCTGCCCTTCGCGCAGGACACATGGATGCCGCAGCTCGCCGACTGGCCCAACCTGCTGGTGCTGCGCACGCTGTCCAAGCTCGGGCTGGCCGGCATCCGCCTTGGCTACCTGGCGGGCGCGCCGGCCTGGATCCGCGAGATCGACAAGCTGCGGCCGCCCTACAACGTCAACGTGTTGACGCTGGCCGCGGCCGATCTGCTGCTCGAACACCTGCCGGTGCTGAACGCGCAGGCCACCGAACTGCGCAGCGAGCGCGGTCGGCTGAAGGCGGCGCTGAGCGCGCAGAGCGGCGTGACCGTGTTCGAGTCCGCCGCCAATTTCCTGCTGTTCCGCGTCGCGTGGCCGGATGCCGTGTTTGCAGGCCTGAAGGAGCGAGGCATACTGATCAAGAACGTGTCGAAGATGCATTCGCTGCTCACCGGCTGCCTGCGGGTGACGGTCGGCACGCCGGCGGAGAATGACGCTTTCCTGCATGCGCTGAGGGCTGTACTGGACGAACCGAGATGACCGCGAGAATGAACCCGCGCCGCGCGACGGTGGAACGCAACACGAAGGAAACGCAGATCCGCGTCGAGATCGATCTCGACGGCAGCGGCCGCTGCGACGTGTCGTCGGGCGTCGGCTTCTTCGATCACATGCTCGACCAGATCGCGCGCCACGGCATGCTCGACCTGACGATCGCCGCGCGCGGCGACCTGCATATCGACGGCCACCACACGATCGAGGACATCGGCATCACGCTTGGCCAGGCGGTCGCTCAGGCGGTGGGCGACAAGGCCGGCGTGCGCCGCTACGGCCACGCCTACGTGCCGCTCGACGAGGCGCTGTCGCGCGTGGTCATCGACCTGTCGGGCCGGCCCGGCCTCGAATGGCACGTGCCGTTCACGCGCTCGATGATCGGCGAGTTCGACGTCGACCTCGCGCACGAGTTCTTCCAGGGCTTCGCCAACCACGCGCTGGTCACGTTGCACGTCGACAACCTGCGCGGCGACAACGCGCATCACCAGTGCGAGACGGTGTTCAAGGCCTTCGCGCGCGCGCTGCGCATGGCGGTGGAGGCCGATCCGCGTGCCGCCGGCGTCATCCCATCGACCAAGGGGTCGCTCTGAGGCCCCTAAGCGCCGCAGCGCGAAGCGCGGAGGCTCCCCGGTGATCGCGGTGGTGGACTACGGCATGGGCAACCTGCGCTCGGTCGCGAAGGCGCTGGAGCATGTCGCGCCGCGCGAATCGGTACGCGTCACGTCCGATCCCGCGCAGGTGAACGCCGCCGACCGCGTGGTCTTCCCCGGCCAGGGCGCGATGCCGGACTGCATGCGCTACCTGCGCGAGTCCGGCCTCGAGGAATCGGTGCGCGCCGCCGCTGCCAGCAAGCCGCTGCTGGCGGTGTGCATCGGCGAGCAGATGCTGTTCGCGCACAGCGAAGAGGGGAATGTCGAAGGTCTGGCGCTGTTTCCCGGCGACGTGGTGCGCTTCCGTGCCCCGGTCGATGCCGAAGGTGCGCGGCTGAAAGTGCCGCACATGGGCTGGAACCGCGTGCGCCAGGATCGGGCCCACCCGCTGTGGGATGGCGTTGTCGACGACAGCTGGTTCTATTTCGTGCACAGCTATTACGTCGCGCCGTCGGATGCCACGCTGACGGTGGGTTCTTCCGAATACGGATCGCACTTTACCTGCGCGGTGGCGCGGGATAATATTTTTGCGACGCAGTTCCACCCCGAAAAGAGCGCCGCCGCCGGATTGCGCATCTACGAGAACTTCTGCCGCTGGGCGCCCTGAGGCGCGTGCTGCGCGCTCCGTGCCAGCGACATCCGCGGCCCTCCTTCCTGCCGATCCCCGCGCTTCCACCGCCGACCCCGCTGTCCCGGCTTCCGCAATGCTGCTGATCCCCGCCATCGACCTCAAGGACGGTCATTGCGTACGCCTGCGCCAGGGCGACCTGACCAAGGACGTGACGGTGTTCTCGGACGATCCGGTGGCCATGGCGCGCCACTGGCGCGACCAGGGCGCGCGCCGCCTGCACATCGTCGACCTGAACGCGGCGCGCTCGGGCCGACCGGTGAACGAGCCGATCATCCGCAAGATGATCAAGGCGGTCGGCGAAGACATCGACATCCAGCTCGGCGGCGGCATCCGCGACCTGGACCTGATCGAGCGTTACATCGACGACGGTGTGAGCTTCGTCGTCATCGGCACCGCGGCCGTGAAGAATCCCGGCTTCCTGCACGATGCGTGCAGCGCGTTCGCCGGCCACGTCATCGTCGCGCTCGATGCCAAGGGCGGCAAGGTGGCCACCGACGGCTGGAGCAAGCTCACCGGCCACGACGTGCTGGATCTCGCGAAGAAATTTGAGGACTACGGCGTTGAGGCGATCCTGTACACCGACATCGGCCGCGACGGCATGATGAGCGGCGTGAACCTCGAGGCGACCGTGGAGCTGGCGCGCCATGTGAAGACCGACATCATCGCCAGCGGCGGCGTAGCGAGCCTCGCGGACATCGAAGCGCTGTGCGCAGCGGCGGGCGACGGCATCACCGGCACGATCCTCGGACGGTCGCTGTACGAGGGCGCGATCGACTTCAAGGCGGCGCAGAAGCGGGCGGACGAACTGTCGGCGGAGCCGGAGTAGGGCGACGCAAGGAAATTGGGCCCCGGCCTTCGCCGGGGCGATGCTGAAGAGTGCCGTCATCACAACGATGGCGGGCAACGCAGAAGAGTACCGTCGTCCCGCCACTGATGGAGCGCAGGCACACTCCGCCGTAGCCGCGGCGAAGGCCGGGGCCCAAGTTGACTTTCCCCCGCCTGCGCTAGAGTCCCCCCATGCTCGCCAAACGCATCATCCCCTGCCTCGACGTCACCGCCGGCCGCGTGGTCAAGGGCGTGAACTTCGTCGGCCTGCGCGATGCCGGCGATCCGGTGGACATCGCGCGCCGCTACGACGGCGAAGGCGCCGACGAACTCACTTTCCTCGACATCACGGCCAGCTCAGACCAGCGCGACATCATCCTGCACGTCATCGAATCGGTGGCCGAGGAGGTGTTCATCCCGCTGACGGTGGGCGGCGGCGTGCGCCGCGTCGAGGACGTGCGCCGGCTGCTGAACGCGGGTGCCGACAAGGTGTCGATCAACACGGCCGCGGTCAACGATCCTCAGCTTGTCGCCGCCGCCACCGGTCGCTATGGCTCGCAATGCATCGTCGTCGCCATCGACGCGCGGCGGCGCCGTGACGCGCCCGGCTGGGAGGTCTACACGCACGGCGGACGCACATCGACGGGCCGCGACGCGATCGAATGGGCGCGACAGGTGGCGCAGCTCGGCGCCGGCGAAATCCTGCTGACCAGCATGGACCGCGACGGCACGCGCCAGGGCTTCGATCTCGAACTGACGCGCGCCGTGTCCGACGCCGTGAGCATCCCCGTCATCGCATCGGGCGGCGTCGGCACGCTGCAGCACCTGGCCGATGGCGTCACTCTGGGCGGCGCCGACGCGGTGCTGGCTGCGTCGATCTTCCACTACGGCGAGTACACGGTCCGCGCCGCCAAGGAATACATGGCGGCGCAGGGCGTGACGATGCGGCTGTCGTGAGCGCAGCGCCGGGCCGCCCCAGGCAAGCTCGCGCCGCAGCGCGCAGCGCGGAGGCTCCCTTGACCCCGGGCCCGACGCCCGCGTGGCTCGCCGACGTGCACTTCGACGCCGCCGGGCTGGTGCCGGTGATCGCGCAGGACGCCGGCACGCAGCGCGTGCTGATGATGGCGTGGGCCAACCGCGAGGCGCTGGCTGAAACCTGCGCCACCGGCCGCGCCGTCTACTGGTCGCGCTCTCGCAGCCGGCTGTGGCGCAAGGGCGAGGAGTCCGGCCACGCGCAGAGCGTCGCCGAGATCCGGCTCGACTGCGACGGCGACGTCGTGCTGTACGCTGTGACGCAGGACGGCGGCATCGCCTGCCATACCGGCCGCGAAAGCTGTTTCTATCGCCGGCTCGACCGTGTGGCCGGTGAATGGCAGGCCGTGGACCCCGTGCTGCGCGACCCCGAACTCATCTACCGCAAGTGAACACCGCCGCCGACTCGGTGCTGCGCGACCTCGCAGCCGTCATCGAATCCCGCCGCGGGGGCGACCCCGAGACGTCCTACGTCGCGCGCCTGCTGACGCGCGGCGAGGACGCCATCCTGAAGAAGATCGGCGAAGAGGCGACCGAGGCCGTGATGGCCGCCAAGGACGGCGCGCCCGACCGCATCGTCGCCGAGACCGCCGACCTGTGGTTCCACTGCCTGATCATGCTGGCGCACTACGGGCTGACGCCGCAGCAGGTGCTCGACGAACTGGCGCGCCGCGCCGGCACGTCGGGGATCGAGGAAAAGGCGTCGCGAAAGGCGCAGGCCCGCGACGCAGAGCATCACTCCACGGGACGGCCATGAGCAGCGACTGCCTTTTCTGCCGCATCGTGCGCGGCGAGATTCCCAGCCGGAAGGCCTACGAGGACGACGAGGTACTGGTATTCCATGACATCCACCCGGCGGCCCCGGTGCACCTGTTGATGATCCCCAAAGTTCATGTGGATTCCCTGCTGTCCACCGGCCCCGAGCACCAGGCGGTGTTGGGTAAACTGATGGCGCTGGCACCCCGCGTCGCCCGTGACAACGGCTGCGACAACGGCTTCCGCGTCGTCATCAACAACGGACCGGACGGCGGACAGGAGGTGCCTCATTTGCACATGCACATCCTGGGCGGACCGCGCCCGTGGACGCGCCTTTAGGAGCAGGTCATGGGTGGTTTCTCGATTTGGCATTGGCTGATCGTTCTGCTGGTCATCATCCTGGTGTTCGGCACGGCGAAGCTGAAGAACGTCGGCAAGGACCTGGGCGGAGCCATCAAGGGCTTCAAGGAAGGCATGAAGGAAGGCACCGAAGAGGCCGCGAAGACGGTCGAGGACACCAAGCAGGTGGCCGGCCAGACCATCGACGTCAAGGCGCGGGAGAAGTCCTGAGCCATCGGCCTGCCCGCGCCCTGTGTGGCCGGGGCGCGGTGCATCCCTGACTGCTGACGGCTACGCATGTTCGATTTCAGCTTCGGCGAGCTGGCCATCATCGGCGCGGTCGCGCTGGTGGTGCTGGGCCCCGAGCGGCTGCCCAAGGTGGCGCGCACGGTCGGCGAGTGGGCCGGCAAGGCGCAGCGCTACGTCTCCCAGGTCAAGAACGACATCAACCGCGAGATGGAACTCGCGGAGCTGAAGAAGCTGCAGGAGCAGGCCAAGGGCCTGGCGCACGAATTCGAGACCGCGGTCACCAGCGAGGTGAAGAGCATCGAGACCGGCGTCGGCTCGGTGGTGTCGAGCGCGACGCAGGGACTCGACGGCAGCACGGCGAGCGTGTCGGACGCCGGCGCGGTGTCGGATCCCGGCGGCGTATGGGAAGACAGCAACGACTGGAGCTCGCGCCGATTCGTGCGGCGCTACAAGCCCGGTCCCAGCATCGATGACCTGGTCGAAGAGATCGCGCGGTTGAAGCGCCAGATGGCGATGCCCACCGACAGCCCGCGCAGCCGGCATCGCAAGTACGCACCGCGCGCACGGATGAACCGTCCACGCATCCGGCGCTGAGCCTCCCCTGCGGCGATGACCACCGAGACCGAAACCCCCGCCGAGCCCGGCCAGGAGCAGGGCTTCCTGACGCACCTGATCGAACTGCGCCAGCGGCTGGTGCGCGCGGCACTGGCCATCGTCATCGTGTTCCTGTGCCTGACGCCGTTCATGTCGCAGATCTTCGATGCGCTGTCGCAGCCGATGATGAACGCGCTGCCGGCGGGTTCGAAGCTGCTGGCCACCGGCGTCATCACGCCGTTCATGGTGCCGCTGAAGGTGACGCTGTTCGCGGCGCTGATCATCGCGCTGCCGTACGTGATGTGGCAGGCATGGGCCTTCGTCGCGCCGGGGCTGTACAAGCACGAGAAGAAGCTCGCCGCGCCGCTGATCGCCACCAGCATGTTCATGTTCGCGCTGGGCATGGCGTACTGCTACTTCGTCGTGTTCGGCTTCGTGTTCCGCTTCATCTCGAGCTTCGCGCCGCATTCGGTGGCGGTGACGCCGGACATCGAGGCGTACTTCAGCTTCGTGATGGGCATGTTCCTCGCGTTCGGGCTGGCCTTCGAAACGCCGATCGTCGTGGTGCTGCTGGCGCGCTTCGGCATCGCCAGTGTGGAATCGCTGAAGAAGGCGCGGCCCTACGTCATCGTCGGCGCCTTCATCATCGCAGCCATCTTCACGCCGCCCGACGTGGTGTCGCAGCTGCTGCTGGCGATCCCGCTGTGCCTGCTGTACGAGCTGGGTATCTTCTTCGCGCGCTTCGTCGAAAAGCCGAAGGAAGGCGCGGAAGCGGCGACGCCGCAAGGCAGCTGATGCGCGCGCCGCCGGCCATGCTGCTGGCGGCGGCGCTGCTGGCGACTTGTCCCGCATGGACGGTGCCCGTGCAGGCCGCGCTGGCGCAGCATGACGTCGTTCCGGATGACGATGCGCGACTGGCGCAGGCCTTCGCCGCCTACGAACGCGGCGAGCTGAAACGGGCGCGCGAGCTCTATGCGCAGGCGGCCGAACGCGGCCTGCGCGTCGCGCAGTTCAACCTGGCGGTGATGCTGGCGGAAGGCGAAGGCGGCACGCCCGATCCGACGGCGGCCCTGATGTGGCTGCGCCGCTCCGCCGACAACGGCTTCGCCCGCGCGCAGTACAGCCTGGCGCTGCTGTACGAGAACGGCGACGGCGTGCCGCGCTCGCTGACGGAAGCGACCGCATGGTTCCGCAAGGCCGCCGAGCAGGGCTATCGCGATGCGCAGGTAAGCCTCGCCACGCAGTACTTCATCGGCCGCGGCGCACCGCTCGACTACGCGCAGGCCGCGTACTGGTACGAGCGCGCCGCCGATCAGGGCGACCAGGGGGCCGCATACATCATCGCCAGCCAGTACGAGCACGGCAACGGAGTCGCTGTCGATCTGTTTCGCGCGTTCTACTGGTACAGCGTGGCCGCCGGCAGCGGCGACGAAGTCGCGCGGCTGAAGGCGCGGCAGATGCGGGACCGGATTGCAGAGGGGAAGTAATTCAACTTGGATCCCGGCCTTCGCCGGGATGACGGTGCAGAGGGCCGTCGCCCCGGCGAAGGCCGGGGCCCAATTTCGCGGACCAGCGAACTACTCCGTCCTGCGCAGGCTTGGCCGTTCCCCCACCGTCACCGGTACCTCGACCTCACGCCCCGCGCGCACGATGCGCACGCTGGCGTTCGACCCCGGCGGCAACTGAGCGATCTGGTTCAGCATGCGCTGGCTGTTGGAGACCTTCTCGCCGTTGATCGCGACGATGACGTCGCCCGGCTCCAGCCCCGCGCGCCCGGCGGGGCTCGCGCGCTGCACGCCCTTCAGCAGCACGCCGTCGGTGCGTGTGAGCTTGAGCAGTTCGGCTGCCTCCGGCGTCACGTCCTCGGGCTCGACGCCCAGGTAGCCGCGCGTCACCTTGCCGGTGCGGATCAGGTCGTTCATCACCTGCCGTACCAGCGTCGCCGGGATCGCGAAACCGATGCCGACCGATCCGCCGGTGCGCGAGAAGATCGCCGTGTTGATGCCGACCAGATGTCCCGACGAGTCGATCAGCGCGCCGCCCGAGTTGCCCTGGTTGATGGCCGCGTCGGTCTGGATGAAGTTCTCGTAGGTGTTGATGCCGAGGTTCGTGCGGCCCAGCGCCGACACGATGCCCATCGTCACCGTCTGGCCGACGTCGAAGGGATTGCCGATCGCCAGCACGATGTCGCCCACCTTCAGCGTGTCGTCGTGGCCGAAGGTGATCACCGGCAGCCCCGTGGCATCGACCTTCAGCACCGCCAGATCGCTCTCCGGATCCGCGCCCACCAGTTTCGCCGCGAACTGGCGGCCGTCCGGCAGCGCGACCGCGATCTCGTCGGCCGCCTGCACCACGTGGTTGTTGGTCAGGATGTAGCCGTCGGCCGTTGCCACCACGCCGGAGCCGAGGCTCGCGACCCGCTCGGGTCCGCCGCGCGGGTCCCCGAAGAAATATCGATACAGCGGATCGACGTTCTTCTTCGCGCTGCGCCGGACTTCCTGCGTGGTGTAGACGTTCACCACCGCCGGCGCGGCGGAGGTCACCGCCGCGGCGTAGCTGCTGGTGTTGGCCGTGCGCGCGATATCGCGCGCCGGCGCGGCCTGTTTCACTTCGGGCACCGGCACCGCCGGAGCCGTCGACGCGGACGGAGCGGATGCCGGCAGTCGCGCCAGCCATTCGGGTCGCAGCGTCGAGACGACGAACAGCAAAGCCAGGCCCACCGTGGTGGCCTGCGCGAACATCAGCCAGAGCCTGCGCAGCATCGTCGCGTCGTCGCCTGTCGTTGCGTTCGTTGCCTTCGTTGCGCGGGATCGCCTAGCGACGCTTCAGTTCGTCGCGGATCTCGCGCAGCAGCACGACGTCTTCCGGCGTTGCAGCGGGGGCCGCATCGAGGCTCGACCGCACGCGGTTCACGGCCTTCACCATCCAGAAGATGACGAAGGCGAGGATGATGAAGTTGATCAGCACCGTGACGAAGCTGCCCCAGGCGAACACGACACCGGATTTCTGCGCGGCATCGAGCGACGCGCCCGCCGGCACGTTGCCCGACAGGACCACATACTTGTTGGTGAAGTCGACCGCGCCGCCGAAGACCGCGTTGATCACCGGCATGATCACGTCCTTGACCAGCGAATCGACGATGCGGCCGAACGCGCCGCCGATGATCACGCCGACCGCGAGGTCGATGACGTTGCCCTTGACGGCGAACTCGCGAAACTCCTTCAGGAAACTCATGGACGCTCCAGGTGAGAAGGGGACACTGAGGGGATGGCGCTGGAACCGCGGGTAAGCCCGCAGTCTAACGTCCGGCCCGGTGCGTTGCCCGATTGCCGACCCGTGCAGTGGAATCGCCCTTGCGCGATGCAGTAGAATCGCCGGCTGCCGTGCGGGCGGGTTTCACTTGGTGAGACGGTCGCCACCAAGGTCAGCACGCCGGCACCTCCCAACCTCTCGGGGCTTTCATGTCCGCATCGCATTCGATTCCCGCCGCGCCCATCGGCGGAGAGCCGCCAGCACCCGTTGATCCATCCGTCAATAAAGAGCGCCGCACCGCCATCACGGTGGCCGCCGCCGTCGGCGGCGTGGGCGCCGTGGCGCTGGCCGCGCCCTTCGTATCGTCGTTTGCGCCGTCGGAGCGCGCGAAGGCCGCCGGCGCGCCGGTGGAATTCGACGTGTCGGGACTCGCGCCCGGCGAGATGAAGACGGTCGAGTGGCGTGGCGTGCCCGTGTGGGTGCTGCGCCGTACGCCCGAGATGCTGGCGGCGATCAAGGCGGTCGACGGGCAGGTGGCCGATCCGAAGTCCGAGCGCACCGCGTTCCCGACGCCGGAATACGCGCGCAACGAATACCGCTCGCGCAAGCCCGAGTACCTGGTCTGCGTCGGCATCTGCACGCACCTGGGCTGCAATCCGGTCGGCCCCTTCGGCGCCAACGCCAGCCCGCAGCTCGGCGCCGACCAGGGCTTCCTGTGCCCCTGCCATGGTTCGACCTTCGACCTGGCCGGTCGCGTGTTCAAGAACAAGCCCGCGCCGGACAACCTGGTCGTGCCGCCGCACAAGTACGTGTCGGACACCGTCGTCATGATCGGCGACGACTCGGCCGCCTGACGCGCGCTGCCTGAACCGGGGGAACACATGGCTGAATACAAGACGCCCTACAGCGGCATCGCCGGCTGGTTCGACCAGCGCATGCCGACCGCGATGGCGGAGTACAAGAAGCACCTGTCCGAGTACTACGCGCCGAAGAACTTCAACTTCTGGTACATCTTCGGCGGCCTCGCGATCACCGTGCTCGCGATCCAGATCATCACCGGCATCTTCCTGGTGATGCACTTCAAGCCGGACGCGGCGCTCGCCTTCGCGTCCGTCGAATACATCATGCGCGACGTGCCGGGCGGATGGTTCATCCGCTACATGCACTCCACGGGCGCGTCGTTCTTCTTCATCGTCGTCTACCTGCACATGTTCCGCGGGCTGATGTACGGCAGCTACCGCACGCCGCGCGAGCTGGTGTGGATCTTCGGCTGCCTGATCTTCCTGTGCCTGATGGGCGAGGCGTTCTTCGGCTACCTGCTGCCGTGGGGGCAGATGAGCTACTGGGGCGCGCAGGTGATCATCAACCTGTTCGGCGCGATTCCGCTGATCGGGCCGGATCTGTCGGTGTGGGTGCGCGGCGACTATGTCGTTGGCGATGCGACGCTCAACCGCTTCTTCGCCTTCCACGTCATCGCGATCCCGCTGGTGCTGATCGGCCTGGTGGTCGCGCACGTGCTGGCGCTGCACGACGTGGGCTCGAACAATCCCGACGGCATCGAGATCAAGAAGAAACTCGGCGCGGACGGGCGTCCGATCGACGGCATTCCGTTCCACCCGTACTACACGGTGCACGACATCTTCTGGCTGGCGATCTTCCTGATGCTGTTCTTCGCCGTCGTGTTCTTCGCGCCCGAGATGGGCGGCTACTTCCTGGAGTGGAACAACTTCATCCCGGCCGACCCGTACCAGGGCCCCGCGCACATCGCGCCGGTGTGGTACTTCACGCCGTTCTATTCGATCCTGCGCGCCACCACCGAGCAGTTCATGACGGTGCTGGCCTTCGGCACGGTGGCGATGGCGGCGCTGCTGATCATGACGGTGAAGAGCACGCTGGTTCGCGCCCTCGTGGCCGGCGGCGCGCTGGTGCTGATCGCGCTGATGGTCGTGCCCGGCGTCAAGCTCGATCCCAAGTTCTGGGGCGTGGTGCTGATGGGCGTGTCGGTGCTGATCTTCATCCCGCTGCCGTGGCTGGACATGTCGCCGGCGAAGTCGATGCGCTATCGCCCGGGCTGGCACTTCTGGCTGCTGATCGTGTGGGTGGTGGCCTTCGTCGTGCTCGGCTACTTCGGCACGCAGCCGCCGTCGGTGGCCGGCCAGTACACGTCGATGGTCGGCACGATCATCTACTTCGCGTTCTTCGCGCTGATGCCGTGGTGGAGCCGCATGGGCACGTTCAAGCCGGTGCCCGACCGCGTCACGTTCAAGCCGCACTAGCCATGGACACGGGACATCGCATGAAGAACACTGTTATCCGACTGCTGGCCACCGCAGCGCTGGCGCTCAGCGCCGGCAGCGCACTGGCCGCCGGCGCGCACGTGCCGATCGAGCCGTGGCCCGCCGAACGCGCGCGCGACCTGGTGTCGCTGCAGAACGGTGCGCGGCTGTTCGCAAACTATTGCCTGGGCTGCCACAGCGCGAACCTCGTGCGCTGGAACCGCCTCGAGCAGATCGGCCTCGAGCCGCGTCAGATCAAGGACTACCTGATCTTCGGCGATGCCAAGATCGGCGACCCGATGCGGATCGCCATGCGTCCCGCCGACGCCAAGGCGTGGCTGGGCAAGACGCCGCCGGACCTGTCGGTGATCACGCGCGCGCGCACGTCGTTCGAGTACGCCGGCACCGACTACCTGTACACGCTGCTGCGCGGCTACTACCGCGACAACAGCACGGCCACCGGCTGGAACAACATCGCCTATCCGAACATCGGCATGCCGCACATCTTCTGGAACCGCCAGGGGCCGCGCGAAGCGACGCTGGTGGAAGGGCACAGGCACGCGGCCGCGAAGGGCGCCCATGCAAGCTTCTCGCAGACCACGCCGGTATATGATGTGCATGGAACCCCCACCAAGACCGAGGCGGAGGTCAATCCGCCGGTCAA
>JBGAIO010000060.1:10868-16271 GCA_044225415.1 Burkholderiaceae bacterium | reverse complement strand
TGTCCACTTCCGCGCTCTCGGTCGTTCCACCTTCCTCGCCACGACCGCCGCGACCACGGCGCCGGCGGCGACGACGGCCGCGACGCTCGTCGGACGCCTCCGCTCCGACGTCGGGCGACACGAGCGATGCGGCAGGTGCTGCGGCAACGTCGGCCACGGCGGATTCGACCAGCGCCGTCGTCAGCGGCAGGGCGGCTTCAGCGGCCTCAGTGGCGCCAGTCGGCTCGGCGGTCGCGGCGACAGCCTCGCGCGGCTCGCCGCGCCGGCCCTGGCGGCGACCTTCGCCGCGCCCGCGATGATCCTGAGGCGCACCGTCCCGCTCGGTGCGCGCGGAAGCGGTCGCATCAGTGGCGGCCTGTTCCGTGCGCTCGCCGCGTTCGCCACGTTCATCGCGCCGATCGCGACGATCCTTGCGCTCGCCGCGACGGCCTCCGTCCCTGCCGCCGTCGCGCGCTTCCTTGTTGCCACGCGCGTCCTGCGCGCCGTCGCGTGATCCATCCCTCGATCCATCACGGGCACCGTCGCGGCCTTCATCGCGACGACCATCGCGTCGATGTTCGCGGCGCTCGCGCTCGCCACGGCGGCGCTCGCCGCGGCCGCTGCCATCGCGCGCGGGACGCGTCGCCGCGGCGACCGGCGCGGGCAGGGCAGGCGCTGCTTCCGCCGCCGCAGGCTCGCCGCCGAAGAACGCCACGATGCGGCCCCAGAGTCCGCGCTGAACGGGCTGCGGAGCCGCAGCGACCGCGGCCGGCCGCACTTCGACCGGCACCGGCGCCGTCGCAATGGGCGCGGGGGTTTCGGGCACGATGCCCTTGACCACCGCTTCCTGTTTCGGCCGCGCGCGCTCTTCCTCGCCCTTGCCCTGGAGGTACGGCGTGTCGGTGGCCGGCGCGAAATCGGCGGCGCGTTCGAAACTCGTCTTCAGTTCGTCGAGGCGCGGGTCGTCGTGGCGCAGCCGCTCGACGTGGTAGTGCGGCTGGAGGGTACTTCGTTCGGATCAGCATGATGGTCACGCGCAGGCGCGCTTCCAGCTTCGCAATGTCGCCGCGCTTCTCGTTGAGCAGGAAAGCCGCTTACTTCCACCGGCACCTGTGCGTGCACTGCGGCGGTGCTTTCCTTCATGGCCTCTTCCTGCAGGATGCGCAGGATGTGCAGCGCCGAGCTCTCGGTGTCGCGGATCACGCCGACGCCGTTGCAGCGCGGGCAGGTGACGTGGCTGCCTTCGTTCAGCGCCGGGCGCAGCCGCTGGCGCGACAGCTCCATCAGCCCGAAGCGCGAGATCTTGCCCATCTGCACGCGGGCGCGGACGGTGTAATGCAGCGCGTCCTTGCGCCGGCTCTCGACCGCCTTCTGGTTGCGCGACTCCTCCATGTCGATGAAGTCGATGACGATCAGCCCGCCCAGGTCGCAGCGCCGCAGCTGGCGCGCGACTTCATCGGCAGCCTCGAGGTTGGTGCGCGTGGCTGTTTCCTCGATCGCCGAGCCCTTGGTGGCGCGCGCCGAGTTGACGTCGTCGATGGCGACCAACGCCTCGGTGTGGTCGACCACGATCGCGCCGCCGGACGGCAGCGGTACTGGTGCGCGCGTACGCGGTCTCGATCTGGTGCTCGATCTGGAAGCGCGAGAACAGCGGCACGTCGTCGCGGTAGCGCTTCACGCGGGCGACGTTGTCGGGCATCACGTGCGCCATGAACTGGCGCGCCTGTTCGTAGATGTCGTCGGTGTCGACCAGGATCTCGCCGATTTCCGGATGGAAGTAGTCGCGGATCGCGCGGATGACGAGGTTGGATTCCTCGACGATCAGGAACGGCGGCGGGTTGGCGCGCTTCAGGCGCTGGCCGTCAGGACCGTTGGCGCTGTCGACGTAGCTCGTCGTCTTCTTGCCGGGGTGCTCGGGATCGTCGACCGACAGTTCGTACTGCGGCTTCGAAGCGCTGTCGATGGCGCTCCAGAGCTTCAGCAGGTAGTTGAGGTCCCACTGCAGTTCGTCGGCGTTGCGGCCGATGCCGGCGGTGCGCGCGATGATCGACATGCCCGACGGCAGCTCGAGCTGGTCCATCGTGTCGCGCAGTTCCTGGCGGTCCTCGCCTTCGATGCGGCGTGACACGCCGCCGCCGCGCGGGTTGTTGGGCATCAGCACCAGGTAGCGGCCGGCCAGCGAGATGAAGGTGGTCAGCGCCGCGCCCTTGTTGCCGCGCTCCTCCTTCTCCACCTGCACCAGCAGTTCCTGGCCGTCGCGCAGGGCTTCCTTGATGGTGGCGCTGCGCGCGTCGACGCCTTCCCGGAAGTAGGTCTTGGAGACTTCCTTGAACGGCAGGAAACCGTGGCGCTCCTCGCCGTAGTCGACGAAGCAGGCTTCGAGGCTCGGCTCGACGCGCGTGATCACGCCCTTGTAGATGTTCGACTTGCGCTGCTCGCGGCCGGCGGTCTCGATGTCGATGTCGATCAGCTTCTGGCCGTCGACGATGGCCACGCGCAGCTCTTCGGCATGCGTGGCATTGAACAACATGCGTTTCATTCAGCACTCCCTGCGCCGTCTGCGGGCGCTTCAGGTGCCGGAACGAACGGTCGGGAAGGGCGTGAAGGTCAGGTCGCGGGAACGGCACGCCGCGCGGGATGCGCAACCGTGCCATGCCGCGGAAGCAAGGCGCCGGTCACGCATCCGCGCGCAGACCGGCCGACGCCGCGACAGGTCGCGGAGCGGGAGGGGGTCAGGGGCGGAGCAAACACGGCGGTCCTCGTTGCAAAAGGCTGACTGATCTTCGCGTTCTACCTGGCCGGCGCAGCAGGCTGCGCCCGACTCGTTCAGTTACGGCGCGGCCCGACTCGCGGGCCGTCCGCAGCGCGGCGTTCGGCCGCAGCCGCCCGTCCAGCCGGGGCGGCATCGCTGGGTAGAAACAGTCAAAGGCGAATCTCGCCTCAAACCTGCGCGCGCATTTCATTCATGCTTGGAGTGCAGCACGACGAGGCAGCGAAACGCTGCGCAGGGGCGACTACACTCCTCGCTGATGCGAGATTCGGAAGCCGGCGTCCCGATGGTCCGCGGCGGTCGCCGGCTGATCGCCCGACATCCACCACTCACCGGATTCGCGGACCCGGACCCGCGGCGGTACAGCCTGCCGACGGATCCGAAAAAAACCTCGCCCGCTCAAGTATATGCAAGATGACGGCTGCCCGTAAAACCGTAAAGCCGGGAAAAGCCGTGGATGGCCCCGCCGCCGACCGGGTCACGCACCTGACGGTGGGGCCCGACAACGCCGGCCAGCGCCTCGACAACTTCCTGATCGGCATGGCGCGCGGCGTGCCGAAGAGCCACGTCTACCGCATCGTCCGCAGCGGCGAGGTGCGGGTGAACCGCGGCCGCGTGGACGCCGACTACCGGCTGCAGCCCGGGGACGATGTGCGGGTGCCGCCGCTGCGCACGGCGCGCGCCAATGAATCCGTGCCCGCCGGCCCGGCTCCGCCGCTGGCCCCGCCGATCCTCTACGAGGATGCCGACCTGCTGGTGATCGACAAGCCCGCCGGCGTGGCGGCGCACGGCGGCAGTGGCGTGGCGCACGGCGTCATCGAGCGGGTGCGTGCAGCGCGGCCGAAGCAGACCTTCCTGGAACTGGCCCATCGCCTGGACCGCGAGACCTCGGGCATCCTGCTGCTCGCCAAGTCGCGCCGCGCGCTGCTGTCGCTGCATGAGCAACTGCGAGAAGGTCTGGTCGACAAGCGCTATCTCGTGCTGGTGGCCGGCGACTGGGTCAACGACCGACAGCATGTGCGGCTGTCGCTGACGCGCTACGTCAATCCGCAGGGCGAGCGGCGCGTCGCGGTCGACGCGGAGGGCATGGCGTCGCATACGATCTTCACGCTGAAGCAGCGTTACGGCGACCTTTCGCTGCTGGAAGCGGAACTGAAGACCGGGCGCACACATCAGATCCGCGTGCATCTCGCTCATCTGGGATTTCCGATCGTCGGCGACGACAAGTACGGCGACTTCGAACTGAACCGCAGCCTGGCGCGCGGCACGCGCAACGCGGGGCTGCCGCGCTTCGACCGGATGTTCCTGCACTCGGCGGCGACCACGCTGGCGCATCCCGTCACCGGTGAGCCGCTGGCGCTGCGGGCCGCGCTGCCCGACGACTGCGAAGCACTGCTGCGCGCACTGGCTCGCCCGACGAACAAGACGAATGTCTGACCCATCTTCATCCACATCCGGCGCGCGGCGCTACGACCTGGTCGTGTTCGACTGGGACGGCACGATCGTCGACTCGACGACGATGATCGCGCAGTGCATCCGCAGGGCCGCGATCGATCTTGCTCTCACGGTGCCGACGCTCGAGCAGGCCAGCCACGTGATCGGGCTGGGGCTGGCCGACGCGCTGGCCACCGCGGTGCCGGACCTGCCGGCGCAGCGCGCCGAGGAATTCAGCCTGCGCTACCGGCATCACTACCTGTCGATCGAATCCGACATCGTGCTGTTCGACGGCATCCGCGCGCTGCTGGTCGCACTGGCTGAGAGCGGCGCGACGCTCGCCGTGGCTACCGGCAAGAGCCGCCGCGGCCTGGACCGCGCCTTCGCGGCGACCGGCCTCGGCATGTTCTTCTCTGCTTCGCGCTGCGCCGACGAGACGCATCCGAAGCCGCATCCGGCCATGCTGCTGGAACTTGCCGACGAACTGGACATCGCACCGGACCGCACCGTGATGATCGGCGACACGACCCATGACCTGACGATGGCGCAGGCCGCTCGCGTGGCCGGCATCGGTGTGACCTACGGCGCACACCCGCGCTCGCAACTGGAAGGCTGTGCGCCAGTCGCGCTCGCCGCCTCCGTGTCGGAACTGCAAGCATGGCTGATGAAGCGATGAGCGAAGCGCCGGGCCGTCCCAGGCAAGCTCGCGCCGCAGGGCGAAGCCCGGAGGCTCCGCGAAGCGCCGGGCCGCCCCAAGCAAGCGACGCCGCAGGGCGAAGCCCGGAGGCTCTTCTGATTCCTGTCTGCGCATCGACGGCGCTGGTCAACGGCCGGCGCGGTGTGCGCTTCGACCTGCAGTTCCGCAGCGAGAAGGCGCCGGCCTTCGTGGTGCGGCATGCCGACGTTGCCGTCGGCTATCTCAATCGCTGCGCGCATATCGCGATGGAACTGGACTGGGCGCCGGGCGAGTTCTACGAGCCGGCCGGCGAATTCCTCGTCTGCGCCACGCATGGCGCGATCTACGACCCGGCGAGCGGCGCATGCCAGGGCGGCCCGTGCGCGGGACGCGGCAACCTGCGACCGCTGACGATCGTCGAGCGCGACGGCACCGTCTACTGGCAGCCGGACGCGGAGGCGCGCCCATGGCCGGTGATCGCACCGGCAACGCCGCCGGCGGCGACGCAGCCGTCAGCGCAGGAGTGAGAACACCGCCGGCCGCC
>JBGAIO010000060.1:0-10841 GCA_044225415.1 Burkholderiaceae bacterium | reverse complement strand
GTGCGCCACTCCGCGATGGCGAGCGTGCGGACGTACTCGTCCGGTGCGGTCAGCTCGACGGCGACCGACAGGCGCGTGTCGGGCGCACACACGGCGAGGATCGCGTCGAACAGCGCGCGCCCGCGATACGGCGTTTCGATGAAGAGCTGCGTCTCGCCGCTGCGCGCGTCGCGCTCCAGCGCCTGCAGTCGCCGTGCGCGTTCGGCGGCCGGCACCGGCAGGTAGCCGTTAAAGCGGAAGTGCTGGCCATTGCCGCCGCTGGCCATCAGCGCCAGCAGCAATGATGAAGGTCCGACCAGCGGCCGCACGCGCAGGCCCGTCCGATGCGCAGCGGCGACCAGTGTCGCACCGGGGTCCGCGACAGCGGGACAGCCGGCCTCCGACAGCAATGCGGCACTCCGGCCGGCTTGCACGGGCGCGAGCCAGCGGGCGATCGAGTCCGTATCGGGCTCGTGCCCGATCTCTTCGATCTGCAGTTCGCGCAGCAGCGTCGGATGGCCAATCGACTTGAGGAAGGCGCGCGCGGACTTCGCGTTCTCGACGAGTAATTAATCGACCGTGCGCGCCACGTCGATCACCTCGGGCGGCAACGCGGACGCAACCGTGTCGTCGGCGATGGGGCAGGGCAGCAGGATCAGCGTGCCCGTCACCGCGTTGCGCCCAGGACGTCGACGCCCGCCTGCGCCAGCATCGTGGTCAGCCGGACCAGCGGCAGGCCGATCAGTGCCGTCGGGTCGTCGGACTGCACGCGCTCGACCAGCGCGATGCCGAGCGATTCGATCTTCGCCGCACCGGCGCAGTCATAGGGCTCGTCGGCGCGCAGATAGGCATCGAGCGCGGACGTGGGCAGCGCGCGGAAGCGCACGACGGTCGGGATGCAGTCGATCTGCAGATCGCCGGGCTGCGGGCCGGCGACGGCCAGCGCGGTATGGAACCGCGCTTCGCGACCCTGCAGCCGCTGCAGCTGGGCCAGTGCGATGTCGTGCTCCATCGGCTTGTTCAGGATCTCGCCGTCGACTTCGGCCACCTGGTCGGAACCGATGACGATCGCGCCGGGCGATCGCGCCCACACGTCGCGCGCCTTGGCCGCGGCGAGCCTCAGGGCCGTGTCGTGCGGCGCTTCGCCGGGCAGCGGCATCTCGTCCACCTGCGGCGCCTGCACGTCGAAGGGCAGGTGCAACCGCTGCAGCAGTTCACGCCGATAGCGCGAGGTGGACGCGAGTACGATGCGAGCGGACATGGCGCGCGAGTGTAGCGGCGCGCGCCGCTTTTCCTCCGGTATGCCCGACATGACACGTACCCGATCACTGCAGGCCGACGTCTTCGCGCTGGCGCGGGAGCGGGCTTCGCTCGCCGGCGTGCTGCCCTTCGCGGACATGCCCCGGCTGGCGGCGTCGCTGCTGGCCAGCGACGGCGAGCTGGCCTATGCCGTCGATGGCGAAGTCGACGATCGCGGCCGGCCCGGCGCGGCCATGCATCTGTGCGCCACGCTGCCGATGGAGTGCCAGCGCTGCGGTGGACGCGTCGACGTGGCGCTCGACCGCGACGCCCGCTTCCGTTTCGTCGCCGATGAGGACGAGCTGGGCACCACGCCGGACGACGACGACGAGATCGATGTCATCGTCGGTTCGCCGCGCATGGATCTGGTGCCGTGGATCGAGGACGAGGCGATCCTGTCGCTGCCGCTGGTGCCGCGCCACGCGGACGGCGATCCACACTGCCGGCCGGCAGCACCGCTGGGTGCCGTCGCTGCCGCAGAGGAGGCCGCCAACGTGCGTCCCAACCCGTTTTCGGTGCTGGCGGCAATCCGGCCCGGCAGCAAGCCGAACTAGGCCTCCGGCCCGTCGTCGGGTACAATTTCCGGTTTCTTTCCGTGGGGTTAGGCCATGGCCGTCCAGCAGAACAAGAAGTCGTCGTCGAAGCGTGGCAACCACCGCGCGCACGACTTCCTCACCAATCCGCCCACCGCAATCGAGCCGACGACCGGCGAAGTGCACCGCCGTCACCACATCAGCCCGACCGGTGTGTATCGCGGCAAGAAGGTCCTGCAGACCAAGAACGACGAGTAAGCAGACCAAGAACGACGAGTAAGGCTGACGTCTGCCACGCCAGCGTCTTCGCTGCCCTCACTTGGTTCGGTCCCGTTTCGATGCATCCTGCTGCCCGCTGAACGCCGCGGCGGCAGGCTGATGCGCGACCGCTCCGTCCCCTTCCCAAGATGACCGTCCGCGTCGCGATCGACTGCATGGGCGGCGATCACGGTCTCGCCGTGACGCTGCCCGCCGCGCTCGCCTTCCGAGAACAGCAGCCGCAAGCGAAGCTGCTGCTGGTCGGCCAGCCCGCGCCGATCGAGAAGGCGCTTGGTCGCGCCGGCGCCGGCATCGAGGTCGTGCCTGCATCCGAGGTCGTCGCAATGGACGAGCCGGTGGCGAGCGCTCTGCGCGGCAAGCGCGACTCGTCGATGCGCGTGGCGATCAACCTGGTCAAGGAAGGGCAGGCCGACGTCGTGGTCAGCGCCGGCAATACCGGCGCACTGATGGCCATTGCACGCTTCGTGCTGAAGACGCTCGACGGCATCGACCGGCCCGCGATTGCCGGTGTGCTGCCGAACCGCGGGCGCGGCACGACCACGATGCTCGACCTGGGCGCCAACGTCGACTGCACGGCCGAGCATCTGCTGCAGTTCGCGGTGCTGGGCTCGGCTCTCGTCGCCGCCCTCGAAGAGAAGGAGCGGCCCACCGTGGGCCTGCTCAACATCGGCGAGGAAGTGATCAAGGGCAACGACGTGGTGAAGCAGGCGGCCGAGCTGCTGCGCGCCAGCCCGCTCAATTTCCACGGCAACGTCGAAGGCAACGACATCTACAAGGGCACGACCGACGTCGTGGTCTGCGACGGCTTTGTCGGCAACGTCGCGCTGAAGACGTCGGAGGGCCTGGCACAGATGCTGGTCGACGTGGTGCGCGAGGAGTTCTCGCGCAACTGGCTGACCAAGCTCACGGGCGCAGGCGCCTTTCCGGTGCTCAAGCGCTTCCGGGTACGCATGGACCCGCGCCGCTACAACGGCGCGAGCCTGCTCGGGCTGCGCGGGCTGGTGCTGAAGAGCCACGGTTCGGCCGACGTGCTCGGTTTCCAGAGCGCGCTGAATCGCGGCTTCGAGGAAGCCCGCCACCGGCTGCTTGACCGTACCATCGCGGCGATGCAGCCCTTCGTCGCCCAGCTCGAGCGCTCGAAGTCGACTTCTCCGGCGGTCGAGCAGTCCTCCTGAACGCGGCGATGAAGCAGTACGCGCGCATCATCGGCACGGGCTCGGCATTGCCCGAGCGCGCGGTCTCCAACGATGAACTCGCGGCCGAGCTCGCGCGGCGCGGCGTCGAGACGTCGGACGAATGGATCGTCGCGCGCACCGGCATTCGCCAGCGCTACATCGCCAGCCCACAGGAAACGACCACGCTGCTCGGCACGCGCGCCGCGCAGGCGGCGCTCGACATGGCCGGCGTGCCGCTCGACAGCGTCGACCTGATCATCGTCGCGACATCGACACCCGACCAGATCTTTCCGAGCGCTGCCTGCATGGTGCAGGCAGCGCTGGGGCATCCCGGCTGCGCAGCCTTCGACGTGCAGGCGGTCTGCAGCGGCTTCGTCTACGCGCTGGGTGTGGCCGAATCGATGCTGGCGGGCGGACGGCATCGGCGCGCGCTGGTCATCGGCGCCGAGACCTTCTCGCGCATCCTCGACTGGAACGATCGTGGCACCTGCGTGCTGTTCGGCGACGGCGCGGGCGCCGTGGTGCTCGACGCGGTCGCTTCGCCTGGGCTGCTCGCCATCGAACTGCAGGCCGACGGCAGCCAGGCCGGCATCCTGTGCACCGCCGGCCGCGTCAGCCGCGGCGTGGTCGAAGGCCATCCCTTCCTGACCATGGACGGGCAGGCCGTGTTCAAGATCGCGGTGGCGCGGCTCGGCGCGTCGGCGCAGAACGTGCTGCAGTCCGTCGGGCTGGCGGCCGAACAGCTGGACTGGCTGATTCCGCACCAGGCGAATATCCGCATCATGAACGCGATCGCAAAGCGGCTCGGCGTTCCGGAGGACAAGGTCATCGTCACCGTCGACCGGCATGGCAACACCTCGGCCGCATCGGTGCCGCTGGCGCTCGACGTGGCGGTGCGTGACGGCCGCATCCGCAGCGGGCAGCATCTGCTGCTGCAGGGGGTCGGGGGCGGCTTCACATGGGGATCGATGGTGCTCAAATGGTGACCAAGGTCGCATTCGTTTTTCCGGGGCAGGGCTCTCAGGCTGCCGGCATGCTCGACAGCTTCGCCGGCAACGTCGCGGTCGATGCCGTGCTCGAACAGGCTGCCGACGCGCTCGGCCAGGACCTGCGCGCGTTGATCGCGAACGACGGCGACGCGCTGAACCTGACGGTCAACACGCAGCCGGCGATGCTGGCCGCCGGCATCGCGATCTACGCCGCATGGCGCTCGCAGGGCGGCCTCGTTCCCGAAGTCGTCGCGGGCCACAGCCTCGGCGAATACACGGCACTGACCGCGGCGGCCGCACTGCAGCTGGAAGACGCGGTGAAGCTGGTGCGCTTCCGCGCGGGTGCAATGCAGGAAGCCGTGCCCGTCGGCACCGGCGCAATGGCGGCGATCCTCGGACTGTCCGATGACGACGTGCGCAAGGCCTGTGCGCAGGCGCTCGACGGCCACGCCGGCGAAGTCGTCGAGGCCGTCAACTTCAACGCGCCCGCGCAGGTGGTCATTGCCGGCCACAAGGCGGCGGTCGAGCGCGCATGCGCAGCAGCCAAGGCGCTGGGCGCCAAGCGCGCACTGCCGCTGCCGGTGTCGGCGCCGTTTCATTCGTCGCTGATGCAGCCGGCGGCCGCTAAGCTGCGCGAGTACCTGGCGGGGGTGGAGATCGCCGAGCCGATCGTGCCGGTGCTGAACAACGTCGATGTCGCGATCGAGACGAAGCCCGCACGCATCAAGGATGCGCTGGCCCGCCAGGCGGCCGGCCCGGTGCGCTGGGTCGAGATCGTGCAGTCGCTGGCCGCGCAGGGCGTGACGCATGTGGTCGAGTGCGGTCCCGGCAAGGTGCTGGCGGGGCTGACGAAGCGCATCGCCCCCGACCTGCGGAGCATCGCGATCAACGACGCGGCGAGCATCCCTGCCGCCATGGCAGCGCTCGAGGTCGAACCATCATGAACAACGTGTTCCAGCCGCAGTGCCTCGCCGGTGAAGTCGCGCTGGTGACCGGCGCTTCGCGCGGCATCGGCCGCGCCATTGCCGACCAGCTCGCGCGCGCCGGCGCCGTCGTCATCGGTACCGCGACCAGCGAGGCCGGCGCGCAGGGCATCGATGACCGTCTGCGCGAGCTCGGCGCGCCAGGGCGAGGCGCCGTCTACGACGTGCGCGATGCCGCCGCCGGCGACGCGCTGATCGACGCCGTCGCGAAGGAGCACGGCAAGCTCTCGATCCTGGTGAACAACGCCGGCATCACGCGCGACACGCTGGCCATGCGGATGAAGGACGACGACTGGAGCGCGGTGCTCGACACCAACCTGTCGGGCGTGTTCCGCCTGTCGCGCGGCGTGCTGCGCGGCATGATGAAGGCCAAGCACGGCCGCATCATCAGCATCACGTCGGTGGTCGGCGCCAGCGGCAACGCGGGCCAGGCCAACTACGCGGCCGCCAAGGCCGGCGTGGCAGGGTTGACGCGCGCGCTGGCGCGCGAAGTGGGCAGCCGCGGCATCACCGTGAACTGCATCGCTCCCGGCTTCATCGACACCGACATGACGCGTGCGCTCAACGAACAGCAGACGCAGGGGCTGCTCGCGCAGATCCCGCTCGGCCGCCTGGGACAGGCCGAGGATATCGGCGCCGCCGTCGTGTTCCTCGCGTCGTCGGCGGCGTCCTACATCACGGGCGCGACGTTGCACGTCAATGGCGGCATGTACATGGGCTGAGCGCAGGGGTTGACGGCGGGGGCTGACGGCACCTTTGACGAACCTTTTGCCGGACATGCCTCTGTTAGAATCCGCGCGCTTTTTTTCGTCGGCTGCGCGCACATAAACGAGCACACGACCACAGGCTGGAGGAGTGAATGGAAAACATCGAACAACGCGTCAAGAAGATCGTCGCCGAGCAGCTGGGCGTCAACGAGGCCGACATCAAGGTCGAGTCGTCGTTCGTCGAGGACCTCGGTGCCGACTCGCTCGACACCGTCGAACTGGTCATGGCGCTGGAAGACGAATTCGAGTGCGAGATCCCGGATGAAGAGGCCGAGAAGATCCGCACCGTGCAGCAGGCCATCGACTACATCACAACGCACCTGAAGAAGGCCTAGGCCCGCGCAGGCTACGCCTACAGCAACCCGATGGCGGGCAAGCGGCGTGTCGTCGTCACCGGACTCGGGGCTGTCTGCCCGGTCGGCAACGACGTGGCCACCGCGTGGGACGCGGTGGTCGCGGGTCGTTCGGGCATCGGGCCGATCACGCGCTTCGACACCGCCGGCCTGAACTGCCGCATCGCGGGTGAAGTGAAGGGCTTCGACGTCACGACCGTGATGTCGGCCAAGGAAGCCCGCCACCTCGATACCTTCATCCACTACGGCGTGGCCGCGTCGGCAGAAGCGCTGCGCGACAGCGGCATCGAAGTCACCGACGCCAACCGCGACCGCATCGGCGCAGTGATCGGCTCGGGCATCGGCGGCCTGCCGACCATCGAAGAGAACCACTCGCAGTTCCTCGAACGCGGATTCCGGCGCGTGTCGCCGTTCTTCGTGCCCGGTTCGATCATCAACATGATCGCCGGCACGGTGTCGATCCGCTACGGACTGCGCGGCCCGAACCTCGCCATCGTCACCGCCTGCACCACGGGCCTGCACTGCATCGGCGAAGCCGGGCGCCTCATCGAGTACGGCGACGCCGACGTGATGATCGCCGGCGGCGCGGAAGCGTCGATCTGCCCGCTGGGCGTCGGCGGCTTCGACAGCATGAAGGCGATGTCGACGCGCAACGACGAGCCCACGCGTGCCAGCCGCCCGTGGGACCGCGACCGCGACGGCTTCGTGCTCGCCGAAGGGTCGGGCATCCTGGTCCTGGAAGAGTACGAGCATGCGAAGCGCCGCGGCGCGCGCATCTATTGCGAACTGGTCGGCTACGGCATGAGCGCGGACGCGTACCACATGACCGCCCCCGACATGGACGGCCCGCGCCGCTGCATGCAGTCCGCGCTGCGCAATGCCGGCATCAATGCAGGGGAGGTCGCGTACCTGAACGCGCACGGCACCTCGACGCCGCTCGGCGACATCAACGAGACCAAGGCCATCAAGGCCGCACTGGGCGAGCACGCGAAATCGATCGTGGTCAACTCGACCAAGTCGATGACCGGCCACCTGCTGGGCGGCGCCGGCGGCATCGAGTCGGTATTCACCGTGCTGGCCGTGCACAACCAGGTCTCGCCGCCCACCATCAACATCGACAACCAGGATCCGGAGTGCGATCTCGACTACTGCGCGAACGAAGCGCGGCCGTTGAAGATCGATGTCGCGCTGAAGAACTCCTTCGGCTTCGGCGGCACCAACGGGACACTGGTCTTCAAGAAGCACTAGCGCCGGGTGATACTCGCCTGGACGGAGGTGCGTCCATCGGTGCGGGAACAGACGTTGCGGCTGATCGCGCTGGCCATCACGCTGCTCGTCACCTGCGTGCTCACCGCGGCGGCGCTGTTCGGAGACCCGCGCCATCCCATGCAGGTCTGGGCGGCTGTCGTGGCCAGCGCGGCGGTCGCCGTCTTCAGTGCCCGGCGGCTGCGCGCGCGCCTTCCGGCGGCGCGACTCGAAGTCGCCATCGACGCCAACGGCCAGCCCTGGTTGCGTGCCACGGACCCCGTGGCGGACGGGTCCGACGGCGGCGGAGCACCGCTGGCGCAATGCCGGTTTGCCGCGCCATGGCTGATAACCTTGCAGTGCGGCGCGCTGCGAGCGCCGGTCTGGCCCGACTCGCTGCCGGCTGAAGCCTTCCGCAGGCTGCACGCCTGCGTGCGGTGGGCGAGACCGGCACACGATGCCGCGCCCGTGTCCACACCATCCTCCACCGTCCAATCGAGCTGACCGTGTCCGACCGCGACATCGACCAGAAGCTGGTGGAACGTGTGCAGCGCGGCGACAAGGCCGCCTTCGACCTGCTGGTCGCCAAGTATCAGCGCAAGATCTTCCGGCTGCTGTCGCGGCTGATCCGCGACGCTGCGGAGGTCGAGGACGTTGCGCAGGAGGCCTTCATCAAGGCCTATCGCGCATTGCCCAATTTCCGGGGTGAAAGCGCCTTTTACACGTGGCTGTACCGCATCGCGATCAATACCGCCAAGAACTGGCTGGTATCCCAGGGCCGGCGCGCGCCCACCTCGACCGAAGCGGATATCGAAGATGCGGAAACTTTTGACGACGGCGAGCATCTGAGAGACCTGAACACGCCCGACGCGATGCTGCTGACCCGGCAGGTCGCCGACGCCGTGAACCGCGCGATCGAACGGCTTCCGGAAGACCTGAAGACGGCGATCGTGCTGCGGGAGCTGGAAGGGCTCAGCTACGAGGAAATCGCCGAGACCATGAACTGTCCAATCGGTACCGTCCGTTCGCGTATCTTTCGGGCGCGCGATGCAATCGCCGAGGAACTGCGGCCGGTACTGAACACGAACAAGGACAAGCGCTGGTGATGAACCGCCCCGACCCATCCTCGTCTATCCCGCCTGCCGCGGCCAGCAGCGCGGCGGACCCGCGCCTCGAGTCTTTGTCCAGCCTCGTCGATGGCGAACTCGACGCGCACGCTGCGGGCGAACTGATCACCGCGCTGTGCCGCGACGAGCCGCTGCGCGCCCAGTGGATCGCCTATCACGCGGTCGGTGATGCGCTGCGATCGTCGGAAGTCGCGGCCACGCATTCGGCTGACTTCTGCCAGCGTGTCTGGGCACGCATCGAACAGGAACCGGCGATCCTGGCACCGCGCAACCTGAAACATCGCTCGACCCTGCGCCGCTATGGGATGCCGGCCATGGCCGTGGCGGCGTCGGTGGCGGTGATCAGCTTCGTCGCGATGCCGCTGCTGCGCACCGAGGCGCCGGCGCCGGCCGCACCGGTCGCGCTCGCGCAGCCAGAGCCCGCGACGCCGACCGCGGCCGCCGCGGCGGAAGGCGCCGCGATGTCGGATCCCGACGCACGCCGCACCGTCGCCACCGCGCAGCGCCTGCGCCCGCTCGACGCCTACCTCGTCGCGCACCGCGAACTGATCGGCGGAGCGGCCCTGCCGCGGGCCACGCCGTATCTGCGCACCGCGGTCGAACAATCCGAAGGACGGTGACGTTGCAGTTCCTGGCCAGACCGCGAAGGGCGGAGCGTCGCAGTGCGCCGATGGCGTGGCTGCTTGCCGTCGCGACTGGGCTGGGCGCATCTGTCATGGCGCAGGAGCGCCCGACACCGGCGGCCGCCGAGCCGCCGGCCCGTACGCCGCTCGAGTGGGTGCAGGCAATCCAGCAGGCTGCCACCCGCGTCAACTACAGCGGCACGATCGTCTACCAGTCCGGCGCCGAGATGCGCACGTCGCGCATCCTGCATCTGTTCGACGGCACCAATTCGCACGAGCGCCTTCAGACACTGGACGGCAAGCCGCGCGAGTTCATCCGGCTGCGCACGCAGGACAACGATGAAGTGCAGTGCCTGATCCCGGAGGCGCGCCGCATCGTGATCGAGCACCGCACCAGCGACGAGCCGTTCCCGGGGCTGATCGGCGCCACGCCCGAGGCGATCCTCGCGCGCTACGAATTGAAGACCGGCACGATCGAACGCGTGGCCGGCGTCGAATGCCAGATCCTGCTGCTCAGGCCGCGCGATGCGCTGCGCTACGGCTACCGGTTGTGCGCGGAGCGCCTGACCGGGCTGCTGCTCAAGGCACAGACGCTGGGCGACAAGCGCGACGTGCTGGAGCAGGTGGCCTTCACCGACGTGAAGGTCGGTGAACGCATCTCACGCTCGCAACTGAAGCCGTCGTGGTCGATCGCGGGCTGGACCATCGAGCGCAGCGACTATCGCCGTGTCGACCTGGAGAAGGCCGGCTGGATCGTGCCGACCCCCGAGGGTTTCCGGCGCACGAAGGAAGTGGTGCGCCGCATGGGCACGCGCGATGCCATGCAGGTGGTCTTCAGCGACGGCATGGCCACCGTGTCCGTGTTCATCGAACCCGATGCTGCGGCAGGCGGTCAGAACGTTCCGGCAAGCCCGGCTGCGCCGGCCGACGCCACCAGGCCGGCGGCCGAAGAGGCGCAGGTGGTCGGACCGACCGCGGCCTATTCAATGCGCCTCGGCGATGCGATGGTCACGGTGGTCGGTGAAGTGCCGCCGACCGCAGTGCGCGCCGTGGCACGCTCGGTGGAATATCGCGGCAACCCTGCCGCCGCCCAACAGAAGAACCCGACTCAGGGAAGGTAATGCAATGACGACCCGATTCATGGCGAGCCGCCCGGCCATCGCCGCCTCGATACTGGCCAGCGCGCTGGCGTTCAGCCTGCCACTGGTTGCGCCGGCCGCATCCGCGCAGACCGCGCAGGCGGCGCTGCCCGATTTCGCCGACCTCGCCGAACGGGCCAGCCCGGCCGTCGTCAACATCCGCAGCACGGCGCGCGTGGCCGCCGGGGCGGGCGCGCTGCCGTTCCCGGACATCGACGAGAACGATCCGATGTACGAGTTCTTCCGTCGCTTCTTCCCGACTCCTCCGCAGCAGGGGCAGGGGCCGCGCGGCCAGCAGCAGCAGCCGCAACCGCGCCGCGACGTGCCGCGCGGACTGGGCTCGGGCTTCA
>JBGAIO010000059.1:0-16266 GCA_044225415.1 Burkholderiaceae bacterium | reverse complement strand
GTCGTCGCCGCTGCGCATACCGCGCGGACCCGATCGACAGTCCGTCAACGTGAAGGGTCTTTATCCGGCGGGCGAGGGCGCGGGTTACGCTGGCGGCATCATGTCCGCGGCGGTCGACGGCATCGAAACGGCCGAGGCCGTGGGACGTGAACTGCTGAAACGCGACTGAGCGCAGCGCACGCCTGCGCATATTCGACTCCCGGAGACATCCTTGGCCCCCAGCGCGGACGCGACGCGTCACGACATCGATTCGGCTGCAGCGTGGCGGCGCCTCGCGGTGACTCTTGCCGTCTCCACACTGGGCGGCGTCGGCATGTGGTCGGTGGTGGTGGCGCTGCCGGCGGTGCAGGCCGACTTCGGCGTCGCGCGTGGCGCGGCATCGCTGCCATACACGCTGACGATGGTGGGCTTCGGACTCGGCGGCATCCTGATGGGCCGGCTCAGCGATCGCCACGGCGTGGCGCTGCCGCTGGCGGGCGCGACCCTGGCGCTGGCCCTCGGCTACGTCGCGGCCGCGTTTGCGCCGACGCTGTGGCTGTATGCGCTGGCGCAGGGCGTGCTGATCGGTTTCCTCGGTAGCTCGGCGTTCTTCGGTCCGCTGCTCGCCGACGTGTCGCACTGGTTCGAGAAGCGCCGTGGCCTGGCGGTGTCGATCGTCGCGTGCGGCAACTATCTCGCGGGCACGGTGTGGCCGCCGATCGTTCAGCAGATGATCGCGTCGATGGGCTGGCGGCAGACGCACGTGATCATCGGTGCGGTATGTCTGTTGACGATACTGCCGCTGGTGTGGATGCTGCGGCGGCGCGCGCCGCAGGTCCATGCCGCGTCGGCGGCCGCGAATGCGCGTCCGCTGCTCGACCTCGGGATTGCGCCGCGCGCGCTGCAGGGGCTGCTGATGCTGGCCGGCGTCGCCTGCTGCGTGGCGATGTCGATGCCGCAGGTGCATATCGTCGCGTACTGCACGGACCTCGGCTACGGTCCGGCGGCCGGCGCGCGCATGCTGTCGCTGATGCTGGGCTTCGGCATCGTCAGCCGCCTGCTGTCGGGCTGGATCGCGGATCGCATCGGCGGGCTGCGTACGCTGCTGCTCGGCTCGGTCGCGCAGGGCATCGCGCTGATCATGTATCTGCCGTCGGATGCGCTGGCCTCGCTGTACGTCGTGTCCGCCCTGTTCGGCCTGTTCCAGGGCGGCATCGTGCCGAGCTACGCGATCATCGTGCGCGAGACCTTCTCGCCGCGCGAAGCGGGCGCGCGCGTCGGCCTGGTCGTGATGGCCACTCTGTTCGGCATGGCGCTCGGCGGCTGGATGTCGGGCGCGGTCTTCGATCTCACCGGTTCGTACCAGGCGGCGTTCATCAACGGCATCGGCTGGAACCTGCTGAACCTGACGATCGTGCTGTGGCTGATCCGCCGCGCGGGCATCGGGTGGGCGAGGGCGGCCGCCTGAGCGGACGACGCACGCCGCCGGCAGGACACGCACATGACCCGCATCGCGCTTTCCATCCTCGACCTGTCGCCCGTCGTCCAGGGCGGCACGCCCGCGCAGTCGTTCCGCAACTCGCTCGAGCTCGCGCAGCTCGGCGAACGCCTCGGCTATCGCCGCTACTGGCTGGCGGAGCATCACGGCATGCCAGGCATCGCGAGCGCGGCCACATCGGTGCTGCTCGCCTACGTCGGCGCCGGCACGCAGGCGATCCGCATCGGCGCCGGCGGCATCATGCTGCCCAATCACTCGCCGCTGGTGATTGCCGAGCAGTTCGGAACGCTCGAGTCGCTGTATCCGGGCCGCGTCGATCTCGGCCTGGGCCGCGCGCCGGGGACCGACCCCACGACGGCGCGCGCGCTGCGGCGGGACCTGCAGTCAGCCGCCGAGCGTTTCCCGCAGGACGTCGTCGAGCTGATGGACCTGATGAGCGCGCAGCCGCGCCAGCCGCTGCTGGCCGTGCCCGGGCGCGGCCTGGCGGTGCCGGTGTGGATCCTCGGCAGCAGCACCTTCGGTGCGCAGCTCGCCGCGCATCTCGGGCTGCCGTTCGCGTTCGCCTCGCACTTCGCGCCGCAGATGCTGATGCAGGCCCTGGACATCTACCGCAGTACGTTCCGGCCATCGGCGCAGCTCGAAATCCCGTACGCGATGGCCGGCGTCAATGTGTTTGCGGCCGACGATGCGGCGCAGGCCGAGCTCCTCGCGAGTTCATGGCAGCAGGCCTTCGTCAACCTGCGCAGCGGGCGGCCGGGGCAGTTGCCGCCGCCGGTGGCCGGCTACCGGCAAAGCATCGTTGCGGCGGAAAATGCGCTGCTCGATTCGGTGCTGGCGTGCACGGCCATCGGCACGTTGCCGATGGTGCGCGATCGTCTGCACGACTTCGTGGCGCAGACGGGCGTCGACGAACTGATCGTCGCCTCGGGGATCTACGACCACGCTGCGCGCCTGCGCTCCTACGAGATCGCCGCCGAGGCGGCCGGCTGATCGACTGCCGTACTCACGACTTGCATCAAGTCCGCGGCAACATAGAAACATTGCTTCACATGGAGGGCACGGCGCGCCGCCACACTGCCCACCATGAAACCGGACTGGAACGAAGCGCCGGCACGCCCCGCGCTGCGGCTGATGGCCGCTGTAGCGACGAGCCTGGCACTGGCCGCGTGTGCGACGCAGTCGGGGCGCCCCACCGAGGCGGCGGTCGCCGTGCCGACGGGCTGGGTCTCTGCATCGGGCGCAACCCGCGCTGACGGATCCGAGTCGCTCGCCGACTGGTGGCGGCGCTTCGGCGATCCGACGCTCAGCGGCTACGTCCAGCGGGCGCTGGCACACAACGCGGACATCGCCGGCGCGGAGGCAACGCTGCGGCAGGCGCGCGCCGTGCGCCGCGGGCAGCAGGCGCAGCTGTTCCCCACGGTGGATGCCTCGGCCTCGGGCTCGCGCTCGAAGGACCGCTACCTGCCCTCGTCGACGCTGTATCAGGCGGGGCTCGATGCGGCATGGGAACCCGACATCTTCGGCGGCCAGCGCAGCGCGGTCGACGCGGCCACCGCGGACGAGGCGGCCAGTGCCGCGTCGCTGGGCGACGTGCAGGTGTCGGTCGCGGCCGAAGTCGTGCTGGCCTACGTCGATCTGCGCAACGGCCAGCAGCGCCTGACGATCGCGCACGCCAACCTCGAGGCGCAGGAAGAGACGCTGCAGATCGCGCTGTGGCGTCGGCAGGCCGGGCTGATCGGCGAACTCGACGTCGAGCAGGCGCGCACTTCGGTCGAACAGACCCGCGCGACGATTCCCACGATCACTGCAACGGTCTCTGCCAGTTCGACGGCGCTGGCCGTGCTGCTCGGCGAGACTCCGCAGGCGGTGATGCAGTCGATCCAGGCGCCGGGCCCGATGCCGACCGCGCCGGGCGATCTCGCGCTGAGCATCCCGGCCGACACGCTGCGTCAACGCGCCGATATCCGCAATGCCGAACTCGCGATCGTCGCCGCGCAGGCGCGCACGCGCGCGGCCGAGGCGGAGCGCTATCCGAGCCTGCGCATCGGCGGCACGGTCGGCCTCGCATCGCTGACGCTCGGCACCCTGACCAACAGCGCCAGCCTGGGCACGAGCCTGCTGGCTTCGATCTCGATGCCGATCTTCGACGCCGGCGCCATCAGCGCGAACATCGATGCGCAGGCCGCGACACTGGCCCGCGCCGGCGCGACCTATCGACAGACCGTGCTGGTCGCGCTGAAGGACGTCGAGGACTCGCTGGTGGCACTGCGCAGCGCGCGCGAACGGCTGGTCGTCCTGCAGCGCGCCGCCGGCTCGGCGGCCTCCGCCGACGAGATGGCGCGGCAGCGCTACGCCAGCGGCCTGATCGGTTTCGTCACCGTGCTCGACGCGCAGCGCACGCTGCTGGCGCTGCAGGACAGCGTGGCCGGTGCGCAGGCCGACGTGCTGTCCGGGCATGTGCGCCTGTACAAGGCGCTGGGCGGTGGCTGGCAGCCGCAGACCGCCGCGCTGCCCGGCGACGCGGAGCGTGTGCAGACTTCCTCTTCATCCTCGAACGAATCCAGAGAAACTGCCGCGTCGACCAACGCCGCGCAACCCACGACATGAACACACCTGCACCCGCCGGCGCCGCTGCACTGGCCAGCCTCGGCATCGCACCGCTGCGTCCCTGGTGGCGCGCCCGCTCGACATGGATCGGCGCGCTGCTCGCGCTCGCTGCGCTGGGCGGCGGCCTTGCGTGGTACGCCGCCGCGAAGCGCGGCGCGCCTCCCAGCTATGTATCGCAGCCCGTTGCGCGCGGCGACCTGGCACTGACCGTGGTGGCCAACGGCACGCTCGCGCCGACGCGCACCGTCAGCATCGGCAGCGAACTGTCGGGCACGGTCGCACGCGTGCTGGTCGACGTCAACGACCGCGTGACCAAGGGCCAGACGCTGGTCGAGCTCGACAAGGCAAAGTTCGAAGACCAGGTGAAACGCTCGACGGCGACGCTCGCGGTGGCGCAGGCCAACGTCGCCACGTCGGACGCGACGGTGCGCGAGGCGCAGGCTGCATTGCAGCGGCTGCTCGAAGTGCAGAAGCTGTCGGGCGGCAAGATGCCCGCGCAGACCGAAATCGACACGGGCGAGGCTGCGCTGCAGCGCGCACGCGCCTCGGCCGACAGCGCGCGCGCGCAGGTGCGCGATGCACAGGCCGCGCTCGCCACCGACCAGACCAACTTGCAGAAGGCGTCGATCCGTTCGCCGATCGACGGCGTCGTCCTGACGCGCTCGGTCGATCCGGTACGCAGTGGCCGCCTCGCTGCAGGCGGTGACGCTGTTCACCATCGCGGAGTCGCTGGAGCGCATGCGGCTGGAGATCAAGGTCGACGAGGCCGACGTCGGCAATGTGCAGGTCGGCCAGCGCGCCGAGTTCACGGTGTCGAGCTGGCCGAATCGCAGCTTCCCCGCGACCATCTCGCGCGTCGCCTACGGTTCGACCACGACCGACAACGTCGTGTCATATGTCACCTATCTCGACGTCGACAACGCCGATCGCCTGCTGCGTCCCGGCATGACCGCGACCGCGACGATCCGTACCAGCGAGCGCAACCAGGTGCTGCTGGTGCCCAATGCCGCGTTGCGCTTCCGTCCGACGCAGGCGAACGACGCGGGTGCCGCGCCGGAAGAAGCGCCGACGCGCGGCGGCGACGCGGTGGCTGCGACAAAGGACGGCGCGCGCCAGCCGGGCGGTGGCGACAAGGGGGGGCCGCCGGCGGGCGGCGAAGGGTCGGCACCGGGTGGAGGCCCCTCGTCGGGAAGCGCCGCGCGCAGCAGCGGTCCCACCGGCATCATGGCCTCGCTGATGCCACGGCCACCGCGCAGCACGCCGACGCGCCGCTCCGGAGCCAGCGAGCCGATGCGCGCCGGCGGCGAGCGCACGCTCTACGTGCTGAAGGACGGCGCGCTGCAGCCGATGCGCGTGAAGGTCGGCCTGAGTGATGGCCGGATGACGGAAGTGACCGGCGGCCCGCTGCAGGAAGGCATGGCGGTGGTCACCGACCAGCGCAGCGCGAGCTGATGGCGATGGCTGCATCACCGCTGACCGCCGCGACCCCGGCACCACTGGTGGAGCTGCGCGGCATCACGCGTGTCTATGGCCGTGGCCAGGCCGAGCTGCATGCGCTGAAGGGCATCGACCTCACGATCGGCGACGGCGAGTTCGTCGCGGTGATGGGGCCGAGCGGTTCGGGCAAGTCGACCGCGATGAACATCCTCGGCTGCCTGGATTCGCCGACGGCTGGCGAGTATCGGTTCCGCGGCGTGCACGTCGAGCGGCTGGCGCGCGACCAGCGGGCCCAGCTGCGGCGGCGCTGGCTGGGCTTCGTGTTCCAGGGCTTCAACCTGCTGGCGCGCACCACCGCGCTGGAGAATGTCGAGCTGCCGCTGCTCTATCGCGGCGAGCCCGCGGCGAAGCGCCGCGACGCCGCGCTCGATGCGCTTGCGGCCGTCGGGCTGGTCGACTGGGCGAAGCACACGCCCGCCGAACTGTCAGGTGGCCAGCAGCAGCGCGTCGCCATCGCGCGCGCCCTCGTCACGTCGCCGGCGCTGCTGCTCGCCGACGAGCCGACCGGCAACCTCGACACGCAGCGCAGCGCCGAGATCATGGCGCTGCTGGAGCGGCTCAACCGCGAGCGCGGCATCACCGTGGTGATGGTCACGCACGAGGCCGACATGGCCGCGTGGGCGCGCCGCACGGTGCACTTCAAGGACGGCGACGTCGAGCGCGACCATGCCAATCCGCCGCGCGCAGCCGAACGCACCGAAGCGGAGGCCGCGGCATGTGGCTGAACACCATCCTGCTCGCACTGCGCGCCATCCGGCGCAACCTGCTGCGCTCGTTCCTCACCGTGCTCGGCATCGTGATCGGCGTGGCCGCGGTCATCACCATGGTCTCGCTGGGCAACGGCGCGACGCGCTCCGTGCAGCAGCAGATCGCCAGCCTCGGCAGCGAACTGCTGATGGTGCGTCCCGGACAGCGGCTCGGTCCCGGCATGGGTGCGGCGGGCGCGCCGACCTTCAAGCTGGACGACGTGGAAGCGATCGCGACGCAGATCGGCGGCGTGAACGTCGTCGCGCCGGAAGTGCGCAGCGGCGTCACCGTCATCGCCAACAACCGCAACTGGTCGACCAGCGTCACCGGCACGAGCAATGACTTCTTCACCGCCCGCAACTGGCCGATCGTCGCGGGCCGCGGCTTCGAGCCGGCCGAGGAACGCGCGGGCGCGGCGGTCTGCGTCATCGGCGACACGCTGCGCCGCGAGCTCTTCGGCGCGGCCACGGCGCCGCAGGACGTGCTCGGCCAGATGGTGCGCGTCAAGCAGTTCTCGTGCACGGTGGTCGGCGTGCTGTCGGCGAAGGGCCAGGCCGCGATGGGCAATGACCAGGACGACACCATCGTGCTGCCGCTCGCCACCGTGCAGCGCCGTGTCACCGGCCGGCAGCGCGTCGACACGCTGCTGGTGTCGCTCGAACAGGGCAGCGACCACGACCGCGCGCGGCAGGCCGTCGGCGAACTGCTGCGCGAGCGGCGCAAGCTGTCGGCGGCCGACGACGACAACTTCAACGTGCTGGACACGCAGCAGATCGCCGACACGCTGTCGGGCACGACGCGCGTGATGACCGGCCTGCTCGCGGCGGTGGCGGCCGTCAGCCTGCTGGTCGGAGGCATCGGCGTGATGAACATCATGCTGGTCAGCGTGACCGAGCGCACGCGCGAGATCGGCGTGCGCCTCGCGATCGGCGCGCTCGAACGCGAAGTGCTGCTGCAGTTCCTGATCGAGGCCGTCGTGCTGTCCGCGCTCGGCGGCCTGACCGGCATCGTGCTGGCGACGGTGGCGTCGATCGGCCTGTCGGCGGCGATGAACGTGCCGTATCAGTTCGACGTCGGCATCAACGTGCTGTCGTTCCTGTTCTCGGCGGCGATCGGCGTGGCGTTCAATGCGCGCGGCGGCGCTCGATCCGATCGACGCGCTGCGCCACGAATAGCGGCGCCGGCCCGCCCTTCAGTGGAGCGCCGGCAGTCGCATGCCGTTCAGCTTGACGGCGTAGCACGCCAGTACGCGGCCGGCGGCGTCGAACAGCGCCTCGGCGTCGTCGAGCGACACGATGCCGGTCGCGACATAGTGGTCCGGGAAACGCGACGTCTCGTAGAAGTAGCTGCGCGGCAGCCCGCGAGCGCCGTTGCAGGTGGATCTCGTACGCGTAGCGCGCCAGTTCGCTGACGATGCCGAGCTGCTCGTCGAGGTGATGGCGCACGTTGGTGCGCACGTAGGCCTGCATCTCCTCGCCGGGGATGAGGCGCGCCGACATCATGTTCGCCAGGTAGTCGCCGACGCGGGCCAGCGTCTTGCGTGCCAGCGCCGCGGGTTGCTCCGCCGCGTGCGGCTCGATGCCGTCGAGCTCGACGCGGATCGCGTCGGTCACGCCGGCGGGCGCGGCGCGCCAGCAGGCGCGCGAAGGTCTCCCGAGTTCGGCACGCGCCGTCCGGTACTCGGCAGCGGCGATCCTCCGGTACGCGCAGCCACTTCGCCGCGCGCGCGAGATGCCCCCATTCGTGCATGACGCGTGCGCCGAGCAACAGCCGGTGATAGGGTGGCGCCGCGCCGGCCTGCGCATCGAAGGCCGGCTGCTGCAGTTCGTAGACCGCACGACGAGACGCATCGAGATATGCGCGCCGCCGCCAGCACGCGCAGTGCGCGGTAGCCCTGCAGGCTCGCGACGCACGCCAGGAACCGCCAGATCGCGTCGACGATCGCCAGGTCCGCATGAATGCTGGCGACCGCAGCATCGGTCGCATCGGCCAGCACACGCTGCACGCGCGCCGGATCGTCGTGTTCCGGACCACAGCGTTCCGCCGTTCGGGCCGTGCACGATGACGTGCGCGCGCGCGCAGCCAGTCGCACAGGTCCAGACCGGCGCCGGCGCGACGCTGAACCTCGCCGCGGCGGCCTGACCGCGGCAGCCGACGACTGCAGCGCACCCTGCACCGCATCTTCGGCGGCCTGCGCCATCAGGTCCGGCTGCAGCCGCTTCGGATCGTAGAGATCGGCGCCGTCGTCGATGCGTACGTAGGTTCGGTCGGCGGTCTGCGCGGGTGAGCAGCGGGTCGTGCAGCAGTTCGTCGATCCAGGCGAAGGTCTCGCCAGTGACGAACGCCGCCGCGTCGGGGCGTCGTGCAGCCTGCGCGAACGAATGCGCGCCGCTCGGCCGCGTCGCGATCGAACCAGTAGCTCAGGTTGAAGGTCACCGTCGCCGGCACCGAACGCAGCAGCGACAGCCGCTCCATATGGATCAGCAGGGCCGCGACGTATTCGGCATGCGTGTCGAGGTCGCAGGCGTAGAGCAGCGATGAAGTGCCGCCGAAGGGCTCCAGGTGGCCGCGTGGAGGCTGTGCGTCCGCCGCGATCAGCAGGTTCGTCCGCCGCGGCGGGAACCAGGAAATGCGGCGCGCGCTCATGCAGCTCCTGGCAGCGGCGTTGGTGTACAGCGCGTGGCCGGCTTCGAGGCAACGCAATTGCCCTGCTGACAGCCGGCCCGCGGCGAGCAGCCAGTCCGCCACCGGCGCAGCGATGCCGTCGTCGCGCAGGGCTTCGGCAGGCACTACGCAGGCTTCGGCATGCGCCAGGCAGAAACGCTGCAGCGTTGCGTCGTTGACGGCAGGGGTCGCGTCCATGGCGACCGACACTATCACCGCCTTCGCCAGTGAATCGCCCGAAGCCGACTCGCGCCCGCGCCCACCATCCGTACGCATTAGCGCGGGCGCCGCAGCACGCTTGATGGCCGTCAATACCGGCCGATCGTCGGGAAATCCCGCCCTTGGCCGCTCAATTCGCCGGCGCCGGTAGCGCCTTCTCATCCGTATCGCTGATTTTTCCGGACGGAAGGCCGCGGCACAGTGCGGTACCCGATGAGGAGGGTCATAGGGAGATGAACATGAACGTGCACCCGTCGTCGCATCTGAGCGCGCGACTCGCCAGAGCCCTGGCCAGCCCACTCGTCGTGGTCGTAGCGCTGGCGCTGACGGCCTGCGGTGGCGGCGACGACGCCGCGACGACCAGTTCCACGGCGCCCGGCGCCAGCGGCGCGCGGCTGAACATCGCCATCTCCGCGACCCCCACTGCGATGTCGGAGACCGCCGGCCCGGCACCGCTGGCCGTGACCTTCATGGCGATGGAGCCCAAGGGCGCGATCGCCAACTACGAGTGGGACTTCAAGGACAACAGCCCGGTCAAGAACGGGCAGTCCGTCGACCACACCTTCACCGAACCTGGCACCTACAGCGTCACGCTGACGGTGAAGGACTCGAAGGGCGACTTCAACCGCGCGTCGGTGATGATCAGCGTCAACGACGCCGGCACGTGTTCGAAGGTGCCGACCGAGTTCACGGCGACGGTGTGGCCGGCGATGACCGGCGGCTCCGCACCGTGCACGACCTGCCATGCGCCGAACCGCGTCGCATCGGGCTCGGCACTGGTGTTCGTGCTCGGCGGCACCGAACTGCAGAACTACACCATGCTGCGCAGCTATGCGCGCACGTCGAGCGACACGCTGCTGGCCAAGGTCATCGGCGGTTGAACCATCCGGGCGGCGCGCCCTTCGTCAACGCGAACTCGCCGCAGTACAAGGCGCTGGCCGAACTCGTTCCGATCATGAAGGAGGCGTGCACGACCGGCAGCGATACCCCCGTGGCCGCGCAGTTCTGGTCCGGCGTCACGCAGGCCACCGACGCAACCGTCCTGGCCAAGGCGGCGGTGCTGTTCGCCAGCCGCAATCCGACGGCCGCCGAAACGCAGGCCGTGATGAACGGCGGCAAGCCGGTGCTGCGCACGACGATCCGCAGCTTCATGAAGGAAGCCGCGTTCGACCGCTTCCTCGACGAGGCCGGCGACACGCACTTCCTGCCGCGCGGCGTGACCGTGTTCGGCAACAACATGGGCCTGAACGCCACCGACCTGCCCAGCGCCGCCGACGTCATCAACAACACGAACCTCGCCGCCGACGTGCGCAACCGCTTCCAGACGGCGCTGCAGCGCGAGCCGATCGAACTGATGAAGTTCATCGTGAAGAACGACCGTCCGTGGACCGAGATGACGGCGGGCAAGTACACCGGTGGTGGTCAACCTGCTGGTCGCTCAGTACCTGCTGGCGCGCGTCACCGGCACCTTCACGGGTGTCGCCACCGATGCGGCGAGCGACACCGAGTACCTGTCGGCCGTGCTGCCCAACCAGCGCCTGACCGGCGATCGCGAACATGCCGGCGTGCTGTCCACGCATGCGTGGCTGCAGCGCTTCCCGACCACGCCGACCAACCGCAACCGCCACCGCGTCTACATCATGGCCAAGCAGTTCCTGGCCACCGACGTGGCGGCGCTCGCTGCGCGCCCGATCGACGACGGCGGCACCTTCAAGGTGCCCACCATGGAGAACGCGGCCTGCTCGATCTGCCACGCGACCATCGATCCGATGGCGGCCGGCTTCCAGAACTGGAACGAAGCCAACCGCTACCTGCTGAACCGCACCGCCAGCGGCAAGGACCATGCACTGCCGGGGGTCGTATCGCGCCAACAGCGCCATCCGAAGGACGCGAACAACCAGGCCTATTACAAGGACGGCGACAACTGGTTCCCGCGACGAGCACGCACTCCGGCTACAACGGCACTGCGATGCCCGGCGGCGTGACCGGCAACCCGACCGCGCTGCAGTGGCTGGGCGGACAGGTGGCGGGCGACACGCGCTGCGCGCTGGGTGCCGTGCACTTCTGGTTCAAGGTGGTGTTCAACCGTGAGCCGCTGAAGGCGCCGCTCGACCAGACCGCCACCACCTATGCGCAGCAGCTCGCGGCCTACAACGCGCAGCAGGAAGAGTTCAAGGCGATCGCCGCGCGCTTCGCCACCAACCGCGGCAACGGCACCTTCAACGTGATGGACCTGCTGACCGACCCGGTGATGAGCCAGTGGTTCGGTGCCGAGAAGGCCTCCGGCCTGAACGCCAACCGCTCCGTGGAACTCTCCGACGTCGGCGCGCAGGCGATGCTGAATCCGGCGGCGCTGAATCGCAAGCTCAGCGCGCTGACCGGCCGCACCTTCTCGCAGTTCAACAACACGCTGTCGGCGCAGGCGCAGAACTACGGCAACTTCGACGGCGGCCTGAACCGCAACGACCGCGCCAACGAGTACACGATGGTGCAGACGATGCTCACCGACCGCATGATGTCCGAGATGTCCTGCGGCATCGTGCAGGCCGATTTCAACAAGGCGACGGCCACGCGCCTGCTGTTCAACATCGCGCTGATCGCCGACAACCGCCAGGCGCCGGCGAGGCGATCCTGCAGAAGATCAAGTTCCTGCACAGCTGGCTGCTGAAGGAAGACCTGGCCGTCACCGATGCGGAAGTGCAGCGCACCTACGCGCTGTACCGCGCGGTGTGGTCGGATCGCGCGACCCCGGGCGACCCGCCCTGCGAACTGTGCCTACACCAACGCGCAACGACCCGAACTACACGGGCTTCCGCGGTCGGCCGTCAGCCGCCTACGATCGGCGACGCGAAGTTCCTGTTCGAATAGTCCGCATCCCAGGAAGCGCACAAGGAGCATTCCATGATCGACCGCAGAAATTTCCTGAAGATCGCGGGCGCCGTGATTCCGAGCTGGGGACTGATCCCGATCGCGAGCGCGCGGAAGCCGTCGCTGCGGCAGATCCCGATCAACCGTGCGCACGTCGGGCTGGACGCTGGGCTCGTGGGCGGATCTCAGCGCGACCGACGCCACGATGAACAACTACGCCGCCGCGGGCACGCCCGCCGGCGTGGCCGGCGACATCCGCTACGCGCCGATGGGCAACAACGCGGCGTTCTTCCAGGCGTACTTCCGCTAGATGCTGGTGCTCAATGGCGTCAACAGCGAGACCAACAGCCACGAGGACGGCACGCGTGCGCATGCCACCGGGTCGCTCGCGATGACGTATCCGAACCTGTCGGAGCTGTTCGCGTCGGCATACCGGCAAGTGGCCTGCCGTTGCCGCACTAACCAGGGCGCTGGCGATGAGCGCGGGACTGTCGCCGGCGGCGCGATGCCGACGGCAACTCGTTCCGCGCGATGCTGACGCCGAACGCGGCGAGCGCCACCAACGACTTCATGAAGGCCGGCGACATCGAGAAGGTGCTGGCCGCGCGCACCGAGCGGCTGAAGGCGCAGCAGGCCGCCGGCACGCTGGTGCCGCGTGCGATGCGCGTGAATGCGCAGTTCGACGCGGCGTCGGGCTCGCGCGCGCTGCTCGCGCGCGTGTCCGATTTCCTGCCGGCGACCTTCGACAACGCCGCCCACGTGGGCCTGGTGGCCGCGCAGGCGGGCATCACGTCGACGCTGCAGTTCTCCAGCGGTGGCTTCGACGGCCACTCGCAGCTCGCCAACTCGTACGCGCAGTCGCTGCCCAACCTGACGAACCTCGTCGACTACATCTGGCAGAAGTCCGCGGCACTGGGCATTTCGAACCGCATCATGGTGCGCATCTATTCGGAGTTCGGCCGCACGCCGCTCAACAACGGCAACGGCAAGGACCACTGGTCGGTGGGCACGCAGATCCTGATGGAAGCGGCGCCGGCGTGGGGCAACCGCGTCTTCGGCGCCAGCGGCCCGCGCCACCAGCAGCTGCGCATCAATCCGACCACGGGTGCGGTGGATCCGAACGGCCAGTTCGTCAAGCCGCGCAACATCCACGACGCGCTGCGCAAGTACCTCGGCATCCAGACGTCCGATCCGAAGTTCGCGTTCTCGATTCCGGCGGCGGAGAACTTCGACTTCTTCAACCCGTCGGCGAAGACGGGGTATCCGAACCTGTAGGTACGGGCAGCTGCAACGTCGCCCCGGCGCAGGCCGGGGCCCAATTTACGGCAACTTCAACTTGGATCCCGGCCTTCGCCGGGATGACGATGGGGGCGTGCTGCTGTCATCCCCGCGAAAGCGGGGATCCATTTTGACTTTCCGGCACATCGCGCGGCGGCGTGCTCGGCATACTCCACGCATGTTTCAACCGAAGTCATTGCGTGCCACCTGCGCGGCCGCGCTGCTGCTCATCGGCGCAGCCGCCCACTCCGCACCCACGTCCACCGACCTGCGCGGCTTCATCATCGAAGGCCCCGAAGGTGTGCTGCTCTTCCAGGCCTGCGCGGGCCGTGCCGCCTCTGCGCGACTGCTGCGGCTGGATGACCGTACGCCCGATACCGCACTCAGTGCCGGCATGACCGACGTGCGCCAGATCATGCTCGATCCTTCGCGCCCGCTCTACGTCGAGTTCGAGTTCGTTGGCCGAACCGCACCGCCATCGCGCGCCAGTTCCGCCGCGCGCTGGGCATGGTCGAGTCCAAAAGCGACGGCGCTGGCAGGACATTGCCGCCGGCACGTTGCGTGGCCGAGGGCAGTGAACCTGTGCGACCGGTGGACGGTGCCGGCGCGCGCTGGTACGCCGAATTCGTCGGCCGTGCGTTTCCCGGCCTGTTCCGGTGCCGCCACCGTGACGGACGACGGCCGACGACGGATTAGCCTGGTCGTCGCTCGACGGCGGCAGCGTGCGGGTCGAGATCACCGAACGCATGTGCAGCGACGGCCGCTCGGAGAGCGCGTTCGGCGCGCATATCACGTTGCGATACGGCAGCGAGGATTTTCGAGGGCTGCGCTGCGCTTCCGAGCACGCGGTGAGCTGGCCGCGGCGCACAGCGGTGTCTCTTTTACAGCCGGGCTTCTGGCCGTCTATGGTCGCCGCGTGACCAGCAGCCCGTCGGAGGGCCCATGTATCAACGCATCCTGTTGGCCTACGACGGGTCGGAGTGCGGGCAGAAGGCCCTGCTCGGTGGCGTGGACATCGCGCAATGGAGCAACGCCCAGCTGGCGCTGGTGGCGGTGATGCCGAACCCGGCCGCCTTCATCGCGGTCGACGGCGGCGTCTACGACGCGGGGCGCGACGAAATCGAACGGCGCAAGTACAACGCGATCCTCGAAGACGGCCTGGAACGGCTGCGCCAGTCGGGCCACACGGCTGATGGCGTGCTGCTGGTCGGCGACTCGATCCACGAAATCACGAGCCACGCGAAGAAGATCGGAGCGGACCTGATCGTCGTCGGGCACCAGCACCTGAACACCTGGGCGGCCCGCTGGTGGCGCGGTTCGACGTCGGCGTCGCTGATCGAGCACTCGCCCTGCAACGTGCTCGTGGTGATCACGCACTAGGCGCGCATTGGCCGCGCCCTAGCGCAGCGGCCGCGCCTCGAAGCGCGCGAGGACCGCGCCTTTCGCGTCCTTCAGTTCCAGGTGCGCGCCGTTGACCGCGTAGGTCACGACCTGCGGCAATGCCTCGAGGAACTGCTGCTCGAGGTCGGCGCCCTCGGTGCAGGCCATCATCGTCCCCGCCAGATTGCCGAATGAAAGCCGCGAGTCCTTCAGCGTGAACTGCCCGGTCAGCCGGTTGCAGCCGCTGTAGCCGGCGACCCGCGCCTGCGCGGTGTGCAGCACGAGACTGGGCTCGCGCTGGTTGGCGGCGAGCGTGACCGGCTGGCCCTTCAACTGCGTCAGCACCCAGTAGGTGTCCAGCAGCGTCGAGGTGGCGCCGAACGGTCCGCAGGTCTCGCGCGGCGTGGCGCCGATGAATTTCTCGACGAGCAGCGCGCGCGACGGTGCCGCGCCCTGGCTCCCGGTGCGCGCGGCTTCGGTGATGCGTCCGTCGACTTCGACCAGCAGCTCGCCGCCGGCTGCGGAACTGAGCTTCTGATACTCGGACAGCATGGTTGCGGAGTCGCCGCCCTGCAGGACCGGCCAGCGCTGGCCGGTGATGCACTCCCCGAACACCGCGCCATCCGTGGTCGTACGCAGCATGCCGCGCAGCTTCAGCCGCGGCTGCATCGCTTCGAAGCGCGCACTGCGCAGCAGCGACTGGTTGTGCGGCGACGCGATCTCGCTGCCGTCCTGCGCCAGCAGCGTCAGCGTGCGCGCATCCACCACGCGGAACATCGTCTTCGTGTCGCGGCCGCCGTGCAACTGCAGCGTGTTGCCTTCATCGGAGACCGCCCAGCGGCCGATGTCGTAGAACGGCACCTTGCTGCGCCCGACGTATTCGCTGGCGAGCACGTAAGTGCGATCGGGATGCAGGTTCAGCCGATAGCGCAGCGCCACGCAGTCCGCGCACGGCAGGTCGCCCGCGAAGCTGGCGGGCAGCGGCGCCAGGCGGGACAGTGTCGCCGCGCCTTCAGGACGCGCCTTTTGCACGGGCGCGTGTGCGCCGGTCGCGACCATCTGCAGTTCGACAGTCGAACCCGCGCCCTGCGTCAGCACCGAAACCACGCGATCGGTGGTGAACAGCAACCGGCCATCGGCGCGCACCGTCGCGCGCACCGCATAGCGATTGCGCGCGTCGATCTTCGACGGGTCCACCACGATGGAGAACGCCACCGGCGGCTGGCCCGGATCGACGATGCGTGTCGTGCCGACGATCCCCGCCGGCGCATCGGCACGCGACACGTCCTGCACCATCGCCTCGAACACCGCGCCTTTCGGCAATGCCATGCGCTGCAGCCACGTGGCGCTGCCGGTCACCGGCTGCGCCTGCGCAGGCAGTGCAGCGATGACGAGAAGGCCCAGCAGCGCGGTTGGCGATCGCATGGTCGGGTTCTCCCGGAAGCGGGCGATACGCCCGATAGAGGGAACATTCTGCCTCGCGCCGGCCGCGGGCGTGCGCGCCGCTGACCTTGATCAGCGAAAGTCCC
>JBGAIO010000058.1:0-17362 GCA_044225415.1 Burkholderiaceae bacterium | reverse complement strand
CGTCCTGGCGGATCGCCTTGACCATGTCGGTGCCGATGTAGCCCGGGCTCACGGTGTTCACCGTCACGCCCTTGTTGGCCACTTCCTGCGCCAGCGCCATCGTGAAGCCGTGCATGCCGGCCTTGGCCGCCGAGTAGTTGGTCTGGCCGAACTGGCCCTTCTCGCCGTTGACCGACGAGATATTGATGATGCGCCCCCAGCCCTTGTCGAGCATGCCGTCGATGACCTGCCTGGTCACGCAGAACAGGCTGTTGAGGTTGGTGTCGATCACCGCCTTCCAGTCATCGAGCGACATCTTGCGGAACACGCCGTCGCGCGTGATGCCGGCGTTGTTCACCAGCACGTCGATCGGGCCGTGCTCGGCCACGGCCTTGAAACGCCGCCTCGGTGCTGCTCGATCGGCCACGTTGCCGACCGATGCGTAGAAGGTGTAGCCGAGCGCCTTCTGCTCGCCCAGCCACTTGTTGAAATCGCGACTCGGCCCGCAGCCCGCGATGACCTTGAAGCCTTCCTTGTGCAACCGCTGGCAGATTGCCGTGCCAATGCCGCCCATGCCACCCGTGACGTACGCTACCTTTGCCATTTCTGTCTCCGTAGTTATTTCGCCCTCGTACACGCGACGCTGCGTGTCGCGCATACACTCGGGCGAGTTTCTTGATCAACGCAGCCGGCTTGGGACGGCCCGGCGCGGCCGCGATACATCTGCAAGCTCGGTCTATCGCTCCACTGTAAGCGCGACGCCCATGCCGCCACCGATACAGCGCCGCGAGTCCCTTCTTCGCGTCGCGCCGCTTCATTTCGTGCAGCAGCGTCACCAGCACGCGCGCGCCCGATGCGCCGATCGGGTGTCCCAGCGCGATCGCGCCGCCGTTGACGTTGATCCTGTCCTTGAACGGCGCCTTGTCCCAGCCGAGGTCCCAGCACGGCACAGGCCTGCGCCGCGAAAGCCTCGTTGAGTTCCATCAGGTCGAGTTGCTCGGCCTTCAGCCAGGATTTCTCGTGGCCTTGCGCGACGCGGGCGCCGGACCCATGCCCATCAGGCCCGGATCGACACCGGCGGAGAGCGAAGCTGACGATGCGCGCCAGCGGCTTCAAGCCGAGCGCCTTCGCCTTGTCGGCCGACATCACCAGCAGCGCCGCCGCGCCGTCGTTGATGCCCGACGCATTGCCGGCCGTGACGCTGCCTGACTTGTCGAATGCGGGCTTCAGCCGGAAAGCGCTTTCGGCGTTGGTCTTTCGATTGACGAACTCATCGGTGTCGAAGACGATCGGATCGCCCTTGCGCTGCGGGATCGTCACCGGGACGATCTCGTCCTTGAAGCGCCCGCATCCTGCGCGGCGGCCGCCCTGGTTCATGACGCCAGCGAGCGCGTCCTGCGCGGCGCGGTCGATGCCGTGGGCCTTGGCGACGTTTTCCGCCGTGATGCCCATGTGGTACTGGTTGTACACGTCCCACAGGCCGTCGACGATCATGCTGTCGACGATCTTGGCATCGCCCATGCGGAAGCCGTCTCGCGAACCGAGCATGACGGCGACGCGCTCATGTTCTCCTGCCCGCCCGCGATGACGATCTCCGCGTCACCGTTGCGGATCGCCTGCGCCGCCAGCATCACGGCCTTGAGCCGGAGCCACCACACCTTGTTGATCGTCATGGCGGGCACCGCGACCGGCAGCCCGGCTTGATCGTTGCCTGGCGCGCCGGGTTCCCTGTCCGCTGCCCGCGGGTCAGCACTTGCCCGAAGATCACTTCGTCGACCTGATCGACAGCCACGCCGGCACGGGCAGGACTTCCTGATGACGATGGCGCCGAGTTCCGGCGCGGGCACCTTGGCCAGCGTGCCGCCGAATTTTCCGATGGCGGTCCGTGCGGCGGCAACGATGACTGGCTTCGGTCATGTGATGACTCCGTGGTGAGTGCTGATGCGACGCCGGGCCCGGTGCGCCGTCGAAGGATGCTAGCGCGGTCCTACGCCTTTTCCTTGACGTAGCCGCCGGGCGCCGGCACGGTCGGCTTGTACTTCGCGTTGCGCCGTACTGCTTTGGTGCGGGTTTGCTCGGACCTAGGTAGCGCGCCAGCCACCGGCTCCAGTCCGGCCACCAGCTGCCGGCTGCTCGACCGCACTGTTGAACCAGGCATCGGAGTTGGCCGGCAGCGTATCGTCGTCGCCAGCGGTAGCTGCGCTTGTTCTTCGTCGGCGGATTGATCGTCCCGGCAATGTGCCCGCTGGCACCGACCACGAAACGCACACCGCCCGCCTTGCCGCCGCCCGGCGGCGGCATGCGAGCGCCGACGTACGCCGCTTTCCGGCACGATGTCTTCCTTCGCCGAGAAGACGTACGTCGGCACCTGGATCCGCCAAGGTCGACGGGCTGGCCGCACTGCAGGCAGCCCCGGCACGCGCAGGTTGTTCTCGGTACATGTTGCGCAGGTACCAGGCGTACATGCGTCCTGGAAGGTTGGTGCTGTCGCCGTTCCAGTAGAGCAGGTCGAACGCGGGCGGCGACTTGCCCTCGAGGTAGTTGCTGACGACGTAGTTCCACACCAGATCGTTGGGACGTAGGCCGGTGAACGTGTTGCCGAGTTCAAGCCCCGGCATGATGCCGCCGCGCGCGAACTGCTGCTCGCGCAGCCGCACCTGGGCCTCGTCGATGAAGACATCGAGCACGCCGGCGTCCTCGAAGTCGAGCAGCGCGGTCATCATCGTCAGGCTCGTAAGCGGCTCTTCGCCGCGCGCCATCACCGCCAGCGCATTGGCGATCAGCGTGCCACCGACACAGAAGCCCAGCGCATTGATCTGGCGGCGATCGGCCGATCTCCTGCGACGTGGATCGCGGTGATCACGCCCTTCTCGAGATAGTCGTCCCAGGTGACGTGCGCCTCGGGCTGCTTGGGGTTCTTCCACGACACAACGAACACCGTGTGCCCTGCTCGACCGCATAGCGGATGAACGAGTTCTCGGGCTGCGGGCCGAGGATGTAGAACTTGTTGATGCACGGCGGCACCATGAGGAACGGCCGCGAGTAGACCTTCTCGGTCAGGGGCTTGTACTGCAGCAGCTGGAACAGCTCGTTCTGGTAGACGACCGCCCCTCGGTGGTCGCGACGTTGCGGCCGACCTCGAAGGCCGCCTGGTCGGTCATCGAGATCTTGCCCTTGCCGATGTCCTTCAGCAGGTGGTCGAGACCGGCCTTCAGGCTCTCGCCGCTGGTGTCGATCAGCGTCTGCTGCGCCTTCGGATTGAGCGCGAGGAAGTTCGCCGGCGAGGCCGCGTCGACCCACTGGGACACCGCGAACTTCACGCGCTTGCGCGTCTTGTCGTCCCTGGACGCTGTCGGCCAGGCGATTCATGAACTCCGGAGTTCAGCAGGTACGTGCGCGCATAAAACGAGGCGAGCGAGTTCTTCTGCCAGCTCGTCGGCGAACTGTGCGTCCTGGAAATCGGCGCGGTCGTGCGTTCCGGATGCGTGAAAGTCGTTCAGAGCCCGGTCAGCCGCTGGACGTATTCTGCTGCATCTCAATCAGCCGCTCGACCCGATCGAGGGTGGCATTCGCATCGGCAGACGATTGCTGCAGCCACGGCAGGTCAAAATTGAAGGGCTCCATGCTGCCAAGCGCGTGCACGCACCTCGAACATCGCGGGAGAGCTCCTCGACGCCGCTGACGTCGATGCGGATGCCGTCGTCCGCAAAACGGACCGCCGCGCGCGCGCCGATCTACTCGCGTTGGAGACCCAGGGCCGAGCGCGGCGTGGCGTGCTGGCGGACTTCCCGCCAGTGGCTCCTGTTCCCGCGCGGGCAGCGCGTCGACCTTTGAAGTCGCCATGTACTCCTCCGGAGGCGCGTGGCCAGTGGACCGAATGTCGCTGCGGCTCTAGCTCCGATGTCTTGCGATTCTCCACAAGGCACCGAGCATGGTCAAACCCGTCATCCCACGGGTCCGACCCGCCGATCCAAGTCGGCTCGTCAGGCGGCGTGTTGGCGATCGATCCAGATCGGTGCGACATGGCGCCCGTGTCGCGATCACGCCGATGACTGTAAAAGCGCTGGGGGTCGCAATAGGTGCACACGCCGCCACCAAAAACGGCATCGACCCCCACTGCGGCCAGCGCCATGCGGCCGAGCGCGTACAGGTCCGCGTGATACTTGCCCGCGCCGGCGAGGATGAAGCGCTGCCGCGACTGGCAGACCCGGCATCGCCTGCAGGTCGTCCGGCCCCGACTTCGAAGTGATCCGGCCCGATGGCAGGTCCGGGGCCAGGCGAACCTTGCGCCCGTATCGTCCATCGACACCGCATCCCGCGCGCGGCCGACCGCACGCTGCCCGCCGCGAGGCCGCGCCAACCGGCATGCGCGACACCCACGCGGGACCGCGATCGTCCGCGAGCAGCACGGGCATGCAATCGGCGACCAGCACTGACCGCCACCTTGCAGCTTGCGCGGTCACGGCGGCATCGGCTTCGACGCGCCCGTCCGCGTCGGCCCTCGAGGCCACCCGACCTGAACCGTGCACCTGCCTCAGTGCCAGCGCGGCTCGCTGGGCAGCGCGGCACGCGCAGCAGCGCCCGGTTGGCGACATCGGCCTGCTCGTCGCGGGTGGCAAGGTTCCATGCCGTCGCGGTCCGGCGCACCGTAGCGCCGGACGACGTGCCGGCGCGCGTCGTCGATGAGCGCCTGCACGCAGGCCGGCACCGGCGGTCAGGGCGGATCTGATCATGCGATTTCATGCGCGACCGCTGTCCTGCTCGCAGGGACGGTCCGTCGGCCCGAAACCCAGCGACTGCATCAGTCTGCGAGGTCGGCCGGCGGTGCACGAACCACTGCATCGGCGTCCGCGTGCGGGATGCTCGAGTCGAGGCGGCAGGGCATGCAGCGCCCGCCGCGGAAAGCTGCGCCAGGCGCGTCGCGTCCGGCGAAGCAGCCCGCGGCGATACAGCGGATCGCCGACCAGCGGATGGCCGATGGACTCCATGTGCACGCGGATCTGGTGCGTGCGTCCAGCTCGAGCCGGCAGGCGATCCAGGACGGTGTCAACGCCCTTGGACGACACCGTCACCATGTTCCAGTACTGCGTTCGTGCCGACCCGCGCATTCGACGCATGGCTGACGGAAGCGCAGTTGACAGCGGATCGCGCGCGAGCAGCGCATCGACCGATGCCGTGGCGCCGCGTTTCACCGAGAACGACGGCCCAGCACTCGCGATGCACGGTCGCCGCCTGCAGCTGGCGCACGAGCTCGGCCTGCGCGGCCAGCGTGCGCGCGACCACCATCAGGCCGGAGGTGTCGGCATCGAGTCGATGCACGATGCCGGCGCGCGGCACGCCGGCCAGTTCGAGCGCGCCGTAGGCCAGAAGTCCGTTGAGCAGCGTGCCGGACCAAGTGCCCCGCCGCAGGATGGACGACCAGCCCGGCGGCTTGTCGATGACGATGATCATCGCCGTCCTCGTGCACGTGACGGCAAGCAACATCGGTTCCGGCGCAAACGCCGCCGCGTCCGGCGCGGGCTGCGGGTGACGTCGACCAGGTCGCCGGTGCCGAGTTCGTGCCGCGGCTGCCACGACAGCACCGTTGACGCGCACCGCGCCGTCTTCCATCCACTGCTGAAGCCGCGTGCGCGAGCGCCGGCAGCCAGCCGGCGCAGCGCCTTGTCGAGCCTCTCCCTCCTCGACACGAGCGCGGAACTGCACGGGCTTCGGCGGTCCAGTAACGGCAGCGCGGATCGACCTCGTCCCGCTTCGACCAGTCAGAGTCCAGTTCGTGGTCCGGCGGCCGGATCAACCGGGGAGCGGACCGTATACTTCAGCGCTGGTCAATGGGATGAACCGACATCAATGGCCCTGGCGTCAATTCCTGGACGTCCGCCTTCATCGCCCGCTGGCTCGTGATCGCTGCTGGCCGCGCTGACGGTGTCGTCACTGGCGGCTGCAGCTGGCTGGGCATGGACGAGCTGGTTCCAGAAGGATCCGTCGGCGCGCTGGGATGCCGACAAATTGTACGCGGAGGCCCGCGCTGAAATGACCGCGGGCAACTGGGTCAAGGCGCGCGACTACTACCAGAAGCTCGAGTCGCGCTATCCCTTCGGCCGTCATGCGCAGCAGGCGCTGATGGAGATCGCCTACACCTACTACAAGGAAGGCGAGTCGGCGCAGGCGGTGCAGGCGGCGGACCGTTTCATCCGCCAGTACCCGAACAATCCCAACATCGACTACATGTACTACCTGAAGGGCCTGGCGACCTTCAACGACGACTCGGGGCTGTTCGCGCGCATCCTGACGCAGGACCTCGACCAGCGCGACGCGAAGAGCGCACGCGAGTCCTATGACGCGTTCCGCGACCTGATCACGCGCTTTCCGGACAGCCGCTATGCGGACGATGCGCGGGCGCGCATGCGCCACCTGATCAACGCGATGGCGAAGGCTGAGCTCAACGTTGCCAGTTTCTACTTCCAGCGCAAGGCCTACATCGCGGCGATCCAGCGCGCGCAGATCGTCGTGCGCGACTTCCAGACGTCACCGGTCGCCGAAGATGCTCTGGTCCTGATCGCGCGCTCGTACCAGGCCCTCGAACTGCCCGACCTGCAGGCCGACGCCGAACGCGTGCTGGCGCTGAACTTTCCGGACAGCCGGCCTGCGGCAGCGGCGCGAGGCGCCCGGTCAGTCCGCCGGGTGCCGGCGCGCATCGCGCCGGGTGAGAAAGGAAATCGCCTCCGCCTCGCTGCGCGTGCGGCAACGGCGGCAGGCGCCGCGAGCACCGTGCGGCCGTAACTCGGCGAGCAGTCGCTCGTCGAGGATCATCAGCACGCCGCGGTCGTGCTCGTCGCGGATCAGCCGCCCTGCACCCTGCTGCAGCAGCCGCACCGCCTGCGGCAGCTGGAAATCGCCGAAGGGATTGCGACCCGCGCGACGCAGCCAGGCGATCTTCGCTTCGACGACCGGGTCGTCCGGCGGCGCAAACGGTAGCTTGTCGATGACCACCAGCGACGCGCATCGCCGCGGATGTCGATGCCTTCCCAGAAGCTGACGCTGCCCACCAGCACCGCGTTGCCCGCGCCGCGATACGCATCGAGCAGCGCACGCCGGCTGCTGGTGCCCTGCACCAGCAGCGGCAGCGGCATGCCATCGCGCTCCATCAGCTGCTGCAGGCGCGCCGCAACGCGTCCACGGCGCGCAGCGTCGTGCACAGCACGAAGGCACGTCCGCCGTTGGACTGCACCAGCGGCCACGCCGCCTCGGCCACCTGTTCGGAGAAGCGCGCGTCGTACGGTGACGGCATGCGCTGCGGCAGGTACAGCCGCGCCTGCCGCGCGAAATCGAACGGGCTTTCCCACCGCGCGGTGCGCGCGGCAATGCCGAGGTCCGCCAGGAAAGCGTCGAAGCGGCCACCGGTGGTCAACGTCGCGGAGGTCAGGATCCAGGGCTGCGACTGATTCTCTCTCGCGCGCGCGAGCAGGCGGCCGGGCGCGAGCGGCGTGCGATTGAACTGCGCGCCGTGCGCGGACACCGATACCCAGCGTACGGCCGGGCCATCGCCGTCTCCGTCATCGGCCGGCGTGACCTCGTCGATGGCTTCATCGCGCGGCAGCTGCAGCGCTGCAGTCCAGTCCGCCAGCGCGCGGCGCAGTTCCGCGATGCGCGGCGGCAGCAGGTCGAGTTCGGCATCGCGACCGCTGTTGACCTTCAGCGCGCGTTCGAGTCCGTCGGCCTGCTCATCGAGCCGCTGCAGCGTTTGCGCGAGCCGCGAGTCGCTGCCGCGCGCAGGCAGTCGTGCCAGCGGCGTACGGGAGCCCGGCGCGAGTCCGATGTCCGCCAGCGTCAGGCGCACGTCGCGCGCGGCCTTGTCCAGTGCGCCGGTCAGCGCCGTCCACGACGCGCCGTCGGCCGCACGACTCAGGCCCAGGCTGCGGCTGTCGCGCGCGACATCCATCCATTGCCCGAGCGACAGCGTCGTGCCGAAGAAGTCAGCCGCGACCTCGGGCACCTGGTGCGCCTCGTCGAGGACGACGGTGTCGACCGCCGGCAGGAAGTCGCGCACCGCGTCGTCGCGCATCGCGAGATCGGCGAGGAACAGATGATGGTTGACCACCACCACGTCGGCCTCCTGCGCGTCGCGCCGCGCCTTGAACACGAAGCACTCGGCGAAGCGCGGGCACTCGGTGCCGAGGCAGTTCTCGCGCGTGGACGTCACCCACGGCCAGACGGCGGCGTTCTCCGGCACCTCGTCGAGTTCCGAGCGGTCGCCGCTGGCCGTGAGCTTCGAGAAGCGCACGATCGCCCGCAGGTGCCGCGCGTCATCGCGTGACGACAGCAACGCTTCGGACTCCGCGCGCGCCATCCGCTGCAGGCACAGGTAGTTGGCGCGCCCCTTCAGTATCGCCGTGGCGGCATTGATCTTCAGCGCGCGCAGCACCGCCGGCAGGTCCTTGCGATAGAGCTGGTCCTGCAGAGGCTTGGTGCCGGTGGAGATCAGCACCTTGCCGCCGGCGAGCAGTGCGGGCACGAGATAGGCGAAAGTCTTGCCGGTGCCGGTGCCGGCCTCGGCGACCAGCGTGTCGCCGTCGGCCATCGCGCGGTGGATCGCCTGCGCCATCGCGAGCTGCGATGCGCGCGGCACGAAGCCGTCGACCGATTGCGCCAGCGCGCCGTCGGCCCCGAACACGCGCGCGATGTCCTGCGCGAGCATATCGGTCGCGGGCGATGCCACGGCGGCCGCACCCGCGGCGCCGGCGGACCTCACGCAGGAATGTCGGGGACCAGCTGCATCTCCAGCAGGCGCACCGAGTCCTTGATCTGCAGCTTGCGCTTCTTCAGTCGCCGCAGCGAGAGTTCGTCGACGCCGGGCTGCTGGCCGAGCCGTTCGATCGCCGCATCCAGGTCGCGGTGCTCGACCTGCAGCTCGATGATGCGGCGCTTGATGTCGTCCTGTTCCATGGGGCGGGTCGTCGATCCTCTCGTGCAATGATCGAATAATGGGTCACCAGATCGACCAATTGGACGCCAGCAGGCCCGATTCGAAGCTGATCTACGACAATGCCGCGAACGGGTTGGTAAAGCACCTGCAACCCGTGGCTTCGCCCATGGCCCGAAGCGTTGATAATAGTCGCTCCCCAAAGGTTCTCATTCGCGTGTCGAGCTTCAAAGTCAACGTCTGCGTGGCCCAGCATATCGGGGACCGGCAGGAACAGCAGGACCGCGTGGCGATCATCACCAGCCCGCGCAATCCCGGCGCCATGCTCGCGATCGTCGCAGACGGCATGGGCGGGCGGACCGGCGGTCGGCTGGCGGCCGACCAGGTCGTGTCCACCGCCGAAAACCTCTTCAAGGACATGACGGAGCGCGATTCCACGTATCGCGACCTGCTGCTGCACCTGGCCGCCGAAGCGCACACCGTCATCCGCCTCACCGCCATCGCCGCCGAGAAAGAGCCGCACGCCACGCTGTGCGCGCTGATCATCAAGAAGAACTACGCGATCTGGGCGCATGCCGGCGACAGCCGCCTGTACTTCTTCCGTGGCGGCAAGCTCGTCCATCGGACGGAGGACCATACCTACGCGGAGCAACTCAGGCAGGAGGGCCGTGAAGACGCGGAGCTGATGGCCGGCCGCTACAAGAACATCCTGGTGAGCGCACTCGGCATCAACAAGAAGCCCAAGGTCGTCATCGGCGAGGACGCAACGCTGCGCGCGGGCGACATCTTCCTGCTGGCCAGCGACGGCATGTGGGCCTACTTCGAAGACGACGAACTCACCGAACTGCTGCACCAGCTGACGCCGCGCGAGGCGTCCGAGCGCATGGTTTCACTCGCGCGCGAACGCGCCGAAGGCCGAGGCGACAACCTGTCGGTCGCCATCATCCGGCTGGAACCCCAGCCAGCCGCGGGCCGGCTGCCCGTCTAGCTCGCCACCCGAGCACCAACCCGGTCTTCCCCGGGCGGCACGGCGAATGCCGCGTCGCCCAGGCATGCTGGCCGGCCTGCGGCCAGCCGGGAGTTTCCGCATTTGACAAAAAGAGAATGAGCATTCATTCTATGATGCTGTATCGCACCATTCCCTCTCTCTGCGGACCCTCCATGCCCAGATTCCAGCCATCCGCGGCCCCATCGGCCCAGCCCCGCTTCAGGATCCCCGTCGCGCTGGCGGTTCCGCTGACGCTGGCGCTGGCGGCCTGCAACCCGCCCGCGCCTGCGCCGGCGGCGCCGTCCGCCGTGCCGGTGACGGTGGTCACGCTCAAGTCGCAGGACGTCACGCTCAGCCGCGAACTGTCGGGCCGCGTGACGCCGTCGGTGGTGGCCGAAGTGCGCCCGCAGGTGAGCGGAATCGTGCAGAAGGTGCTGTTCTCCGAGGGTGGCATGGTCAAGGCCGGACAGCCGCTGTACCAGATCGAGGACACGACCTTCCGCGCCGACAACGTCACCGCGCGGGCGACGCTCGCCAAGGCGCAGGCGGCGGTGTCATCGGCGAAGCTCACGGCGCAGCGCACGGCCGACCTCGTCAAGATCGACGCCGTCTCGAAGCAGGAGAACGACAACGCGCAGGCCGCGCTGCTCCAGGCGGAAGCCGAAGTCGCATCCGCGCAGGCCGCGGTCGAGCGCTCGAACATCACGCTGCGCTATGCGCAGGTGCTGGCACCGGCCAGCGGACGCATCGGAAAATCGGCAGTGACCCAGGGTGCGCTGGTCACCGCGGACCAGCAGACGGCGCTGGCTACGGTGCAGAAGCTCGATCCGATCTATGTCGACGTCACGCAGTCGAGCGCGGAACTGCTGGCGCTGCGCAGGGCCGTCGCAGACGGCAAGGTCGGTCGTCTGGACAACGTGCCGGTGTCGATCATCCTCGAAGACGGCTCGCGCTTTCCGCACGCCGGACGGCTCGCATTCACCGAAGTGACCGTCGACCCCTCCACGGGCAGCTACCTGCTGCGCGTGGTGGTGCCCAACCCCGAGTCGCTGCTGCTGCCCGGCATGTACGTGCGGGCCGTCATCTCCAGCGCCGTGCGCAAGGACGGCCTGCTGGTGCCGCAGCGGGGCATCACGCGCGATCCCAAGGGCAACGCGGCGGCCATGGTGGTCGACGCGTCGAACAAGGTCGAGTCGCGCACGGTGCAGGTCGGCTCGAGCATCGGCGATCAGTGGCTGGTCGAGGGCGGACTGAAGGCGGGTGACCGCGTCATCGTCGAAGGCCTGCAGAAGGTGCGGGCCGGCGCAGCGGTGCAGGTCACGGAGGCGGCGCCCACCACGGTGCCCACCGATCCGTCGGCGCCGCGCGAGCGCTATTCGTCCGAGGCCGAGAAGCTCAAGGCCGCCGCGAGCGCCAACCCGGGCAAGCAGGCGCCGGCCACGGCGCCGCAGTCCGCCGGAAAGTAGGTCGCCGCCATGTCACGTTTCTTCATCGACCGCCCGGTGTTCGCGTGGGTGATCGCGCTCGTGATCATGCTCGGCGGCCTGCTGGCGATGGTCACGCTGCCGATCGCGATGTATCCGACGATCGCGCCGCCGAAGATCGAGATCCGCGCGACCTACCCGGGCGCCTCCGCCCAGGTGGTCACCGACTCGGTGACGCAGATCATCGAGCAGAACATGACGGGCCTGGACAACCTGCTGTACTTCTCGTCGTCCAGTGACTCGACCGGCCGCGCCACCATCTCGCTGACCTTCCAGACCGGCACCAACCCGGACGTCGCGCAGGTGCAGGTGCAGAACAAGCTGCAGATGGCGATGCCGCTGCTGCCGCAGGACGTGCAGCGCCAGGGCGTCACCGTCAACAAGGCGTCTTCGAGCTTCCTGCAGGTGCTGGCCTTCTACTCCGAGGACGGCAGCCTGACACGACAGGACATCGCGGACTTCGTCGGCAGTACGCTGCAGGATCCGCTGAGCCGCGTGGCCGGCGTCGGGCAGCTGCAGGTGTTCGGCGGCAAGTACGCGATGCGCATCTGGCTGGACCCGAACAAGCTGCAGACCTATGCGCTGTCGACCAGCGAGGTGGTCGCGGCCATCCAGGCGCAGAACGCACAGGTGGCGCTGGGCCAGCTCGGCGGCACGCCGGCGCTGCAGGGCCAGCAGATCAACGCCACCGTCAACGCGCAGGACCGGTTGACCACGCCGGACGACTTCCGCGCGATCGCCGTGCGCTCGAACGCCGACGGCTCGGTGCTGCGCCTGGGCGACATCGCCAGCGTCGAGATGGGCTCGGAGTCCTACGACTTCATCACGCGCTTCAATGGGCGCCCCGCCTCCGGCGTGGCCGTGTCGCTGGCCAGCGGCGCCAACGCGCTGCAGACAGCCGCCAACATCCAGAAGTCGCTGGATTCGCTGCAGGCGTCGTTCCCGCCCAGCCTGAAGACGGTGATCGCGTTCGACACCACGCCGTTCGTGCGCGTGGCCATCGGCAACGTCGTCGAGACGCTGATCGAGGCCGTGATCCTGGTGTTCCTGGTGATGTACCTGTTCCTGCAGAACCTGCGCGCGACGCTGATCCCGACGATCGCCGTGCCGGTGGTGCTGCTGGGCACCTTCGGCACGCTGGCCACGTTCGGCTTCTCCATCAACATGCTGACGATGTTCGCGCTGGTGCTGGCCATCGGGCTGCTGGTGGACGACGCCATCGTGGTGGTGGAGAACGTCGAGCGCCTGATGAGCGAGCACGGGCTCAGTCCCAGGGAAGCGGCGCGCCAGTCGATGGACCAGATCACCGGTGCGCTGGTCGCCATCGGCCTGGTGCTGTCGGCGGTGTTCGTCCCCATGGCCTTCATGAGCGGCTCGACCGGCGTCATCTACCGCCAGTTCTCGGCGACGATCGTGTCGGCCATGGCGCTGTCGGTGGTCGTCGCGCTGGTGCTGACGCCGGCGCTGTGTGCGACCATGCTCAAGCCGCTGAAGAAAGGCGAGCACCACGAGCACAAGGGCTTCTTCGCCTGGTTCAACCGCGCCTTCGGCCGCACCAGCAGCGGCTACCAGGGCGGCGTGCGCGGCGTGCTGAAGCGCACCGGCCGCTTCATGCTGATCTACGCTGTGCTGGCGGCCGTGATGGTGCTGCTGTACCTGCGCCTGCCCGGCGCCTTCGTGCCCGCCGAAGACCAGGGCATGATGCTCACGCAGATCCAGACGCCCATCGGCTCCACGCAGGAGCGCACGATGCAGACCGTCTACCGCGTCGAGGATCATTTCCTGCAGCAGGAAAAGGAAGCCGTCCAGTCGATCTTCACCGTGCAGGGTTTCAGCTTCGCAGGCCTGGGCCAGAACAACGCGATGGCCTTCGTGCGCCTCAAGCACTGGGACGAGCGCCCGGGCGTCGAGCAGCGCAGCGATACGGTCGCCCACCGCGCGATGGGCGCGCTGCAGCAGATCAAGGACGCGATGATCTTCGTGTTCGAGCTGCCGGCCATGCCGGAACTCGGCGTCGCCACCGGCTTCGACTTCTTCCTGAAGGACACGGCCGGCCGCGGCCACGAGGCGCTGCTCGCCGCGCGCAACCAGGTGCTGGGAGCGGCTGCGCAGAGCAAGCTGCTGACGGCCGTGCGGCCCAACGGTCAGGAGGACGCGCCGCAGCTGCGCGTGCACGTGGACACGGGCCGCGCGATGGCGGCCGGCCTGACGCTGGATGCGATCAACTCGACGCTGGCGGTGGGCTGGGGCGGCCAGTACATCGACGACTTCGTCGACCGGGGCCGGGTCAAGCGCGTCTACATCCAGGGTGATTCGTCGTTCCGCATGACTCCGGAGGACTTTGCCAAATGGTCGGTGAAGAACCCGGCCGGCAAGATGGTGCCGTTCAAGAGCTTCGCCACCGCCAAGTGGGAATACGGCCCACAGCGGCTGGAGCGCTACAACGGCGTCCCTGCGATGGAGATCCAGGGCCAGGCCGCGCGCGGCGTGTCCTCGGGAGTGGCCATGCAGGAGATCGAACGCATCGTGGCCACATTGCCCGAAGGCTTCACCATCGAATGGACGGCGCTGTCCTTCCAGGAACGACAGGCGGGCGAACAGACCACCCTGCTCTACACGCTGTCGCTGCTGGTCGTGTTCCTGTGCCTGGCGGCGCTGTACGAGAGCTGGTCGATCCCGACCGCGGTGCTGATGGTCGCACCGCTGGGCATCTTCGGTGCCGCGCTGGCCAATACGCTGCGCGGGCTCGAGCGCGACGTGTACTTCCAGGTGGCGATGCTCACCACCGTCGGCCTGACCAGCAAGAACGCCATCCTGATCGTCGAGTTCGCCAAGCAGTATCTCGATGCGGGCAAGGGGCTGATCGAATCCACGATGCAGGCGGTGGCCGATCGCTTCCGACCCATCGTCATGACCTCGCTGGCCTTCGGCCTCGGCGTGCTGCCGCTCGCCCTGGCGTCCGGCGCGGGCTCCGGTGCGCAGCGCGCCATCGGGACCGGCGTGCTCGGCGGCATGCTGGTCGGCACGATCATCGGCGTGTTCTTCATTCCGCTGTTCTTCGTCGTCGTCGAACGCGTGTTCGGACGCCTGCTCAGGAAGCCGGTGCCCGAACACACGCTGCCGCCGTCCGCGGAAGCAGGAGCCGCCGAATGAGACTCACCTTGAAACCTGCCCTATCCCGTGCAATGACGCCCGCGCTGCGGCTCAGCGCGGCGGCGGCCGCCGTCGCCGCCATGACCGCCTGCATCAGCCTCGATCCGGAGCTGCCGAAGGCGAACCCGCAGGTCGCGCCGGCCTTCCCCACGCCGGCGAACACGCAGACCCGGCCGCCGATGGTCGATGTCACGCTCAACGACGTCGACGCGGACGTCGGCAGCGATATCCGCTGGCAGGACTTCTATACCGATGCGGCGCTGAAGCAGCTGATCGGACAGGCGCTGGCCAACAACCGCGACCTGCGCGTGGCCGTGCTCAACGTGCAGCGCGCGCGCGGCCTGTACGGCATCCAGCGGTCCGAGCTGCTGCCGTCAGTGAATGCCAATGGCACGGGCCAGCGCATCGGCACCAACAGCGTGGCCATTCCCGATTCGGAGCTGTACACCGCAACGCTGGGCGTGGCCTCTTTCGAGCTGGACCTGTTCGGCCGCGTGCGCAGCCTGACCGGCGCGGCGCTGGCCAGTTACCTCGCGCAGGCCGAGACGCAGGCGTCGGTGCAGCTCTCGCTGGTCGCCGAAGTGGCCAATGCGTGGCTGGCCGTGGCCGCCGACAAGGACCTGCTGCGCATCGCGCATGACACCCTGGCCTCGCAGCAGGAGACCTTCACCATGTTCGAGCGCCAGCACGCGTCCGGCTACATATCGGGTCTGACGCTGGAGCAGGCGCGCACCGAACTCGAAGCCGCGCGCGCCGACGTGGCGTTGTACTCGTCCGCGGTGGAGCGCGACATCAACGCGCTGACGCTGCTCGTCGGCCAGCCGGTCGATCCGGCACTGCTGCCGCAGGGCCTGCTCGAGCGCGTCACGACCACCACGCCGCTGCCGGTCGGCATGCCCTCCGAGGTACTGCTGCGCCGGCCCGACGTGCGCGCCGCCGAGTTCAAGCTGAAATCGGCAAACGCCAACATCGGCGCGGCGCGCGCGGCCTTCTTCCCGCGCATCACCCTCACGGGCAGCGCCGGCACCGCCAGCACCGAGTTGTCGGGCCTGTTCAGCGGCGGCGCGCAGTACTGGACCTTCGTCCCGCAGATCAGCATCCCGATCTTCGAAGGCGGCCGGCTGCGCTCGCAGCTCGACGTGGCGAAGGCCGACCGCGACATCGCGCTGGCGCAGTACGAGCAGTCGATCCAGAGCGGCTTCAAGGAAGTGGCCGACGCGCTGTCGCGCAACGCGTGGCTGGCGCAGCAGCGCGCCGCGCGCCAGTCGCTGGTCACCGCCGCTTCGCGGGCCGACGAGCTGGCGCTGGCCCGCTACAAGTCCGGCTTCGACAGCTACGTCACGCGGCTGGTCGCGCACCGCACCTTCTACCAGGCGCAGCAGACGCTGGTCGCGGTGCAGCTCGCCGAACTGACGAATCGCGTCGCGCTGTATCGATCGCTGGGCGGCGGCTGGAACCCATGATGGCGACCACCCGACCCGTGGCCCAGGGCCACGACGAGCGCACCCGCGTGCAGCAGGCCCGCATCCTCAAGGCGGCCCATCAATGCTTCGCCGAGAGCGGCTTCCATGCGGCAAGCATGGCCGACATCTCCGTGCGTGCCGGCATGAGCCCCGGGCTCATCTACCGGTACTTCGAGAACAAGAGCTCGATCATCCAGGCCATCGTCCAGCAGCAGCTCGAACTGGCGCGCGAGCGCGTCTGCGCGAGCTGCAACGTGGACATCACGCAGAAGATGATCGCGGACTTCGGCCGTGCGCCCGCGGGCGACAACGACCACCTGAACCCCGCGCTGCTGCTGGAACTGTCGGCCGAAGCGACGCGCGACCCGCAGATCGCCGAGGCGGTGAAGTCCTTCGATCGCGAGATCCGGGCGCTGCTGGTCGGCATACTCGGCCGCGATGCGTCCAGCGGCGCCGTGCCGCACGACGTGCAGGCCCGGGCACTGATGCTGCAGATCATCTTCGAGGGGCTGCGCGTCCGTGAAACGCGCGAGCCCGATCTCGACCGCAACCTGCTGGCGTCCGCGGTGCGGCAGTTCCTGCCGGGGATCCTGTCGAAGGATTCCGCGGGCTGAGCGCCCGCGCACGGATCTGCGGCTCAGCGCGACGCCGCCCCGGCTGCGGCGGCTTCCGCTGCGGCAGCGGCCGCGCGCTGGCGGATCTTCTCGCGCTCGGCTTCCTTCTGCTTCATTTCCTCGGCGCGGCGCGCACGGCGCTCTTCGTGCTGTTTGCGCTCCACCTCGTTGTCGCTCGCGCGCTTGGCCGCATCGGCCTGCTTCTGGCGGTATGCCTCGGCGTTCTGCGCCCGCGTGCCCGCCTCGGCCTGCTCGCGGGCGAGGCGATCGGCATGCGCCTTCTGCTTCGCGTCGTACTCGGCGCGGTTGCGCGCGACCTCGTCGGCGGACAGCGGCTGTGATGCAGCGCCGCCGGTGGCCGATCGCGGCGTCGACGCGGGCGGCTTCGCGGTCGCCTCCGCGCCACCCGCCGCGGACTTCTCGGCTTTCGGTGGCTTCGCCGCACGCTGCCGATCCTCGGCTTCACCCTTCTCACGCTGCGCCGCGCGCCGCTGCTCCGCGTCCTGCTGCTCGAGGCGCCGGCGCGTGTCGCCCGCTTCCAGTTCGACGCGCTTGACGTCGCGGCGCGCCAGTTCGTGTTCGCGGCGCACCGTGTCGCGGCACTGGTTGACGAGGAACTGCTGGTAGCACTCCTTGTCGCGCGCCGCGTAGGCCTTGTCGATGCGTGCATTCTCCGTACGCACCGCGGCCAGCGCGGCGTCGGCCTGCGCCCGCGTGGTGATGCTGCCGGCGGGAAAGCGCGACGTGAACTCCTGGGTCGA
>JBGAIO010000166.1:0-2196 GCA_044225415.1 Burkholderiaceae bacterium | reverse complement strand
GGGCTTCTCGGAAGGGCTCGACGGCCTTGCGGCGTTCTCGCACGTGATCCTGCTGTACCACCTGCATCGACAGCGCAGCGTGCAGTTGCGCGTGCGACCGTTCCTCGATCCGCAGCCTCGCGGGGTTTTTGCAACGCGCGCGCCGGCGCGGCCCAATCCGCTCGGCCTGTCGATCGTTCCGCTGCTGGGCGTGACGGACAACGTGCTTCATCTGGGCAACCTCGACATGCTCGACGGCACGCCGCTGCTCGACGTCAAGCCGTACGTGCCGGCGTGGGACCGCATCGACGGCGCTTCCAGCGGCTGGGTCGGTCCGCAGCACGACATCGCCGGCACCTGCTCCGACGATCGCTTCGCGGACGCGGGAACTGGCGCGCGTTGATCCTGCAGCGCACTGCCGCGAGCGACGCGTTCATGCGGCGGTGGGCGCGCACAGCCACGGCCGCAGGTCGTGTCGCCGGCAGCTCTGGCGGCGACGCTTTCCGGTAGCCTTGCGCGCCATGCTGACGCCCACCGAACTCGTCGCGCTGCGACTCAGCCTGCAGGTCGCACTGACGGCGGTGGCATTCAGCCTTCCGTTCGCAATCCTTGTCGCGTGGCTGCTGTCGCGCTTCGAGTTTCCCGGCAAGACGCTGCTCGACGCAACGGTACACCTGCCGCTGGTACTGCCGCCGGTGGTGATCGGCTACTTCCTGCTGGTGATCTTCGGCACCAAGGGGCCGATCGGCGGATGGCTGTATGACGTGCTCGGCATCCGGCTGATCTTCACGCGCTCCGGCGCAGCGCTGGCCGCGGCGGTCATGTCTTTCCCGCTGCTGGTGCGCGCGATCCGGCTGGCGCTCGAAGCCGTCGATCGTCGTCTGGAAGCCGCTGCGCGCACGCTCGGCGCCTCGCGCCTGGACGTGTTCACGAACGTGACGCTGCCGCTGATGCTGCCGGGCATCGTGTCCGGCTGCATCATCGCCTTCGCTGCGGCGCTCGGTGACTTCGGCGCGACCATCACCTTCGTCGGCAACGTACAGGGCGAAACGCAGACGCTGTCGCTGGCGATCTACAGCCTGACGCAGACGCCCGACGGCGACGCCGCCGCGCTGCGGCTGGTGCTGATATCGCTGGCGCTCGCGCTGGTGGCGCTGTTCGTGTCCGAGTGGCTGGCGCGGCGCGTGCGCCGCTTCATCGGTCGAAGCTGAGCGGCGGATGAGCGCATGGAATCCACGATGACGGCTCCCGCCGAGCGCCTGCAGATCAGCGCGCGCAAGGGGCTCGGGCGCTTCGACTTCGAATGCGACGTGGACCTGCCGCTCGCCGGCGTGACGGCGCTGTTCGGCGCCAGCGGCTCGGGCAAGTCGACGATGATCAACCTGGTGGCGGGCTTGCACCGGCCGGACGCGGGCCGCATCGCCATCGGCGCTCGCGTGTTCCACGACAGCGCGGCGGGCGTCGATGTTCCCATCGAACGGCGCGAGCTCGGTGTCGTGTTCCAGGACGACCGGCTGTTTCCCCACCTCACCGCCCGGCAGAACCTGCTGTTCGGGCTGAAGCGCGCCGGCGAACGCGCGCGGCACGCGCGCGTGACTTTCGACTCGGTCGTCGCGCTGCTGGGCATCGAAGGGCTGCTGACGCGTCGCCCGCACACGCTGTCCGGCGGCGAGCGCCAGCGCGTGGCCATCGGCCGTGCGCTGCTCGCCCAGCCGCGGCTCCTGCTGATGGACGAGCCGCTCGCCGCGCTCGACGCGCCGCGCAAGGCCGAAGTGCTGCCCTACATCGAGCGGCTGCGCGACGAGTTCGACGTGCCGATCCTGTATGTCAGCCATGCGGTGGACGAAGTCCTGCGGCTCGCACGGCGCGTCGTCGTGCTCGACAGAGGGCGCGTGGTGGCCGCGGGCGACACCGACACGGTGCTGCAGCAGCCCGCCGTCGGAAAGCTCTTTCCCGCGATCGAAGCGGGCTCGGTGCTGCCCTGCGTCGTGAGCGGGCACGACCCGCACTATGCGCTGACGCTGCTCGAGGTTGCGCCCGGCGTCACGCTGCGGGTGCCGCAGGTCGATCTGCCGACGGGCACCCGGCTGCGCGTGCGCATCCCGGCGCGCGACGTGGCGCTTGCGCTCACGCAGCCGATGGATGTCAGCACCGTCAATCGCGTGGCGGGCGCGATCGTCGACCTCGTGCCGCTCGAGCGGGCGCTGGTCGACGTGA
>JBGAIO010000057.1:0-17435 GCA_044225415.1 Burkholderiaceae bacterium | reverse complement strand
ATGAAGACGGCGTGGCGCGACGACGACGTCGACAAGCTGGTCGCGGCACCGGTGTCGCTGATCGCCAGCGCCGCCGCGCGCGTCGCCGACGTGCGGCGTTCGCTGACGCCGCAGCTCGATCCCGCAACCGACACGGTGCTGCTACTGGTCGACCTCGGCGCAGGCCGCAACCGGCTCGGCGGCTCGATCCTCGCGCAGGTGACGCAGCAGTTCGGCGACGCAGTGCCGGACCTGACCGACGCGGCGCCGCTCGCCGGCCTGGTTGCCGCGCTGCGCGAACTGCAGCGCGCAGGCCTGCTGCTCGCGTATCACGATCGTTCGGATGGCGGCCTGTTCGCCACCATTGCCGAGATGGCGTTCGCGGGCCGCTGCGGCGTCACTGTCAACCTCGACGTGCTCGCCATCGATCCGGTCGCCTCCGACTGGGGCGACTTCAAGATCCGTCCCGAGCAGGTCGGCGTGCGCCGGCACGAGCTGATGGTCAAGGCGCTGTTCGCCGAGGAACTTGGGGCAGTGCTGCAGATCCGCGCTGCGGACGTCACCGCGGCGATGAGCGTGCTGCGCGCGCACGGCCTGGGCGCGCTCACGCAGATCATCGGCAAGCCCAATGACAGCGGGCTGGTGCAGTTCCGCTGCGACGGCCGCTCGGTGTTCTCGCGACCGCGCAACGAACTGCAGAAGCTGTGGACCGAAGTGTCATGGCGCATCGCGCGGCTGCGCGACAACCCGGCCGATGCCGATGCCGAGTACGCCCGCGCCGACGATCCCGACGATCGCGGCCTGACGCTGCGCCTGAGCTTCGATCCGGCTGACGACATCGCAGCGCCCTTCATCGCGACCGGCGCACGGCCTCGCGTGGCGATCCTGCGCGAGCAGGGCGTCAACAGCCAGACCGAGATGGCGTATGCCTTCCATCGCGCGGGCTTCGCATCGGTGGACGTGCACATGACCGACCTGATCGAGGGTCGGCAGTCGCTCGCCGACTTCAGGGCTTCGTCGCATGCGGCGGCTTCTCGTACGGCGATGTGCTGGGGGCGGGCGGCGGGTGGGCGAAGACCATCCTGCTCAATCCGCGGCTCGCGGAGATGTTCGCGGGCTTCTTCGCACGCGCCGACAGCTTTGCGCTGGGCGTGTGCAACGGCTGCCAGATGATGAGCCACCTGCGCGCCGTCATTCCCGGTGCGGCCGACTGGCCGCGCTTCGAGCGCAACGCGTCGGAGCAGTTCGAGGGGCGGCTGGTGCAGGTGGAGGTCACGCCATCGCCGTCGCTGTTCTTCGCCGGCATGGCAGGCAGCCTGATCCCGATCGCCAACGCGCATGGCGAGGGGCGGGCGGTGTTCGCGTCCGCCGACGTACAGGTCCGCACACCGGTCGCAATGCGCTACGTCGATTCGCACGGTCAGGCGACGGAACGCTATCCGTACAACCCGAACGGATCGCCGGCGGGCATCACGGGACTCACCACGGCCGACGGTCGCTACACGATCGTCATGCCGCATCCGGAGCGCGTGTTCCGCACGGTGCAGATGTCGTGGCAGCCGCCGGGACTGGGCGAGGATTCGCCGTGGATGCGCATGTTCCGCAATGCGCGACGCTGGGTCGGCTGATCTAAACCTGGCGGTGACGCGCTGCACAACGCGTCCGCACACTCAGGGACTCTACGGCTGTAGCGCGACGCCGCAGCTATGGCAGCATATGTCGCTTGCCCGCTTGTTCCCGGATTTGTCCCGACCTGTCCTCTAACTCGCCAGAGACCATCGATGCAGAAGCTGTCACGCCGTGAAGTCGTCGTTGCGCTGTGTGGTGCCATGCTTGCGACCGCCGCAGGTACCGCGCTCGCGCAGGCCTATCCCACCAAGCCCGTCCGCCTGATCGTGCCGTTCGCGCCCGGTGGCACGACGGACATCATCGCGCGCATCATTGCCGACAAGGTCCAGCCGGCCTTCGGCCAGCCGATGATCGTGGACAACAAGGGCGGTGGCGGCGGCGCCATCGGCGCGCTGGAGATCGTCCGCTCGGCGCCGGACGGCTACACGCTGGGTATGGCGACCGTGTCCACGCTGGCCGCCAATCCGGCGATCAACCCGAAGATCGGATACAACCCGCTGACCGACTTCACCAACATCATCAACATCGCGGCCACGCCCAACGTGATTGCGGTGCACCCGAGCTTCCCCGCGCGCGACTTCAAGACCTTCCTCGAAGTGGTGAAGAAAAGTCCCGGCAAGTATTCGTTCGCCAGTTCCGGCACCGGCGGCATCGGCCACCTGCAGATGGAACTGTTCAAGAGCCTGACCGGCACCTTCATCACGCACATTCCGTACCGCGGCGCCGGCCCGGCGCTCAACGACGTGGTGGCGGGCCATGTGCCCATCATCTTCGACAACCTGCCGTCGGCGCTGCCGTTCTTCAAGGACGGACGACTGATTCCCATCGTCGTCGCCGCGCCTGAACGCCTTGCAGCGCTGCCGAACGTGCCGACCTTCAAGGAGGTGGGACTGGAACCCGTGAACCGGCCGGCGTTCTACGGCATCCAGGGCCCCAAGGGACTGTCGAAGGACGTCGTGGAGCGCGTCTCCGCGGCGGTGCGCAAGACGCTCGAGGATCCGAGCGTTCGCAAGCGCATCGAGGAAACCGGGTCGATCATCATCGCCAACACGCCCGAGCAGTTCCAGGCGCAGGCCGCCGCAGAGTTCGAGGTCTACAAGAAGGTCGTGCAGGCGCAGAAGCTGAAGCTCGAGTAGGCGACGGTCAGGATGGATGCCCGCTTGCGCGGGCGCGAACAAAGAAGAGGGGCCAGGCTCGCAAGCCTGGCCCCTCTCCTATGTCTGCGGACGTCTCCTTGCGCAGATCCATCGAGACGCTCGCGCTTCCCGGCGCGACATCAAGAGTGTGTCCTGTCTTGTCGATGGCCCTTACAGTACAACGGTCAATCCGCACGGCTACTTTGTAAATCAATGGCTTGAACGCGTGGCCCGAACCATGCTTGGTTGTTCGCCCAAGTCGTGCGGCCGGTCCGTCCGGCGCCTGAGGGAGGCTTCATGTCGATATCCGCACTGCGCAGTTCGCATCGCCGGCTTGCTCGGATCGCCGCGGCCGCGTCGTTCGTCACGGCGTCCGCCGTCATTCCGACGCTCGCGCACGCCGCGCTCGTCATCAATTACCCCGACTTCTCCAATACGGCGGGCCTGACGATCAACGGCGACGCGGCGCAGGTCGGCAACGTGCTGCGTATCACCCGTGACACGTACGGGCAGGCGGGGAGCGCTTTCTCGACCAACACGGTCTCGCTCGCGTCGAACGCCTCCTTCAGCACGTACTTCCAGTTCCGCTTCACCAACGGCGGCGGGGCGTGCGATGCCCTGGGTGGTTGCGGCGCCGACGGCATCGTGTTCACGGTCCAGCCGGTATCGAACAACGTTGGCGGCGGTGGCGGCGGGATCGGCTACTACGGCATTCCCACCAGCCTCGGCATCGAGTTCGACAACTGGTACAACCCCGAGATCGGCGACATCAACAGCAATCACGTCGGCGTCGATCTCAACGGAAGCGTCAATTCGGTGGTGCAGACACCGGTGACGGAATCCGACCTGAACGATGGCCTCGTCTGGAACGCGTGGGTGGACTATGACAGTTCCACCGGGAACCTGGAAGTGCGGCTGACGCATCTGGCGTTGCGCCCCGTCGCTGCGCTGCTCAGCTACAACGTCGACCTTGCTTCGATACTCGGCACGACCAGCGCATTTGTCGGCTTCACGTCCGGCACGGGCGCGGCATTCGCGAACCACGACATTCTTTCCGACATTCTTTCGTGGCAGTTGAACGACAACTATTCGCCGATCGATCCGACGGTGCCGGAACCTGCCAGTCTCGCGCTGCTCGGTCTCGCATTCGCGGGATTGGGCGTCGTGCGCAGGCGACGTAGCCGCTGAGACCGCGCGCGACTCCGCGCGCGCGATTTCTGAGACGCAATGAAAAGGGGCGCATGAAGCGCCCCTTTTTCTGGACGAGAAGATTCGCTACTGGATCTTCGCGTTCTTCGTCAGGTTCTGCACGAAGGCCTGGGCCTTCTGCTGCTGCAGCGACTCGCGGATCTGCGGGGCGACCTGCTCCAGCGGCGGGAACTGCGTCTCGCGGACGTCTTCGAGGCGGATCACGTGCCAGCCGAACTGTGTCTGCACAGGAGCGGCCGTGGTGTCGCCCTTGTTGAGCTTCTGCAGAGCGTCGGCGAAGGGCTTGACGTAGGCATCCGGCGCGGCCCAGTCGAGGTCGCCGCCGTTGGCAGCGGAGCCTGTGTCTTTCGACTTCTTCGCGAGCTCTTCGAACTTCGCGCCCTTCTTCAACTGGTCGGTGATCACGACGGCCTCGGCCTCGGTCTCGACCAGGATGTGACGCGCGCGATATTCCTTCGAGCCCACCATCGCCTTCTGCTTGTCGTACTCGGCCTTGACCTGCGCATCGGTGACCGGGTTCTTCGTCATCTCATCGCGCAGCAATGCCTGGATCAGCGTGTTCTGGCGCTGCACGTCGAGCATGAACTTCACGTCGGCCTGATCGGCGATACCGCGCTTCGCGGCTTCCTGAAGCAGCACCTCGTTCTGGATCAGGCGTTCCTTGACCATCTTGCGCAGCTCGGGCGAATCGGCCTGGCCCTGCTTGACGAGTTCCTTGACCCACGCGTCTTCACGCGCCTTGGGAATGGGTTTGTTGTTGACGACGGCGGTGTTCTGGGCGAACACCATCCCGCTGGCCAGTGCGATGGCCGCGAAAAAGGCGGTACGTTGCATGAGCTTCAGTGTCCGGAATGATGGAAGGGTGAGGGCGCCGGAGGCGGTGGCTCCTCGTCGGGCGCAAGCAGCGTCATCGCAAGAGCGTGGATGTCGCGCTTCATCAGGTCAGCCAAGGCATGATACACGAGGCGATGCCTCGCCACCTTCGGCTGACCCGCGAATGCGGCACTGACCAGCGTCATGCGGTAGTGGCCTCCGCCGCCTTTCGCGCCAGGGTGGCCGGCATGCAGCGCGCTCTCGTCCTCGATGGCCAGCGCGATGGGCGTCAGCGCCTGCAGGCGCATGCGCATCGCGGCGACGGTGGCATCAGACATCCGGGGCTCCAGCAGGCTGCTTCACATCGGTCGCCGTGGGTTCCGTGACGTGGCGCGCGAGATAGATGCCGACGCCGAGCGTGAACACGAGCGTCAGGCCGAAAAGGCCGAAGAGCTTGAAGTTCACCCAGGTCTCGGTGGGCACTGAATACGCCACGACCAGATTCACCGCGCCGATGGCGACGAAGAACACGACCCACACCCACAGCAGCTTCTGCCACACCGGCGGTGGCACCTCGAGTTGCTGGCCGAGCAGCGAGCGCAGGACGTTCTTCTTCCACACGAGCTGGCCCAGCAGCAGGCCCGCCGCGAACAGCCAGTACAGGATCGTCGGCTTCCACTTGATGAAGGTCTCGTCGTGGAACCAGATGGTCGCGCCGCCGAACACGACGATGACGACGACACTGACCCACAGCATCGCATCGACGCGGCGGCCGCGGGCCAGCACCCAGGCCACCTGCAGCAGCGACGCGACGATCGCCACCGCGGTGGCGAGCAGGATCGGCGCCTGTCCCTGCGGCACCTGGCCGTCGCCGATCATCCAGCCGAGCGTGCTGCCGGCCAGCGCCAGCGACTGCTGCGGAAGGCGCCTGCGACCTTGAAGGTCGCAAAGAACAGGATGACCGGCAGCAGGTCGAACAGCAGCTTCATCAGCTTCCTTCCGCGGGCCTGGTCGGCTCGACAGGCTCGAAGCGCAGTTGATGCAGTAGCGCAGGCCCGTCGGCGGCGGCCCGTCGGGGAACACGTGGCCAAGGTGCGCGTCGCAGATGTTGCACAGGATCTCGGTGCGCACCATGCCATGACTGGTGTCGCGCTCTTCTCGCACGTACGCAGGATCGAGCGCCTGGAAGTAGCTCGGCCAGCCGCAGCTCGAATCGAACTTCGTGTCCGAGGCGAAGAGCGGCGTGCCGCATCCGACGCAGCGATAGATGCCTGCTTCGTTGTGATCCCAGTAGCGGCCGGTGAAGGGCCGCTCGGTGCCCTTGCCGCGCACGACGGCGTATTCGGCGGGCGACAGCTGCGTGCGCCATTCGGCATCGGTCTTGACGATCTTGTCCATGGTGTCTCCTACGAAGAACACGACAGGTGCAGATGCTGTGCCCAGTCGGGCGGCTCGGCTGCATAGCGCGCGTGCCCGGGGCCGTCGTCATACGGCCGCTGCAGCACCGCGAGCAGGCGCGCGATCTCGCTGAAGTCGCGAGGGCCGCCGTCGGCGCCGCGGGCAGCGCGGATGGCCGCCTCGGCGAGGTGATTGCGCAGCACGACGGAAGGGTTCGCCCGGTCCATGCGTGCACGGCGCTCGACCGCGACGCTGCCCTCGGCGGCGAGGCGCGCGCGATAGCGGACCAGCCACGCATCGACGGCGGCGCGGTCGATGACCAGGTCGCGCACGACGGCGTCCTCCGCGGACGTTGTGGTGGCATCGGCAACACGACCCAGCGCGCGCCAGAAGCGCGTCCAGTCGGTGCGATTCGCCTGCAGCAGGTCGAGCAGATCGCGCAGCAGCACGTCGTCGCCGGCCCGCTGCGTGGCCAGTCCCAGCTTCGCGCCGAACACCTGCGCGAGCGCGCGATCGAACTCGTCGCGGTAGCTGTCCGCGGCCGCGCGGGTGGCCTCGACGTCGACGGTCAGCGGAACCAGCGCCTGCGCCAGCGCATACACGTTCCAGTGGCCGATGTCGGGCTGCATCGCGTAGGCGTAGCGACCCTGTTCGTCGCTGTGGTTGCAGACATGGCCCGCGTCGAAGGCATCCATGAACCCATAAGGCCCGTAGTCGATCGTCAGGCCCAGGATCGACATGTTGTCGGTGTTCAGCACGCCATGGCAGAAACCCACGCCCTGCCACTGCGCGACCAGGCGCGCCGTGCGGCGCGCCACCTGCTCGAGCAGCGCGAGATACGGTTGCGGCGATGCGCGCAGCTGCGGGTAGTGCTGGTCGATGACGAAATCGGCCAGCGTCCGCAGCGCCTCGTGCTGCTGCGTCCAGTAGAAATACTCGAAGGTGCCGAAGCGGATGAAGCTCGGCGACAGGCGCGTGACGACCGCAGCGGTCTCGATCGTCTCCCGGATCACCGGCAGGTCGGAGCCGACCACGGCCAGCGCACGCGTCGTTGGAATGCCGAGCGCACGCATCGCCTCGGAGGCAAGGAAATTCGCGGATCGACGAACGCAGCACCGCGCGACCATCGGCCCGGCGCGAGTAGGGCGTCTGCCCTGAGCCCTTGAGCTGCAGTTCCCAGTGGTCGCCGCCGGCACCGACGATTTCGCCGAGCAGCAGCGCGCGTCCATCGCCCAGGCGCGGCACGTAAACGCCGAACTGATGACCCGAGTAGACCGTGGCGACCGGATCGCTGCCGGCCAGCGGCCGGTTGCCCGCCAGCGCGTCGATGACGTCGGGCCGGTCGAGCTGCTCCGACGCCAGTCCCAGCAACTGCGCCGCGGCATCGGAGCGCGCGACCAGGTACGGCGCGGGCAGCGGCGTCGGCCCGAGTCGCGTATGGAACACGCCAGGCAGCCGCGCGTAGCGGTTGTCGAACTTCAGGCCGAGGTCGACCGCCGGCAGCGCCGTTGCGGGCGCGCCTTCGGCGGCGAGCTGATCAGGGGCGTTCAAGCGAGTCTCCGGCGGCGATTCTAAGGTTCCGGGGGCAGCGGCTTGCTGCACCGCGGTCACGGGTGCAGACGATCTCCACACGCGATGACTTGACGCCGCCCACCTGAGTCCCGAGCATGTTGGGATCGGACAGCCGATCCGCAACCCGCGTTCCCATCCAGGAGACATCGAATGCTGCAGGGCCTGATGATGCAGACGCCGCTGCTGATCTCGTCGCTGATCACGCACGCGGATCGGCATCACGGCGATGCCGAGATCGTGTCGCGACGGGTGGAGGGCGACATCCATCGCTACACCTATCGCGGCCTGCACGCGCGCGCACGACGGCTCGCGAATGCGCTGGCCGGTCTTGGCATCGGGCCGGGCGACCGGGTTGCCACGCTGGCGTGGAACGGCTATCGGCACATGGAGCTGTACTTCGCGGTGTCGGGCGCCGGCAGCGTGCTGCACACCATCAACCCGCGCCTGCATCCCGAGCAGATCGCGTGGATCGTCAACCACGCCGGCGACGCGATGCTGTGCTTCGACCTGACCTTCCTGCCGATCATCGAGGCGATCGCGCCGCACTGCCCGGGCGTGCGCCACTGGATTGCGCTGACGGACCAGGCGCACTTGCCCGCGGCGAAGGCAGCGAAACTGCTGTGCTACGAGGAACTGCTCGGCGCAGCGTCCGACCGCTACGTCTGGCCGTCCTTCGACGAGAACACCGCCTCGTCGATGTGCTACACGTCGGGCACCACCGGCAATCCGAAGGGCGTGCTCTACAGCCACCGGTCGACGCTGCTGCACTCGATGGCCTCGGCGCTGCCCGACGCGCTGAACCTCTCGGCGCGCGACACGATCCTGCCCGTGGTGCCGATGTTCCACGTCAATGCGTGGGGCCTGCCGTACGCCGCAGCGATGGTCGGCTGCAAGTTCGTGCTGCCCGGTCCGCACCTCGACGGCAAGTCGCTGTACGAGCTTTTCGAGTCCGAGAAGGTCACCTGCTCGGCGGGCGTGCCGACGGTGTGGCAGGGCCTGCTCGCCTACACCGAATCCAGCGGCCTGCGCTTCTCGACGATGGACCGCACGGTGATCGGCGGCTCGGCGTGTCCGCCGGCGATGATCGAGCTGTTCCAGCGCAAATACGGCGTGCAGGTGCTGCATGTGTGGGGCATGACCGAGATGAGTCCGCTGGGCACGGTGTGCTCGATGAAGGGCGTGCATGCCGCTGCGCCGGCGGCGGAGCGCGAGGCCCTGCAGCGCAAGCAGGGCCGGGCGCTGTACGGTGTCGACATGAAGATCGTAGATCCAGCGGGCACCGAACTGCCGTGGGACGGCGCTTCGTTTGGAGATCTTCACGTGCGCGGCCCGTGGGTGCTGCGCGAGTACTACCGCGGCGACGAGGAGCGCGGCGGCGCTCCGCTGCGCCGGGACGGCGGCGGCGCCGACTGGTTCCCGACCGGCGACGTCGCGACCATCGATGACGACGGCTACATGCACATCACCGACCGCAGCAAGGACGTGATCAAGTCCGGCGGCGAGTGGATCAGCTCGATCGAGATCGAGAACATCGCGGTGTCGCACCCCGCGGTGGCGATGGCCGCGTGCATCGCGGTGGCACACCCGAAGTGGGACGAGCGGCCGTTGCTGGTCATCGTGCGCAAGCCGGGCGCCGAGCTGACGAAGGACGACGTGCTGCGCCATTTCGAGGGTCGCGTGGCGAAGTGGCAGGTGCCTGACGACGTTGCCTTCGTCGATGCCATCCCGCTGGGGGCCACGGGCAAGATGCTGAAGGCGAAGCTGCGCGAGCAGTTTGCGGGTTATCGCCTACCCGCTTGACGGACCCGCGGCTGCGCCCGCAGCGCGTCTTTACCGGTGCAGGGTGCATCAGTATTCTTCGCCGCCAACCGTGCTTCCCCGACGGCCGACGCACGCGCCGCCCACAGAGCGCGACTACAGGAGACACCCATGATCGTTCGTCGACTGACGCGAGCCGCCGCTGCGGGCGCGTGCCTCGTCGCTGGTCTGGCCGCGCCGGTGGTGCTGGCGCAGGGCAAGGCCGCACCAGCTCCCGCGGCGGCCGCCGCGCAGACGGTCAGGATCGCCTACGTCGATCCGCTGTCAGGGCCGTTCGCCGGCGTCGGGACGAACCTGGTTCGCCACTTCCAGTTCATGGCCGAGCAGGTCAATGCGCGGCAGCTCGCCGGTCCGAACGTGAAGTTCGAGATCGTCACCTTCGACAACAAGGCCTCGCCGCAGGAAACGCTGACCGTCTTCAAGCAGGTGGTCGACGCCGGCATCCGCTACGTGGTGCAGGGGCAGGGGTCCGGCGCGGCGCTGGCCTTGATCGACGCGATCGACAAGCACAACGAACGCAATCCGGCGCAGTCGGTGGTGCTGCTCAACTACGCGGCCGTCGACCCGGACCTGACCAACAGCAAGTGCAGCTTCTGGCACTTCCGTTTCGACGCGAATACCGACATGAAGATGGAAGCGATGACCACCTTCATCAAGGATCGGCCGCAGATCAAGAATGTGTACCTGATCAACCAGAACTATTCGCATGGCCACCAGGTGTCGCGCGTGGCGAAGGAGCTGCTGGCGCAGAAGCGGCCCGACGTGAAGATCGTCGGTGACGACCTGCATCCGTTGGGCCAGGTGCGCGACTTCTCGCCGTACATCGCCAAGATGCGCGCCGCCAACGCCGACACGGTCATCACCGGCAACTGGGGACCGGATCTCGCACTGCTGGTACGCGCCGCCCGCGACGCCGGACTGAATGCCAACTTCTACACCTATTACGCCGGCGTGATCGGCACGCCGACCGCCATCGGCGCGGCGGGCGAGAACCGCGTGCTGCAGGTGAGCTACTGGCATCCGAACATCGCGCCCGAGTATCCGTACGAGAAGCTGTATCTCGACTTCAAGAAGCGCTTCAACGAGGAGTGGTACGCGGTGGCCACCTACACCAGCCTCGCGATGCTCGCCGAAGCGATCAAGCGCTCGGGCTCCACCGACCCGCTGAAAGTCGCCTACGCGATGGAAGGCCTGAAGCTCGACGTGCCGCATGGCACGATCGAGATGCGCGCGACCGATCATCAGGTGCTGCAGCCGCTGTGGGTGTCGTCGTGGACCAAGGTCGGCGGGCCGAACCGCAACGATATCGAGAAGACCGGCTACACATGGAAGACCGAGGCGGCTTTCCCGACCTTCGTCGCGTCGCAGCCGACCAGCTGCCAGATGAAGAAGCCGGCGCGTCCATCCTGACGGGGCGCACACTGCGCCCGTGAATCCGCGCCGGCCCGGTTTCCCGGGCCGGTGTGATTTTCGGCGTCGCCCCGACCGTCCTTCCTGCCCGCGTCCGATGTCCGCCACCCTCAGCCAGCTGCTCTACGGCCTCAGCTACGGGCTGCTGCTGTTCATGCTGGCCTCGGGGCTGACGCTGATCTTCTCGATGATGGGCGTGCTCAACTTTGCGCACGCCAGTTTCTACATGCTGGGGGCGTACGCGGCCTACCAGCTGACCCAGTGGATCGGCTTCTGGCCGGCGTTCGTCGTCGCGCCGCTGCTGCTCTTCGCCTTCGGCGCGGCGGTGGAGCGCTGGGGCCTGCGGCGCGTGCACAAGTGGGGCCATGTGCCCGAGCTGCTCTTCACCTTCGGGCTGTCGTACATCATCGTCGAACTGGTGCAGGTGATCTGGGGCCGCGCGGCCGTGCCGTATCGCGTGCCGGCAGAACTCGACGGCCCGGTGGCGTGGCTGCTCGAGGACGGCATCACCTTTCCGAAGTACCGGCTGTTCATGATGGGCGTGGCGGTGGCGATGCTGGCCGCGATCTGGCTGCTGCTGACCCGCACGCGCGTGGGCCTGGTCATCCAGGCGGCGCTGACGCATCCCGAGCAGGTCGAGGCCCTCGGCCACGACGTGCCGCGCGTCTACATGGGAGTCTTCGGCGGCGGCGCGGCGCTCGCCGGACTGGCGGGCGTGGTCGGCGGCAATGCCTTCGTCACGGAGCCCGCGATGGCCGGCACGGTCGGCGCGATCGTGTTCGTCATCATCGTCGTCGGCGGACTGGGATCGCTGCTCGGCGCGTTCATCGCCGCGCTGCTGATCGGTCTGCTGGAGAACTTCGGCAAGGCCTCCGACCTGACCGGCCTCGCGGTGCTGTCGAAGCTGGGCCTGACGGTGGAGCCCGGCGGAGCGCTGCACGCGGTGCTGGCGCTGTCGCTGTCGCAGGTGGCGCCGGTGCTGCCCTACCTGGTGCTGGTCATCGTGCTGATCGTGCGGCCCAAGGGCCTGCTCGGCACGCGCGAGGGTTGAGGCGAGCTCCATGGACACGCCGCAGCCTTTCGCGCCGCTCGGCGAGATCCGTTTCCGGCCGTGGAACGTCGGACGCTGGCTCCTGTGGGGCGGGCTCGCGCTGCTCTTCGCGCTGCTGCCGCTCGTGTTCACGCGCGGCTTCGCGCTGACGCTGATGTCGCAGATGGGCATCATGATCGTGTTCGCGCTGAGCTACGGCATGCTGCTCGGGCAGACCGGCATGCTGAGCTTCGGACATGCGGTGTACTCCGGCTTCGGCGCGTATGCCGCGATCCACGCGATGAACCGCATCGCTGCAGGCACGTTGGCCTGGCCCGTCTCGCTGCTGCCGCTGGTCGGCGGGTTCGCCGGTGCCTTCTTCGGCGTGATCTTCGGCTACCTGACCACGCGCCGCGCCGGCACGCCCTTCGCGATGATCACGCTGGGCATCGGCGAGATGGTGTTCGCGGCTGCGCTGATGTTCCCGGCGTTCTTCGGCGGCGAGGGCGGCGTCACCGGCAACCGCACGGCAGGATCGCCGTTCCTGGGGCTGCCGTCGCTCAACTTCGGCCCGCAGGTGCAGGTCTACGCACTGATCGCCGTATGGTGCTTCGTCTGCATCGTCGCGATGTACGCGCTGACGCAGACGCCGCTCGGCCGCATTGCCAACGCGGTGCGCGACAACCCGGAGCGTGCCGAGTTCATCGGCTACAACACGCAGCGCGTGCGCTGGCTGGTGCTGATCCTGTCGAGCTTCTTCGCGGGTATTGCGGGCGGACTGACCGCGATCAACTTCGAGATCGTCGGCGCGGAGTCCTTCCACGCGGTGCGCTCGGGCGGCGTGCTGCTCGCCGCGTTCATCGGCGGTGCGGCGTTCTTCTTCGGGCCGATCCTCGGCGCGGTCGTCTTCGTGATCTTTGCCGTCGCGCTGTCCGACTACACCAAGGCCTGGCAGCTCTACCTCGGCGTGTTCTTCGTGCTGCTGGTGCTGTATGCGCCGGGCGGTCTCGCCAGCCTGCTGCTGATGAACCTCAGGGTCGCGAAGTTCCGCAAATTCGCGCGGCTGCGCGATCCCTACGTCGGCGTGCTCCTCGCAGGCGGGCTGCTGACGCTGGGTGTCGTGCTGCTGATCGAGCTCACTTACCACGTGACGCTCGACATCGGGCAGGGGCCGACGATGCACCTCTTCGGCCTGCCCTTCGAGACCGATACTCCGGCGCCCTGGGCGCTGGCCGCGGTCGTGTTCGTGGCGGGGCTGGCCGCGTTCGACTGGTACCGGCGGCATTTCGCGCGGCGCTGGCACGACGTGCAGGTCGAGATCGAGGACTGGATCCGCGAGAACCCGGGAGACAGTCCGCGATGATTGCCGCGACGAATGCAGCGATGCCCGATGCCGCGCTCGAACTCGCCGGCGTGCGCAAGCGTTTCGGTCGCAGCGAGATCATCTGCGGCGTGGACCTCGTGGTACGGGACGGCGAGCGCCACGCCATCATCGGGCCCAACGGCGCGGGCAAGTCGACGCTGTTCAACCTGATCAGCGGGCGCTTCGGCGTCAGCGCGGGCAGGATCCACCTGCACGGCCGCGACATCACCCATCGCAGGCCTTACGACATCAACCGGCTCGGGCTGGCGCGCAGCTTCCAGATCACGAACCTGTTTCCCCGGCTGACGGCCTTTGAAAACCTGCGCTGTGCAGTGCTGTGGTCGCTCGGCCATCGCTATGCGTTCTGGAAGAACCTGAACCGGCTGACCGACGCGGAAGACCGCGCGCAGGGGCTGCTCGAAAGGGTAGGGCTGAAGCGCCGCCGCGACACGCCTGCCGCGCAGCTCACCTACGCGGAACAGCGCGCGCTCGAGATCGGCATCACCATCGCGGGCAACCCGGCCGTCGTGCTGCTCGACGAACCGACCGCCGGGATGAGCCGCGCCGAGAGTCGTCACGCGGTCGAACTGATCCGTGAAGTCACGTCCGGCCGCACGCTGCTGATGGTCGAGCACGACATGGGCGTGGTGTTCGGCCTGGCCGACCGCATCTCGGTGGTGGTCTACGGCCGCGTGATCGCGACCGACACCCCCGAGGCGATCCGCGCCAATCCGGCGGTGCAGGAAGCGTATCTGGGGAAGGCGGCGGCATGAGCGCAGCGACGGGCCGCCCCGAGCAAGCTCGCGCCGCAGCGCGAAGCGCGGAGGCTCAACCCACCGCAGCGACGGGCCGCCCCGAGCCAGCTCGCGCCGCAGGGCGAAGCCCGAAGGCTCCTCCGCTGCTCAACGTCGAGAATCTGCAGGCCTACTACGGCAAGAGCCACGTGCTGCACGGCGTGGACCTGCAGGTCCACGAGGGCGAGATCGTCTGCCTGCTCGGCCGCAACGGGGTTGGCCGCTCGACGACGGCCAAGGCCATCATCGGCCTGGTCGACGCCACCGGCACCGTCGAATACAAGGGCCGCGACCTGACCCGGCTGCAGACTTTCCAGATCGCCCGCCGGGGCATCGGCTACGTACCGGAGAGTCGCGACGTGTTCCCGACACTCACGGTCGCGGAGAACCTGCGGCTGGGCGTGAAGCGTGGCCGTACCGGCCGCTGGTCGGTGCCGGACATGGTGGCGCTCTTTCCCCGGCTGGGCGAACGCATGCACACGCAGGCCGGCGTGCTGTCCGGCGGCGAACAGCAGATGCTGACGCTGGCGCGTACCATGATGGGTGACCCCGACTTCGTCATCATCGACGAGCCCACCGAAGGGCTGGCGCCGATGGTGGTGGAACTGGTGGCCGGCTTCCTGCGCGAGCTTGCCGCGCGCGGCGTATCCATCCTCCTGATCGAACAGAAACTGACCATCGCCCTCCAGATCTCGCAGCGCGTCTACGTGATGGGCCACGGCCACATGGTGTTCCACGGCACGCCGGAAGAACTGCACGCCAGTCCCCGGATACGCCAGGAATGGCTCGAGGTCTGAAGTCCGACATCTGAAGCCCGAGATCTGAAACGCGCCGCGCGGCTGTCGCACCGAAACTTCACCGAGACCGGACCGTCCCTCATGACGACGCACTACGAGCGCCGCGGCCCCGTGGCCGTGCTGCAGATCGACAACCCGCCCGTCAACGGCCTCGGCCACGCCACGCGCAGCACGCTGCACGCCGGGCTCGAGCGCGCGCTGGACGATGCCGCAGTGAAGGCGATCGTCATCACCGGCACCGGCCGCATGTACTCCGGCGGCGCCGACATCCGCGAGTTCAACACGCCGGCCGCCCTCGCCGAGCCGAGCCTGCTGCAGCTGATCGATGCGGTCGAGCGTTCTCCGAAGCCGGTGATCGCGGCGATCAACGGGCCGTGCATGGGCGGCGGTCTGGAACTGTCGCTGGCCTGCAACTACCGCATCGCCACGGCCGACGCGAAGACGGGCCTGCCGGAAGTGAAGCTCGGCCTGCTGCCCGGCGCTGGCGGAACGCAGAGGCTGCCGCGCGTGGTGGGCGTGCAGGCCGCACTGCAGATGATCGTCAGCGGCGAGGCGATCGACGCCGACGAGGCGCTCGAACGCGGGCTCATCTCGCGCATCGTGCGCAACGACCGCTTCGATGGTGTGATGGACTACGCCGCCGAGGTGGCCGCCAGCAGGCGGCATCCGCGCGTGCGCGATGCAGGGGCCGCGCTGCCGCCCGACGTCACCGCCGAGGCTTTCTTCGCAGCCGCGCGGGCCAACGTCGCGAAGCAGGCCCGCGGGCTGCCGGCGCCGCTCAAGTGCGTGGCCGCTGTCGAGGCGGCCGCGACGCTGCCCTTCGACGAAGGCATCGCGCGCGAGCGTGGCTGGTTCATCGAACTGGTGCAGTCGCCCGAGTCGAAGGCCCTGCGCCATTCGTTCTTCGCGGAGCGGGTGGCCGCCCGCATTCCCGACGTGCCTGCCGGGACGCCGACGCGCCCGATCCGCACCGCCGCGGTGGTCGGCTGCGGCACGATGGGCTCGGGCATCGCGATGTGCTTCGCCAACGCCGGCATTCCGGTCACCGTCAGCGAGGCCGACGGCGCCGCACTCGAACGCGGCATGGCGGCGATGCGCCGCAACTGGGAGGCGACCGCCGCCAAGGGACGCCTCACGGCCGATGACGTGCGCAGGCGCATCGCGCTGGTCACGCCCACGCGCGAGATCGCCGACCTCGCGTCGGCGGACATCGTCGTCGAGGCGGTGGTCGAAACGCTCGACGTCAAGCGCAGCGTGTTCGCGCGCCTCGACCAGGTGATGAAGCGCGGCGCGATCCTCGCCACCAACACCTCGACGCTGGACGTGAACACGATCGCCGATGCGACGAAGCGGCCGGAGGACGTCATCGGCACGCACTTCTTCAGTCCGGCCAACGTGATGCGGCTGCTGGAAGTGGTGCGCGCCGACCGCACCGGCGTGGACGTCCTCGCCACCGTCATGCAGCTCGCGCGTCGCCTCGGCAAGGTGGGCGTGGTGGCGGGCGTGTGCGATGGTTTCATCGGCAACCGCATGCTGGAACAGTACATCCGCCAGTCGCTGTTCCTGATCGACGAGGGGGCGTTGCCGCAGCAGGTGGACGCGGCGCTGACGCGCTTCGGCATGGCGATGGGCCCGTTCGCGATGTACGACATGGCCGGCATGGACATCGGCTATGCCATCCGGCAGCGGCGCTACGTCGAGAAACCCGAGATCACCTACAGCCGCATCGGAGATCGCGTCGTCGAGAAGGGCCGGCTCGGCCAGAAGACCGGCAAGGGCTGGTATCGCTACGAGAGCGGCAGTCGCACGCCGCTGCCGGACGACGAGGTCGATGCGCTGATCGCCGCTTACCGTCGGGAGATCGGCATCACGCCGCGGGCGATCGACGACACGGAGATCGTGCAGCGCTGCATCTACGCGCTGGTCAACGAAGGCGCGCGGCTGCTCGGGGAGGGCATCGCCGAACGCGCCAGCGACATCGACGTCGTCTACCTGACGGGCTACGGCTTCCCGATGGCCAAGGGCGGACCGATGTATCACGCCCGTGCTGCCGGCTTCGATCACGTGCTCGACGCGATGAAGCGCTACGCCGCCAATCCGCATGCCGACCCGGCGTTCTGGCAGCCCGCGCCGCTGCTCGTCGAAGCGGCGGCGCAGGGCAAGTGGCCACGCTGAATTCACCGACAACTTCCATCTCGCACATCGCATGCCCACCTATCGCCGCATCCTGCTGGCCAGCCGCCCCGAAGGCACGGCCACCCGTTCCAACTTCCGCATGGAAGAAGCGCAGACGCCGCTGCTGCAACCCGGCGAACTGCTGGTCCGCAACGAGTGGCTGTCGCTCGATCCGTACATGCGCGGCCGCATGAACGAGAGCAAGTCCTATGCGAAGCCCCAACCGGTGGGCGAAGTCATGGTGGGCGGCACGGCCGGCACCGTCGTCGAATCGCGCAACCCGCAGTACAAGCCCGGCGACAAGGTCGTGGG
>JBGAIO010000056.1:0-18603 GCA_044225415.1 Burkholderiaceae bacterium | reverse complement strand
GGGCCGCGCGCTACGACCTGGACCGCTTCGGCATCTTCTTCCGTCCCAGCCCGCGCCAGTCCGACGTGATGATCGTCGCCGGCACGCTGTGCAACAAGATGGCACCCGCGCTGCGCAAGGTCTACGACCAGATGGCCGAGCCTCGCTGGGTGATCAGCATGGGCTCGTGCGCCAATGGCGGCGGCTACTACCACTACAGCTATTCGGTGGTGCGCGGCTGCGACCGCATCGTGCCGGTCGATGTGTACGTGCCGGGCTGCCCGCCGACGGCCGAGGCGCTGATCTACGGGATCATCCAGTTGCAGAACAAGATCCGCCGCACCAACACGATCGCGCGATGAGCAGAGCAGAAGCACTGGTCGCTGCGCTGCGCGCGGCATTCGGCGAAACGCTGCAGGACGTGATCGTTGCGCTGGGCGAGGTGACGATCGTCGTGCGCAGCGCGGATCACCACGCGGTGGCGCTGAAGCTGCGCGACGATCCGGCGCTGGCCTTCGCCAACTGATCGATCTCACCGGCATGGATTACTCAGCTACGCGCGATGGCTCATGGAATGGGCCGCGCTATGGGGTCGTGCTGCATCTGCTGTCGATCGCGCACAACTGGCGCGTGCGCGTGCGCAGCGTCGTGGCGGACGACGAGTTCCCGCTGATCGCCTCGGTGACCAGCGTCTGGACCAGCGCCAGCTGGTATGAGCGCGCGAGGCGTTCGACCTGTACGGCATCGTCTTCGAAGGCCATCCGGACCTGCGCCGCATCCTGACCGACTACGGCTTCATCGGGCATCCGTTCCGCAAGGACTTCCCGATCTCCGGCCACGTCGAGATGCGCTACGACCCGGAGCAGCGCCGCGTCGTCTACCAGCCGGTGACGATCGAACCGCGCGAGATCGTGCCGCGCGTGATCCACGAAGACGCCTACGGCCAGGGGACGCTGATCGCGGCATCGATCATGGCGGATATCAAGAACTACACGCTGAATTTCGGCCCGCAGCATCCCGCCGCGCACGGCGTGCTGCGCCTGGTGCTGGAGCTCGACGGCGAAGTGATCCAGCGCGCCGATCCGCACATCGGCCTGCTGCACCGCGCGACCGAGAAGCTCGCCGAAACGCGCACCTTCCTGCAGTCGGTGCCCTACATGGATCGGCTCGACTACGTCTCGATGATGTGCAACGAGCACGCCTACGTCATGGCGATCGAGAAGCTGCTCGGCGTCGAGGTGCCGCTGCGCGCGCAGTACATCCGCGTGATGTTCGACGAGATCACGCGCCTGCTGAACCACCTGCTGTGGCTGGGCGCGCACGGGCTGGACGTCGGCGCGATGGCGGTGTTCCTGTACTGCTTCCGCGAGCGCGAAGACCTGATGGACATGTACGAGGCGGTGTCCGGCGCGCGCGCATACTTCTACGCCGCCGGCGTACCGCGACCTGCCGGACGCGATGCCGCAGTTCAGGGCCAACAAATACAAGAGTGAACAGGACACGAGGCGCCTGAACGACAACCGCCAGGGATCGCTGCTCGACTTCATCGAGGATTTCACGCGCCGCTTCCCCGGCTACGTGGACGAGTACGAGACGCTGCTCACCGACAACCGCATCTGGAAGCAGCGGCTGGTGGGCATCGGCGTGGTGACGCCGGAGCGTGCGCTGCAGATGGGCTTCACCGGCCCGATGCTGCGTGGCTCGGGCATCGAGTGGGACCTGCGCCGCAAGCAGCCCTACGAGATCTACGACCGCATCGACTTCGACGTGCCGGTCGGCCGCAACGGCGACAGCTACGACCGCTACCTGGTGCGCGTCGAGGAACTGCGGCAGAGCAACCGCATCATCCAGCAGTGCATCGCCTGGCTGCGCGCCAATCCGGGCCCGGTGATGACCGATAACCACAAGGTGGCGCCCCCGCACCGCGTGGACATGAAGTCGAACATGGAAGAGCTGATTCACCACTTCAAGCTCTTCACCGAGGGCTTCCACGTGCCGCCGGGCGAGGCGTACGCGGCGGTCGAGCATCCGAAGGGCGAGTTCGGCATCTGGCTGGTGTCCGACGGTGCGAACAAGCCTTACCGCCTGAAGATCCGCGCGCCGGGCTTCGCGCACCTGCAGGGGCTCGACGAGATGTCGCGCGGCCACATGATCGCGGATGCGGTGGCGATCATCGGCACGCAGGACATCGTGTTCGGGGAGATCGATCGATGAGCGCCGCCGAGCGCGCTCCCTGTGACGGCCCCGATCCGCGCTGTCAGAACTGGATGAGCGCAGTGCCGAAGCCCCAGGGGATTCTTTCGGCCGAAGCCTGCGGGCGCATCGACCGCGAAGTCGCGAAGTATCCGGCCGACCAGAAGCAGTCCGCCGTGATCGCCGCGCTCGCCATCGCGCAGGACCAGCATGGCTGGCTGCCCGAGGAGACGATCTCGGCCGTCGCCGACTACCTCGACATGCCGGCAATCGCGGTCTACGAAGTCGCGACCTTCTACAACATGTACGACCTGCGCCGGTGGGCCGCTGCAAGCTGACGCTGTGCACGAACCTGCCGTGCGCGCTGTCGGGCGCGAACCGTGCGGCAGAGCACCTCAAGCGCCGGCTCGGCATCGGCTTCGGCGAGACCACCGCCGACGGCCAGTTCACGCTGAAGGAAGGCGAATGCCTCGGCGCCTGCGGCGATGCGCCGGTGCTGCTGGTCAACAACAAGCGCATGGAGAGCTTCATGAGCAACGAGCGGCTCGATGAGCTGCTGGACGAACTCAAAGAAGCGGGTGAAGCGATGAGCGCGGCGACCGTTCGACCCACGCAGGTGCTCGCCGCAGCGCGGAGCGCGGAGATCGGTCAATGAGCGCGCAGACCTGTTTCCACGGACGGCACCTGAATCGATCATCCTGAAGGGCCTCGATGGCGGCAACTGGCGCCTGAAGGACTACGAGCAGCGCGGCGGCTATGCGGCGCTGCGCAAGATCCTGGACACGCCGCTGACGCCCGATGCGGTCATCGCCGAGCTGAAGAAGTCGGCGTTGCGCGGCCGCGGCGGCGCGGGCTTCCCGACCGGACTGAAGTGGAGCTTCATGCCGCGGCAGTTCCCGGGCCAGAAGTACCTCGTCTGCAATTCCGACGAAGGCGAGCCCGGCACGTTCAAGGACCGCGACATCCTGCGCTACAACCCGCACATCGTCATCGAAGGCATGGCGATCGCCGCCTGCGCGATGGGCGTGTCGGTGGCCTACAACTACATCCACGGCGAGATCTGGGCCGAGTACGAGCGCTTCGAGGAAGCCCTCGAAGAAGCGCGCGCCGCCGGATTCCTCGGCAAGGGCATCCTCGGTTCGGCGTTCGATTTTGATCTCTACGCGGCGCATGGCTTCGGCGCCTACATCTGCAGCGAAGAAACCGCGCTGCTCGAGTCGCTCGAGGGCAAGAAGGGCAACCGCGCTTCAACGCCGTTCCCGGCGAGTTTCGGCCTGTACGGCAAGCCCACGACGATCAACAACACCGAGACCTTCGCTGCGGTGCCCTACATCATCAACGAGGGCGGCGATGCTTTCCTCGCGCTCGGCAAGCCGAACAACGGCGGCACGAAGATCTTCTCGGTGTCGGGCGACGTCACGCATCCCGGCAACTACGAAGTGCCGCTGGGTACGCCATTCGCGAAGCTGCTGGAACTCGCCGGCGGCATGCGCGGCGGGCGGGGATCAAGGCGGTCATCCCGGGCGGTTCGTCGATGCCGGTGCTGCCGGGCGACGTGATGCTGGCCACCGACATGGATTACGACTCGATCGCCAAGGCCGGGTCGATGCTGGGGTCGGGCGCGGTCATCGTCATGGACGACACGCGTTGCATGGTGCGTTGCCTGGAGCGCCTGTCGTACTTCTACTACGAGGAAAGCTGCGGCCAGTGCACACCCTGCGCGAAGGGACGGGGTGGCTGTATCGCGTCGTGCACCGGATCGAGCACGGCGAAGGCAAGCCCGAGGACATCGACCTGCTGAACTCGGTCGCCGACAACATCCAGGGCCGCACCATCTGCGCGCTGGGCGATGCCGCCGCCATGCCGGTGCGTGCCTTCGTCAAGCACTTCCGCAGCGAGTTCGAGCACCACATCGCGCATGGCCACTGCCCGAGTACGCATGACGCCGCTCTGCCACTTCGTGATCTTGCGCAACGGGCGGGCGCCCGGCCGCCCGGAAACCGCGTCTAACTATGGTCGAGACGTGCGAAGCGCATCGCGTACGGCCGCAAGGTAGAAATTGAGATCGACGGCCGCAAGGTCGAGGTGCCCGAAGGCAGCATGGTGATGGAGGCCGCCAGCCGGCTCGACATCTACGTGCCGCACTTCTGCTACCACAAGAAGCTCAGCATTGCGGCCAACTGCCGCATGTGCCTGGTGGAAGTCGAGAAGGCGCCGAAGCCGCTGCCGGCCTGCGCCACGCCGGTGACGCCGGGCATGATCGTGCGCACCGCCTCGACGCGCGCCAAGCAGGCGCAGAAGTCGGTGATGGAGTTCCTGCTGATCAACCATCCGCTGGACTGCCCGATCTGCGACCAGGGCGGCGAATGCCAGCTGCAGGATCTCGCGGTCGGTTACGGCGGCTCGGCGAGCCGCTACGCGGAAGCCAAGCGCGTGGTTTTCCACAAGCCGATGGGGCCGCTGATCTCCGCCGAGGAGATGACCCGCTGCATCCACTGCACGCGCTGCGTGCGCTTCGGCCAGGAGATCGCCGGGCTGATGGAGCTCGGCATGGCGGGCCGCGGCGAGCACTCCGAGATCATGACCTTCGTCGGCCGTTCGGTGGACTCCGAACTGTCGGGCAACATGATCGACCTGTGTCCGGTCGGCGCGCTGACCAGCAAGCCGTTCCGCTACGAGGCGCGCTCGTGGGAGCTGTCGCGGCGCCGCTCGGTGAGCCCGCATGATTCGCTGGGTTCGAACCTGATCGTGCAGGTCAAGGCGCAGCGCGTGCTGCGCGTGCTGCCGCTCGAGAACGAAGCCGTCAACGAGTGCTGGCTGTCGGACCGCGATCGATTCTCCTACGAAGGGCTGAACGCAGCCGACCGGCTGGCGCGGCCGATGCTGAAGCAGGGCGGTCAGTGGCGCGAGGTCGACTGGGACGTCGCGCTCGAGTACGTACGCCACGCTTTGCTGCAGGTAAAGCAGCAGCACGGACCACAGGCCGTTGGTGCGCTGGCGGCGCCACATTCCACGCTGGAGGAATTGCACCTGCTGGCGAAACTGGTGCGCGGCCTGGGCAGCGACAACATCGATCACCGCCTGCGGCAATCCGACTTCAGCGGCGACGCGGCGGAGCAGGGCGCACCCTGGCTCGGCCTGCCGGTGCCGATCGAATCGCTCGATCGCGTGCTGCTGGTCGGCTCCTTCCTGCGCAAGGACCATCCGCTGCTGTCGGCGCGCCTGCGCAAGGCCGTGAAGCGCGGCTGCCAGCTCTCGGTGCTGCACGGGGCCGACGACGACCTGCTGATGCGCGTGGCGCATCGGCAGTCTCGATCGTGCGACCGTCGCAGTGGGTCATGCGCTGGCCGCGATCGCGGCTGCGGTGGCCGGCAGCGCGGCGATGTGGCGCCGGTCGCGGACCTTCAGCCCGATGAAACGGCGCGCGCCATCGCGAAGAGCCTGCTGTCGGGCGAGCGCACCGCGATTTTCCTCGGCAATGCCGCCGTCCAGCACCCGCAGGCCGCGCAGCTGCGCGTGGGCAATGGATCGCGCAGGCGACCGGCGCCACGCTCGGCGTGTGCTGACCGAAGCGGCCAACTCGGTGGGTGCGCATCTCGTCGAGGCGCGCCCGGCGAAGGCGGTCTCGATGCGAAGGCCATGCTCGAGCAGCCGCGCCGCGCCTACGTGCTGTGGAACGTCGAGCCGGACTACGACACTGCCGACCCGGCGCTGACCGCGCGCGCGCTCGCAAAGGCCGACACGGTCATCGCCTTCTCGCCGTATCGCAACGGCGCACTCGAATACGCGGACGCGATCCTGCCGATCGCGCCGTTCACCGAGACCTCGGGCACGTTCATCAATGCCGAAGGCCGCGCGCAGAGCTTCAACGGCGCGGTGAAGCCGTTCGGCGAAGCGCGTCCCGGCTGGAAGGTGCTGCGCGTGCTGGGCAGCCTGCTCGAACTGCCGGGCTTCGACTTCGACACGCCGAGGCGGTTCGGGAGGAAGCGATGCCCGCGGACATCGCTGCACGGTTGAGCAACGCGACGACCGTCGCGCCGGCGCTGGCCGACGCGGCGAAGCCTGCACTCGAACGGCTCGCCGACGTTCCCGTCTATGCAACCGATGCGATCGTGCGCCGCTCGCCGCCGCTGCAGGCGACCACCGATGCGCGCGTGCCGCGCGCCCGCGTCAACGCGGCGACCGCTGCAGTCGCTGAACGTCGCCGATGGCGACACCGTGCGCGTGGCGCAGGGCGATGCCTCAGCGGTCGTCACGCTGCAGATCGACGCCACGCTGCCCGACGGCGTGGTGCGCGTCGCCACCGCGCATGCCGCCACGGCCGCGCTCGGCCCGATGTTCGGCCCTGTCACGCTGGAGCGTGCCTGATGGACGCCTTCACCGCCGCCGGTTCGCAGGCGCTGGGCGCCGCGTGGCCCGTGGTATGGGCATTGGCGAAGATCATCGCGATCACGCTGCCGATCCTCGGCATGGTGGCGTACCTGACCTACTGGGAACGCAAGCTGATCGGCTGGATGCACATCCGCGTCGGCCCCAACCGCGTCGGCCCGCTGGGACTGCTGCAGCCGATCGCCGATGCGCTGAAGCTGATGACCAAGGAGGTCATCACGCCGGCGCAGGCCGACAAGGTGCTGTTCTTCCTGGCGCCGGTCATCGTCATCATGCCGGCGCTGGCGGCGTGGGCCGTGATCCCGTTCGCGCCTGGCGTCGTGCTGGCCGACGTCAACGCCGGGCTGCTGTACGTGATGGCCATCACGTCGGTCGGCGTCTACGGCGTCATCGTCGCGGGCTGGGCGTCGAATTCGAAGTACGCGTTCCTCGGCGCGATGCGCGCCGCGGCGCAGATGGTGAGCTATGAGCTGGCGATGGGCTTCGTGCTGGTTGCCGTGCTGCTGGTGGCCGGCACGCTGAACATGTCGGGCATCGTGTCGGGGCAGAACACCGGGTGGTTCGCCGACCGCGGCTGGACCTTCCTGTCGTGGAACTGGCTGCCGCTGCTGCCGCTGTTCGTCATCTACGTGGTCTCGGCGATCGCGGAGACCAACCGCCATCCCTTCGACGTCGTCGAAGGCGAATCGGAGATCGTCGCCGGGCACATGGTCGAGTACTCGGGCATGACCTTCGCGATCTTCTTCCTCGCCGAATACGCGAACATGATCCTGCTGTCGACGATGGCGACGATGATGTTCCTCGGCGGCTGGGCGCCGCCGGTCGACCTGGGCCTGCTGCTGGGCGTCGAGGTGCCGGGCTGGCTGGGCGCGCTCGCCGGCTGGTTCTGGCTGTTCGCCAAGGTGTTCTTCGTCGTGTCGCTGTTCATCTGGTTCCGGGCGTCGTTCCCGCGCTATCGCTACGACCAGATCATGCGGCTCGGCTGGAAGGTGTTCATCCCGATCACGCTGGTGTGGCTCGTCGTCGTCGCGGTGTGGATGCAGACGCCGCTGTCGATCTGGCTGCCCCCTCAGGGGGCGGAGACCGACGGCCATGGGCGCGATCCGCGAATTCCTCGACAGCCTGCTGCTGAAAGAGCTGCTGAAAGGCCTGGCGCTGACCGGGCGCTATGCGTTCGCGCGCAAGATCACCATCCAGTATCCGGAAGAGAAGACGCCGATCAGCCCGCGCTTCCGCGGCCTGCACGCGCTGCGCCGTTATCCGAACGGCGAAGAGCGCTGCATCGCCTGCAAGCTGTGCGAGGCGGTCTGCCCCGCGTTGGCCATCACCATCGAATCCGACCAGCGCGAGGACGGCACGCGCCGCACGACGCGCTACGACATCGACCTCACCAAGTGCATCTTCTGCGGCTTCTGCGAGGAAAGCTGCCCGGTGGACTCGATCGTCGAGACCGACCTGCTCGAATACCACGGCGAGCGGCGCGGCGACCTGTACTACACCAAGCCGATGCTGCTCGCGATCGGCGACCGCTACGAAGCGACCATCGCCGCCAACCGCGCGGCCGACGCAAAGTTCCGATAGACGAGGCCGACGCACCGCCATTGACGCCAGGACGCTGCCGCGCGCGCCGTCTTCAGAACAACAACGATGACTTCCACCACCTTCCTCTTCGCGCTGTTCGCCGGCATCCTGCTGCTGGCCGCGATCCGCGTGATCACGGCGCGCAATCCGGTGCACGCCGTGCTGTTCCTGGTGCTGGCGTTCTTCTCGGCCGCCTGCCTGTGGATGCTGCTGCAGGCGGAATTCCTCGCGATCGCGCTGGTGCTGGTCTACGTCGGCGCGGTGATGGTCCTGTTCCTGTTCGTGGTGATGATGCTGGACGTCAATACCCGCCGGCTGCGCGAAGGGCTGTTCCGTCACCTGTGGGCCGGCGTGCTGGTGGCCGCGCTGATCGTGCTGCAGATGTGGCTGGTGCTGTCGCAGCCGCGCTGGCAGGGCATGACGCATGCGGGACCCGGCATCGAGCACGCCAACAACATCGAGGCACTCGGCAAGCTGACTTTCACCGAATACGTGTTCCCGCTGCAGATCGCCGGCACGATCCTGCTGGTCGCCATCGTCGCGGCCATCGCGCTGACGCTGCGCGGCCGCAAGGACTCGCGGCACCAGGATCCGTCGCAGCAGGTGAAGGTGCGCCGCGAAGAACGCGTCCGGCTGGTGGACATGGCGAGCGACGAGGCGGCGCGGCAGACGCCGGGTGCGGCGACCTGCGGCACCCGCGCAAGCCGACGCGAAGCCGGCGGGGGCACCATGATCTCGCTGTCCTGGTACCTCGGCGTCGGCGCGCTGCTGTTCGCGATCAGCATCGTCGGCATCTTCCTGAACCGGCGCAACCTGATCGTGCTGTTGATGGCCATCGAGCTGATGCTGCTGGCCGTCAACATGAACTTCATCGCGTTCTCGCACTTCCTCGGCGACTACCACGGCCAGGTGTTCGTGTTCTTCATCCTGACGGTCGCGGCGGCCGAGTCGGCCATCGGCCTGGCGATCCTGGTGATCCTGTTCCGCAACCTCTCGACGATCAACGTCGAGGAACTGGATTCGCTGAAGGGCTGATGATGACCGGCATGCAGAAGGTCTACCTGCTCGCCGTGCTGGCGCCTTTGGTCGGTGCCATCGTCGCCGGCTTCGGCGGGCGCATCGTCGGCCGCGCCGGCGCGCACACCGTGACCATCGCCGGCGTGCTGGTCGCCACCATCGCGTCCTTCGTCGTGCTGTCCGACGTGCTGCAGGGCGGCCGCTTCGACGGGGCGCTGTACACGTGGGCGGTGGTCGGCGGGCTGAAGATGGAAGTCGGCTTCCTGATCGACCCGCTGACCGCGATGATGATGGTGGTCGTCACCAGCGTGTCGCTGATGGTGCACATCTACACCGTCGGCTACATGGCCGACGACCCGGGCTACCAGCGCTTCTTCTCGTACATATCGCTGTTCACCTTCAGCATGCTGATGCTGGTGATGAGCAACAACTTCCTGCAGCTCTTCTTCGGCTGGGAGGCGGTGGGACTGGTGTCGTACCTGCTGATCGGCTTCTGGTTCAAGCGGCCGACGGCGATCTACGCAAACCTGAAGGCCTTCCTGGTGAACCGCGTCGGCGACTTCGGCTTCGTCATCGGCATCGGACTGATCTTCGCGTTCTTCGGCACGCTGCACTACGCGGACGTGTTCAAGGCCGCGCCGGGCATGGCATCGACCACCATCGAGCTCTTCCCGGGCACGCCGTGGCTGCTGGTCACGGTGATCTGCATCGGGCTCTTCATCGGCGCGATGGGCAAGAGCGCGCAGTTCCCGCTGCACGTGTGGCTGCCCGATTCGATGGAAGGCCCGACGCCCATCTCCGCGCTGATCCACGCCGCCACGATGGTGACGGCCGGCATCTTCATGGTGGCGCGCATGTCGCCGCTGTTCGAGCTGTCGGATGCGGCGCTGGCCTTCATCATCGTGATCGGCGCGATCACCGCGTTCTTCATGGGCCTCCTCGGCATCGTGCAGAACGACATCAAGCGCGTGGTCGCGTACTCGACGCTGTCGCAGCTCGGCTACATGACGGTGGCGCTGGGTGCATCGGCCTATGCCGCCGGCATCTTCCACCTGATGACCCATGCCTTCTTCAAGGCGCTGCTGTTCCTGGCGGCCGGCTCGGTGATCATCGGCATGCACCATCACCAGGACATCCGCCACATGGGCGGCCTGTGGAAGAAGATGCCGGTGACGTGGATCACCGCGCTGCTCGGCTCGCTGGCGCTGATCGGCGAACCGTTCTTCTCGGGCTTCTATTCGAAGGACGCGATCATCCTGGCGGTACACGGAGCCGCGGAGGCCGGGCTGGTGGGATCGACCATCGCAACGATCGTGTACTGGGCGTTGCTGATCGGCGTGTTCATCACCGCGTTCTATTCGTTCCGCATGTTCTTCCTGGTGTTCCACGGCAAGCCGCGCTGGCACCTGAAGCCGCACGACGGACACCACGACGGGCATGGGCACGACGAGCACCATGGCGAGCCGCACGAATCGCCGGCCGTCATCACCGCACCCCTGGTGCTGCTCGCGGTGCCGTCGGTGGTCATCGGTTTCGTCGCGGTCGGGCCGATGCTCGTCGGCGGCTTCTTCAAGGACTCGATCTTCGTCGACGTGCTGCGCCACCGCGGCATGGCCGCGCTCGCCGAGCATTTCCACGGCGCCAGCGACATGGCTTTGCACGGCTTCACGGGCGCGCCGTTCTGGCTGGCCGCGGCGGGCGTGGCGCTCGCCTGGTACTTCTACCTGCGTCGTCCCGACATTCCGGCTGCGCTGCAGAAGCGGTTCAGCGGCCTGTACGCGCTGCTCGACAACAAGTACTACCTCGACCGCTTCAACGAGGTGGTGTTCGCCGGCGGCGCGCGCGGCATCGGCCGGCTGCTGTGGCGCGGCGGCGATGTCGGCCTGATCGACGGGCTGGCGGTGAACGGCAGCGCGCGCCTTGTCGGCTGGTTAGCGTCGCTGACGCGCCGGCTGCAGACCGGCTACATCTACCAGTACGCGTTCGGCATGATCATCGGCCTGCTGGTGCTGATCACGCTGTTCGTCAGCCTCCGCTAGCCAGGGATCGACATGACTTCCGCAACGCCCTGGCTCAGCCTGTCGATCTGGATCCCGATCGTCAGCGGGCTGCTGCTGCTCGCCACCGGCCGCGATCGCGCCGCACCGATCGTGCGTGCCATCGCGCTCGCCGGCAGCCTGCTGGGCCTGCTGGTGACGCTGCCGCTGTACATGGGCTTCGACGCCGCCAGCGCGAGCCTGCAGTTCGTCGAGAAGGCGGTGTGGATCGAGCGCTTCAACGCGCACTACCACCTGGGCATCGACGGGCTGTCGGTCTGGTTCGTGCTGCTGACGGCGTTCACCACCGTCATCGTCGTGCTGGCGGGCTGGGATGTGATCCGCGACCGCGTGGCGCAGTACTACGCGTCGTTCCTGATCCTGTCGGGCCTGATGATCGGCGTGTTCTCCGCCGTCGACGGGCTGCTGTTCTACGTGTTCTTCGAGGCCACGCTGATCCCGATGTACATCATCATCGGCGTGTGGGGCGGGCAGAACCGCGTCTACGCGGCCTTCAAGTTCTTCCTGTACACGCTGCTGGGCTCGCTGCTGATGCTGGTGGCGCTGGTCTACCTCTGGTACGTGTCGGGCGGCAAGTTCGGCATCCTCGACTGGCACGCCGCGAAGATCGGCATGACTGCGCAGGTGCTGCTGTTCCTCGCCTTCTTCATGGCCTTCGCCGTCAAGGTGCCGATGTGGCCGGTGCACACGTGGCTGCCGGACGCGCACGTCGAGGCGCCCACCGGCGGCTCGATCGTGCTGGCGGCGATCATGCTGAAGCTGGGCGCCTACGGCTTCCTGCGCTTCTCGCTGCCGATCGTGCCGGACGCGTCGCACGCGCTGGCCGGCTACGTCATCGCGCTGTCGCTGATCGCGGTCGTGTACATCGGGCTGGTCGCGCTGGTGCAGGCCGACATGAAGAAGCTGGTCGCATATTCGTCGATCGCGCACATGGGCTTCGTCACGCTGGGCTTCTTCATCTTCAACCCGATGGGCATGGCGGGCGGCATCGTGCAGATGATCTCGCACGGCTTCATCTCCGGCGCGATGTTCTTCTGCATCGGCGTGATGTACGACCGCATGCACAGCCGCGCGATCGCCGATTACGGCGGTGTCGCCAACACCATGCCGCGCTTCGCCGCGTTCTTCATGCTGTTCGCGATGGCCAACTCGGGCCTGCCGGCCACCAGCGGCTTCGTCGGCGAGTTCATGGTGATCCTCGGCGCCGTGAAGTTCGACTTCTGGATCGGCCTGATCGCGGCCACGACGCTGATCCTCGGCGCGGCCTACTCGCTGTGGATGTACAAGCGGGTGATCTTCGGCGAAGTGGCCAATCGTCAGGTCGCCGAGCTCACCGACGTCAACGCTCGCGAGCTGCTGATCCTGGTGCTGCTCGCTGCCGCGGTGATGTTCATGGGGCTGTATCCGAAACCCTTCACCGACCTGATGGACGCGTCGGTCGCGCAGCTGCTGCAGCACGCGGCGCAGTCGAAACTGCCGGCAGCATCCGTGCTGACCGGACGCTGAGAGCCTGACGATGGAAGCCCTGAACACGTGGGTCGCGCTCCCGGAGATCGTGCTGCTGGCCGGCGCGCTCGCCGTGCTGGCCGTCGATCTGTTCATTCCCGACGAGCGCCGCAACGTCACCTACGTGCTGGCGCTCGCCGTGCTCGTGCTCACCGCGGGCATCACCTGCGCGTTCCTGTCCCACGGCACGGTGACCTACGCCTTCGGCGGCATGTACGTCACCGATCCGATGGCCAACGTGCTGAAGCTGTTCTCGATCCTGACGATCGCCGTCACGCTGGTCTATGCGCAGTCCTATGCGCGCGACCGGGGCCTGTGGAAGGGGGAACTGTTCACGCTGACCCTGTTCGCTCTGCTCGGCATCCTGCTGATGATCTCGGCGAACAACCTGCTGGTCATCTACCTCGGGCTCGAGCTGCAGGCACTGTCGCTCTACACGCTGGTGGCGCTGCGGCGCGACGATGCGCGGGCCAGCGAGGCCGCGATGAAGTACTTCGTGCTGGGCGCGCTGGCCTCGGGCTTCCTGCTGTACGGCATGAGCATGCTGTACGGCGCGACCGGCACGCTGGACATCAACGAGATCAAGGAGGCGATCGTCGGCGGCCACACCGCCGGCCGGCTGACGCTGGTCTTCGGTACGGTATTCATCGTCGCGGGCCTGGCCTTCAAGCTGGGTGCGGTGCCGTTCCACATGTGGGTGCCGGACGTGTACCAGGGCGCGCCGACGCCGGTGACGCTGCTGATCGGCTCCGCACCCAAGATCGCCACCTTCGCCATTGCCTTCCGCATCCTGGTCGAAGGCCTGCTGCCCATCGCGGCGGACTGGCAGCAGATGCTGATCCTGCTCGCCATCGCGTCGCTGCTGCTGGGCAACCTCGCGGCCATTGCGCAGACCAACCTCAAGCGCATGCTGGCCTATTCGACGATCGCGCAGATGGGCTTCATGCTGCTGGCGATGGTCTCCGGCGTGGTCGGCGGAAACGCGCAGGCCACCATCGCGTCGTACAGCGCCGCGATGTTCTACGTCGTCACCTACGCGATCACCACGCTCGGAACCTTCGGCGTCATGCTGCTGCTGTCGCGCGACGGCTTCGAGGCCGAGGAGATCGCCGATCTCAGGGGACTCGCGCGCCGCAGCCCGTGGTACGCATTCGTCATGGCGATCCTGATGTTCTCGCTGGCCGGCATCCCGCCGACCGTGGGCTTCTACGCCAAGCTGGTGGTGCTGCAGGCGCTGCTGGGCGATGGATTGCAGGGCCCCATGCTGTGGATCGCCATTTTCGCGGTCCTCATCTCGCTGGTCGGCGCCTACTACTACCTGCGCGTCGTGAAGGTGATGTTCTTCGACGCGCCCGCCGAACCGGCGGCCGCGATCGCCGGCACCACGGACATGCGCGTCGTGCTGTCGATCAACGGCGTGCTGGTGCTGGCCCTCGGACTCGTGCCGCAGTACCTGCTGAAACTGTGCGGCGACGCGATGACGCGCGCGCTGGGCGGGTAGGGCGCGACACGCCGCGGTGGCCGACAAGGTGACCAACGACAGCGACCCGCTGGCCGAGCACACGCTCGACAGCCGCCTCGCCTACGATGGCGTGTTCCTGCGGCTGTACGTGGACCATGTGCGGGCCGCCGACGGCCATGAAGGCACGCGCGAATACCTGCGGCATCCCGGCGCAGTGATGATCGTTCCAGTGCTCGACGACGGCCGCGTCGTGCTCGAACGCCAGTTCCGCTACCCGCTCGGCCGCAGCGTCATCGAGTTCCCGGCGGGCAAGATCGATCGCGGCGAACCGCTGCTCGCCTGCGCGCAGCGCGAGCTGCTCGAGGAAACCGGCTATGTCGCGGCCGACTGGCAGTACCTCGGCGGCTTCCACAACGCCATCGCATACAGCGACGAGAAGATCGAGGTCTATCTCGCGCGCGGCCTGCGGCATCAGGGCGCGAAGGTCGATGCCGGCGAGGTGCTGGAAGTCTTCACCGCGCCGCTCGCCGACCTGCTGGCGTGGGTTGCCGACGGCACCGTCACGGACGTGAAGACCATCGTCGGGGCGTACTGGCTGCAGCAGCGGCTCGCGCGCCGGTGAGGGCCGTCATCCCCGCGAAAGCGGGGATCCATGTTGCGACGCGCAGAGACGAAGGACTCCCGCTTCCAGGGGAATGACGCATGTCGTGTCCCTGACGCCGACGGTCGGCGCCGATCTGCCGGGAAGTCTCCGGATTTTGTTACTGATAATGAATTTGCAGTATAGTTGCGCTTTCGGGCGACGGGCAGGTCTCGTTGCGGAGCGGAGCGATGCTGCGGATGGCTTTCCGTGATCGAACCACGGGCGCGTGTGCGCGCAGCGTGCTGATGGCCGCCGCAGCGTCGCGCACAGCCGTCGTTTCGCTGCCTCTTGTCGTGCTGTGGGCGGCGGTGTGGTGGGCGCTGGGATGACCCGCGCCGTGGTTGCGCCGTCACTGCGGCTGGAGCAACTGACGCTCGCGTATCCGCGCGGGCGGGCCGTCGAGGAGCTGAGCGGCGAGTTCCTGCCGGGATCGCTGACTGCGGTGGTCGGGCCGAATGGTGCCGGCAAGAGTACGCTGCTGGCGGCATTGGCGGGGCAGATGCGGCCTGCGAGCGGTCGCGTGATTGCTCAGCCGGCGACCGGCGACATCGCGTGGCTGCCGCAGCAGTCAGCCATCGATCGCAGCTTCCCGATGCGCGCGGCCGATCTGGTGGCGCTGGGCCTGTGGCGCCGGCTGGGCAGCGCGCGGGCTCCCGACGCCCGGCAGCGCCGGGCCGTGCTCGATGCGCTCGACCAGGCTGGTGCAGCGTCCTACGCATATCGGTCGCTCGATGAATTGTCGGTCGGCCAGTTCCAGCGGGTGCTGTTTGCTCGCGTCGTCGTGCAGGAGGCGGCCGTGGTCCTGCTCGACGAGCCATTCGCGGCCGTCGATGCGCAGACCGCGGCCGACCTGGTGGGGCTGATCGAGTGCTGGCATCGACAGGGGCGCACGGTGATTGCCGTGCTGCACGATCTGGAATGCGTGCGCGCGCATTTCCCGTTGACCCTGCTGCTCGATCGTCGCTGCATCGCCTGGGGACACACGGCCGATGTGCTGGGACCGGCGACCGCAGTTCTCGCCGGCCGCGAGGCCGTGGTGACGGGCGCGATTTGCGCGCTGACTTCGGTGCATCGGGAGGCCGCCTGAACGCCGGTTTCGATCTGCTGCAGCCCTTCGCCGACTACGCGTTCATGCGGCGCGCGCTGGTTGCGAGCTTTGCTTTGGCGCTGGGCGGCGCGCCGCTGGGCGTCTTTCTGGTGCTGCGCCGGATGAGCCTGCTGGGCGACGCGCTTGCCCACGCCATGCTTCCAGGGGTGGCTGCCGGCTTCTTGATTGCGGGCTTCTCGGTATGGGTGATGAGCCTCGGTGGTTTCATTGCGGCACTGGGTGTCGCGCTGGCGGCCGGCATGGCCACGCGCGCGACGGCGCTGCGCGAGGACGCGAACGTCGCGGCGATGTACCTGATCGCGCTGGCCCTGGGCGTCACCCTGATCAGCATGCGCGGCAGCAGCATCGACCTGATGCACCTGTTGTTCGGCACGGTGCTCGCGGTGGACGAGGCATCGCTGCTGCTGATCGCCGTGGTGGCGAGCGTCACCGTGCTCCTGCTCGCGTGGTTCTACCGCCCGCTGGTTGCCGAATGCGTGGACCCCGGGTTTCTGCGCAGTGTGGCCGGCCCGGGTACGCGCATGCACCTGCTGCTGCTCGCGCTGGTCGCAGCCAATCTGGTCGCGGGTTTCCAGGCGCTGGGCACGCTGATGTCGGTGGGCATGATGCTGCTGCCGGCGGCGGCGGCGCGCTTCTGGACAGCGCAGGTCTGGAGCATCGTCGTGCTGGCCGCGCTCCTGGCTGCGCTGTCGGGACTGCTTGGCCTGCTGCTGTCGTACCGCGGCGAATTTCCGTCTGGGCCGGCGATCGTGCTGGTGGCCGGGTTGTTCTACGTCCTCTCCCTGGTTGCCGGTCCGCGCGGAGGATTGCTTGCGCGCCACTTACGGTTGCGCTTCACTGCGGGCCAGGCGCCGGCCGCGGCGGGAGTCCGTTGATGGGGCTTGTGCTGCGGTCGCTGCAGACGCGAGCGGCGGCATTGCGTGACCTGCTTTGCATCGTGCTTCTGGGCATCGCTTTGCCAGTGGCGGCGGCCGACGAACGACCAGCGCTGCGCGTGGTGGTCAGCTTCTCGATCCTGGCGGACATGGTCCGCGAAATCGGCGGGGAGGTGGTGGACGTCCAGGCTCTGGTAGGCCCCAATGGCGACGCGCACGCGTTCGAGCCGGGGCCGGCCGATGCGAGACGATTGACGCATGCCGATCTCGTGTTCATCAACGGCCTGGGCTTCGAGGGCTGGATGGAGCGGCTGTTCAGGTCTTCGGGCTATCGCGGACCGGTCGTCGTCGCCACGCAGGGCATCACGCCGCGCAGCGTCGGACACCCGCCGATCGGGCGTGCCTCGACCGCTCTGTCACAAGTTCACGCCGAGGTACCCGATCCGCATGCGTGGCAGGACCCGGGGCTGGCGCGGATCTACGCCGTCAACATACGCGATGCGCTGATCGCTGCGCGGCCGGCGCAGGCGGAACTGTTCCGCAAGCGCGCCGCGGCCTACGATTCGCAACTGCACGCGCTCGACGCGGCGAATCGCGCTTCCTTCGATGCCATTCCGCGCAGCGAGCGGCGCTTGCTGACGTCCCACGACGCGTTCGCGTATTTCGGCGCCGCCTATGGCATCGAGCTGCTGGCGGCGCGCGGCGTCAGCCCCGCCGGCGAGCCGTCGGCCGCCGCCATCGCGCGGCTGGTCGACCAGGTGCGCCAGCAGCGCATACGCGCGATCTTCGTCGAGAACATTGCCGACCCGCGGCTGGTCGAACGGATCGCGCAGGAAACCGGGGCCAGGGTGGGCGGCCGCCTGTATTCGGACGCGCTGACGCCGCCCGGCACCGAAGCCGACACCTATCTGAAGCTCGTTGCGCACAATGCGCGGTCGATCTCGTCTGCCCTGGCGGGCGGCGCGCCGCGTCCATGACGGCGAGCGTCACTTCTCAACAGAGGACGGAGTCGTCATGAACGCCATGAGAACATTCCACGGTCCAGCCGAGCAGCACATGATTCGCACAATGTTGGCCGCCACTGTGGCGACGCTGTTCGCCGCGGGCGCCTGCGCGCAGCAGCATGCGCACGTGCACGGCCGCGGCGAACTGAACGTCGCGGTCGATGCGCAGATGGTGACGATCCAGCTGGAGTCGCCGCTCGACAGCCTGCTCGGTTTCGAGCGCGCTCCGCGCACTGACGCGGAGCGCAAGCGGGTGGCCGATGCGGTGGCGCGGCTGCGGGCGGCCGACAAGCTGTTCCGCATCGATCCGGCGGCGCAGTGCACGCTGAAGTCGGTGGAGCTCGAATCCGCGGCACTGGGACTGGGCAAGGCTGCGACACCGGCTGCGCAATCCGCAGCAGAGGCCGGCGGCAAGCATGATCACAGGGGCAAGGACGACGACGAACACGCGGACATCGACATGACCGCTGTCTTCGCCTGCACGAGCGCTGCCAGGGCCCGCTTCGTCGACGTGGGGTTGTTCGAGGCTTTCCCGCGCTACAAGGCCATCGACGCGCAGGTGGCCGCCCCGGGTGGACAGGCCAAGCGCACGCTGACCAAGGCGGCACCGCGCCTGGCGTGGTGATGCAACGGAAAGCGAGCTCACGGTGAGCGCCGCACCCATCGAGATCCGCGATCTGCGTTTTCGCTACCCGCGGACGACGGCAGACTGCCTGGACATCGCCGAGCTGCGCATCGACGCGGGCGAAGCGGTGTTCCTGTACGGACCCAGCGGCTGCGGCAAGAGCA
>JBGAIO010000165.1:0-2244 GCA_044225415.1 Burkholderiaceae bacterium | reverse complement strand
TGACGCTGCCGGCGGCCAAGGCCGAGATCGCGTCGCAGCTGAACCTCACGCCCGAGCACTTCTCGCGCATCCTGCACGAGCTGGCGCAGGCCGGCCTGGTGGGGATCGCGGGGCGGCAGATCACGGTGCCGAGCCGCGAACGGCTGCAAGGCGCGCTGCACCGGCGCTGAACGGCTGCGCGGCCGTACAGCGCTACTACGAACGAGGCGCTGACCAGTTAGCGCGGCCGGCGCTGGTCCGCGCGCGACGCGAGCAGGCACTCGGCGGTGTCGCCGTCGACCATACGGCCGGCCTCGTCGACCAGCGGCTCCTCGAAGTCGTTCCAACCGCGCACGCCGGTCTTCAGCGACGCGACGGCGACGAAGCCCATGCGCTGCATCACGTCGGCGGCGAGCAGCGAGCGGTCGCCCGAACGATAGACGACGAGGATCGCACGCTCGCGGCCGCCGGCCAGCAGCGGCAGCGTCTCCTCATAGTCCCCAGTCGCAGCTCGCCTCGGGGATGCCGCGCGGCCCGTTGATCGAGCCGCCGCGCCCGAAACCGAGCGCGGCACCAAGGTGATGGCGTCGCAACGCGGAATCGCGTGTGAGCGGCGCTCAGCGCTAACCAGGGCTACGTACAAGCCCAGGATAATCAAAACTCTCGCCACCGTTTGTCGCGTCGACGCTGGGCGGCTGTCGACGCTGGATGGTGTCGCGCAAGCGCATTGACAGCGGCACGCTGGCGGCCGTCTTGACGGTCGTGGGCCCAAACGCGCGAAGGCCGCCCTCGTCGGCGCGCTCGCCTGTAGGGCCGCCCGTTCAGTGTCCCGACGGCGGGCTTGCGCGAGCCCGCAGCAGTTCATCGAGCGCGCCGCGCGCGATCACCTGCTCCTCGTTCGTCGCGATGACCCACGCCGATACCGGCGAATCGGCGGTGCCGATTCGCGGTCCATGGACTTCGTTGGCGGCACGATCAAGCTTCAGCCCGAGCCAGCCGAGCTGCTCGCACACGCGTTGCCGGATGTGCGCGCTGTTCTCGCCGATACCGGCGGTGAACACCAGCGCGTCGAGTCCGCCAAGGGCTGCGGCGAGCGAGCCCAGCTCGCGCACGATGCGATAGACGAACAGATCGATCGCCTGCGCGGCAGCGGGCTTGTCGCTTGCCAGCAGCACGCGCAGGTCGGACGACAAGCCCGAGACACCCAGCAGCCCCGAGCGCTCGTACAGCAGTTCGGCCACCTGTACGGTCGTCATGTGTTTCTCCTCGATCAGGTACAACACCACCCCCGGATCGAGGCCGCCGCAGCGCGTGCCCATCAGCAGGCCGTCGAGCGCCGTGAAGCCCATCGTCGAGGCGACGCTGCGGCGTCCGCGCAGCGCGCACAGGCTGGCGCCGTTGCCCAGATGCGCAACGATCACGCGCCCGTCGCTGTCCGTCCCCAGGTACTTTGGCAGCTGGCTCGCGATGTACTGGTACGACAACCCGTGGAAGCCGTAGCGCCGGATGCCGTCCCCACTCAGCTCGCGCGGCAAGCCGAAGAGCTGTGCCACGGCAGGTTGCGTTCGATGGAATGCCGTGTCGAAACACGCGATCTGCGGTACGTCGGGGAGGCGCTCGGCGAGCGCACGGATGCCGGCGATCCCGTGCGGCTGGTGCAGCGGCGCGAGCGATACCAGCGCCTCCAGTTGTGACAGCACCCTCGGCGTCACGCGTACGGGTTCGGCGAACAGGCTGCCGCCGTGGACGATGCGGTGGCCGACGGCGGCGAGCCGCTGGCCCGACAGATGCTGCACCAGCCAATCGAGGGTATGGCTCAGCGCGGCTTGGTGATCGAACTGCGTTGCGACGTCGGCGACATCGTCCTGCGCGAGCGTCTCGCCGCCCGCACCGACCGCGGAGAAGCGCGGCGCCACGCCGATGCCTTCGATCTGCCCGTGCACGAGCCGAGCGAGTTCGCCATCCCGCGCCGCCGGCAAAGCGAACACGCCGAACTTCACGCTCGACGAACCTGCGTCGACCGCCAGGATCGCGTCGTTCATGCGGTTCTACTGAGATGGTGATGCAACAGCAGTGCCACCGCGCACGAGGCGATGCGCGAGTGGGCCGAATCAGCGCGGCTTGTCAGCACGATCGGCACGCGAGCGCCGAGGACGATGCCGGCCGCTTGCGCATCGGCCAGGTACTCCAGCTGCTTGGCGAGCATGTTGCCGGCCTCGATATCGGGCACGACAAGGACGTCGGCCTGACCGGCAACTTCGGATT
>JBGAIO010000055.1:0-17278 GCA_044225415.1 Burkholderiaceae bacterium | reverse complement strand
GCAGCAGGTTCTCGGCCAGCGGCGGCCCGGCGCGCACGGCGTAGACCCCGGAGTGCGCACGTGGCTCGTCGACCATGGTCGCGATGTCGCCGGCCGCATGGACATTGGGATGTGACACCGATCGCAGGCAGTGATCGACGCGGATGAAGCCGCTCTCGTCGCGCGCCAGCCCGCTGTCGCGCAGCCACGCGGCGGGTGCGGCACCGGTGGCGAGCAGCGTCATGTCGCTCGCCAGCGTCGAGCCGTCTTCCAGCACGACATGATCCCCATCGATGCGGCGCGCGGCGGCGTCGAACACGCGCACGCCCGCCTGCATCAGCGCGCGGCGCACCCGGCGGCGCGTACCTTCGCCGTGGCCGGGCAGCAGCAATCCGCCGGTGATGAGCTGCACCTGCGCGCCGTTGCCCGCGGTGCGCATGCGATGAGCGATCGCCAGCGCGACTTCCGCGCCCCCCGCGCCCGCGCCGATCACCGCGATCACGGGGCGGTCCGCTTCGGCCAGCCGTGGTCCGAGCGCCGACCATGTCGCGACGAAATCCTCCAGCGGCCGCAGCGGCACGCCCCAGCGCTCCGCACCGACGATGCCGTCGAACGCGGTCTCCGAGCCCACCGCCAGCGACAGCACGTCGAAGCCGAGCGGTTCGCCCTGCGGCGTGTACACGGCGCCTGCGCGCAGATCGACGCGCGCGACGCGCTCGGTCACCACCGCGATGCCGGCGCGCCGGATCCACGGCGCGAGCGGGATTGCCAGGTCGTCGATGCCGTAGTGGCCGGCGATCCAGCCCGGCAGCATGCCGCTGTAGAGCTGGCGCTCGTACGGCGTGACCAGCGTGACGGTCAGGTTCGCAGGGCGCCGGCGCGCCAGTGCGCGCAGCACGTAGAGGTGCGCGTGGCCGCCGCCGGCGAGCACCAGGCGCGTCATGGCGACCGCTTCATCGGGAGAGTGTCATTGCGATGGCGTCATTGCGCGCCGAGCGCGAGGTCGCCGAACCAGGCCAGCGCACTCGCGCCGGTATTGTCGGCGTCGCTGGCGAAGGCGACCGCGGCGATGCGCGGCAGGCCGCCGCGTGCCTCGTCGGGAAAGGCCTGCGCGAAGTCCGCGCGCAGGTCGCGGCGCTCGTCGAACCAGCGTTCCTGCTCGCCGCGTGCGGCCGAGCGCAGCGGCAGCATGCGCACGCGGTCGGTGTACACGTTGGGAAACCACGCATCGCTCTTCGCCGTGCGGTCCCACACGTAGCACAGCGTCGCGGCCGGCAGCTGCGGATCGAACAGGCGCCGGCCGAGCTCGACCTTCAGCCGGTCGCCGAAGGACAGGCGATCGAGCGGCAGGTCGAACAGCACGCAGACCTTCGCGGCGAAATCGTCGCCGGCCTTGCTGGCCGGATCGCTGCCGGCGGGGAAGCGGTCGACGCGCCAGCTCCAGCGCAGGATCGGCGTCGCGGACGTGTCGCCGGCGAGCGGATGCACGACATTCGCATACGAACCGTCGGCTTCAGCGCGCACGACGCGGCGGCCGTCGACCGTGACGAATTCGTAGCGAGTGTGGCGTGGAATCTTCGGCAGCGTGACCACGTGCCACGGCGCCGGCAGCTTGCCGTCGGTGGCGCTGCTCAGCGGCGTGACGGGACCGGCGACGTCCGCACTGCCGGCTGCGCCGGCGATCAGCAGGGCACCCAGCGCGAGCACGCTCTTCATTGCCAGTCGGTGCAGTTGATCCATCCGTTGTCCAGCGCAAGTTGCAGGTCGTGCGCATCATCCAGGTCCGGCAGCGGACGCAGTTCGACGCAGCGCAAGGACAGCGACTGTACGCGCTGCCGCGTCTTCTCGATCACCGTCGGTCCGCCCCATGCGATGTCGCTGAACAGCGCGGGCTGCGGCGCACGCAGCGCGATCAGCACGTAGCCCCCGTCGAGCGCAGGCTGCATCACGACATCGTGATCGTCGAGCAGAGCCGCCGCGCATCGCAGGTCGGTGGCCTGCTGCGCGGGACAGTCGGTGCCGATCACGATGCAGCGCCGACCCGCCGCCTGCGTGTGTTCGACGGCGGCCAGCATGCGGGCGCCCAGGTCACCGGGCGGCTGCCGGCGCAACTGCGCTCCGTGGTGCTGCGCGAGCGGCGCCAGGGTCGTGGTATCGCCCGCCACCCACAGCACGGTCGGCATGCCGCTGTCGCGTGCCCTCTGCAGCGCGCGCGCGGTCAATGCGGACTGCAGGCGGGCGGCTCCCTCGGCACCGAGGCGCGGGATCAGGCGCGTCTTGGCCTGCCCGGGCACGGGAGCGCGCGCCAGGACGGCGACCTGCGTGTCGACGCGGGCAGCCGTCATGGTTCGCGCGCGTTGCGATACTCACGCGCCAGCACCCCGGCATCGATGCCGCGGAAGTAGCGCCAGCGCAGCCGCCACATCAGCACGATCGTGCGCCAGGTGCCGCCGCGGTCCCAGCGACGCCCCGAGGTGACGACCCGCGCGTGCAGCGCGGCCGGCCGGGCGATCCGGCGCGCACGCCGCGAGAACTCGATGTCTTCCATCAGCGGCTGGTCCGCAAACCCGCCGATCGCGTCGTACAGCGCACGCGTCGCGAAGAGCGCCTGGTCGCCGGTGCAGATGCCGGTCAGCCGCGAGCGCAGGTTCATCAGCGCAGCGACCAGCGCCAGCCAGCGCGACCGGCCGTCGATGCGCACGTCGAAGCGGCCCCAGCGCGCGCCCCGCGCCAGCGCCGCCGCGATCAACTGGTCAGCCCCCGGGGGCAGGTGCGTGTCGGCGTGCAGGAACAGCAGCGCGTCCGCGGCGGTGGAGACGTGCGCCGCACCCGCATTCATCTGCCGCGCGCGGCCAGGTGTGCTGTCGACGACCTCCACCTGCGCGGCGCGCGCAAGCTCGATGGTCGCATCGCGACTGCCGCCGTCGACGACGATGACGCGCACGCCACGCTCGCGCAGCGGACGCAGCGCAGCCAGCGTCTCCGCGATGCCCGAGGCCTCGTCCAGCACCGGAATCACGATGGCGAGCCGTAAGGTGGACTGCGCCATGCGTAGCCGGGCTAGCGCAGCCGCGTCCGGCGCGGCGCGAGTGCCGGCATCGTCTCCGCGACGACGGCCTGCAGTTCGCGCGCGCCGATCACGTGCACGCCCGCCGGCAGACGATCGACGGCCGCGAGGATGGCCAGTGCGGCCGTGCGCGGATGCAGCGCCTGCACCTGCGACGGCAGGACGATCTCGAGCACGCTGCGCGCCATCGCGTGCACGACGCGGCCGATCCACGGCCCTGCGCCGGCCGCGTTCGGGCCGCGCGTCGGATGCACGATGACCAGCGTCTCGAAGCGCATGTCGACCAGCGCCAGCTCCTGTTCGCTGGAGAGGGCCTGCGAGGCGGTGTTCAGCTGCAGCAGTGCGGACAGCGGCGACACGACGACGAGCCGGCGCACGCCGGCGTCGCGCGCGAGGCGGGCGGCGTCCAGCAGGCCGTCCGCATCGACTCGCCGCACCGGCGAGGCCTTCGGCACGAATGCATCGGCGTCGGTGATGCAGATGAACGCGTCGTCGGCGACGATGGTGGTCGAGCCGGGCACCCAGGGCCGGTACTTCGCGCTCGCCGATCCGATCGCCTGCTTCAGCGCCACGTAGACCATGCGGCAGCCGGGCGAGGCGATCAGCGCCGCGAGCAGTTCCTCGCCGAGCGCGCCGATGACGCCGATCGCCAGCGCGACGCGCGGCGACGCGGTCTGCGCAGCGGGTTGCGCGGTGGTGGTAGACGAGAGCGGGGGCAGGTCAGTGGTCATGCGGGTGGCTGCATTGAACTCGGCGTTGCGTCGGGCCGCGGCGCGGCGTGCGCGGCCTCTATGTGGCCCGGTCGCCGGTCGTTGAACAGCGCGGGCAGGGCGCGCAGCACGCTGCCGAAGCTGCGCGCGCCGCGGCGCCAGGCCAGCAGTGCGGTCAGGAAGTGCTGCTGGCCCTTGGTCACCGAGCGACGCCGCCAGGCGCCGGCGGCGTTCCGGTTCGCCTCGGCGAACGTCGGATAGATGTGAATCGTGGCGAGGATGCGCTTCAGCCCGATGCGCTGCTTGATCGCCAGCACCCACTCGGCGATCAACTCGGCCGCGTGTGCGCCCACGATGGTCACGCCGAGGATGCGGTCGCTGCCTGCCGCGGTCAGCACCTTGACTACACCGGTCGCGGCCTCGTCGGCGATGGCGCGGTCGAGATCGGCCAGGTCGTAGCGGGTCACGTCGACGGCGACTTTCTGTTCGGCCGCATCGCGCTCGTTGAGGCCGACGCGCGCAATCTCCGGATCGACGAACACGGCCGAAGGCATGACACGGTTGTCGCTGCGGAAGCGTCGGAAGGTGCCGAACAGCGCATTCACCGTCGCGGTCCACGCCTGGTGGGAGGCGGCGTGCGTGTACTGGAACGGGCCGGCCACGTCGCCGCACGCGGTGATGTTCGGATAGATCGTCTGCAGCGAGGCGTCGACCGCAAGCGTCCGCTGCGCCGGGTCCGTGGCCAGGATGCCGAGTTCCTCGAGTCCGAAGCCGGCCGTGTTCGCCACGCGGCCGACCGCGACGAGCACGGCATCGAAGCGCACGACGATTTCCTCCTGGGCAGCAGAGGCGGCCACCAGCCAACGTTGATCGTCCTGGTGCTCGAAGCGCAATGCCTTGTGTCCCGTCAGCACGCGGATGCCTTCAGTCGCGAACTGCGCGCGCACGCGCTCCGCCACGTCGTCGTCCTCGCGCATCAGCAGTCGGGGCTGCATCTCGACGATCGTCACGCGGCTGCCGAAGCGCGCGAAGGCCTGCGCGAGTTCGCAGCCGATCGGGCCGCCGCCCAGCACCAGCAGGTCGGCCGGCAGCCGCGTCAGCGTCCAGATCGTGTCGGAGGTGAAGAAGCCGGCATCGGCGAGACCCGGGATGTCCGGCACCGCGGGCTTCGCGCCGCTGGCGATGACGATGCTCTTCGTGGTCAGCGTGCGCGACGATCCACTGCTCGTGACTTCGACCGTCCACGGCGACGTCAGGCGCGCCTCGCCCTGCACGCACTCGACGCCGAGCGCCGAGTAGCGCTCGACCGAGTCGTGGGGTTCGATGGCCTGGATCACGCGCTGCACGCGCTGCATCACCGCCGCGAAGTCCCACTGCGCCTGCGCCGACTCGATGCCCAGCGTGCGGCTGCGCGCGACGTCGGCGAGCAGCCGTGCGGAGCGGATCAGCGCCTTGCTCGGCACGCAGCCGGTGTACAGGCAATCGCCGCCCATGCGCTCGCGCTCGACCAGCGCCACCTTCGCCTGCGTCGCCGCACCGATGTAGGCCGATACCAGTCCCGCACTGCCGGCTCCGATCACGACGACGTTGTAATCGAAGCGCGCCGGCTTCACGGCCGCCCAGCGCGCATAGACCCGCCGCGCATGGAAGGCGTCGAGTGCGCGCTTCGCGACCAGCGGCAGCAGTCCCAGCGCAACGAAGCCCGCGAGCAGCGCCGGCGATGCCAGGTCGCGCAGCGATCCGATGGTCGCGAGCTGCGTGCCGAGGTACACGTAGACGATCGTGCCGGGCAGCATGCCGAGCTGGCTGACCCACGTGTACGTCCACGCGCCGATGCGCGTCAGGCCCATCACCAGGTTGACCAGGAACAGCGGAAACACCGGCACCAGCCGCAGCGCGAGCAGGTAGGCGATGCCGTCGCGCTCGATGCCGGCGTTGACGGCCGTCAGCGACGCGGCGAAGCGCTGCTGCACCCATTCGCCGATCACGTAGCGCGAGACCAGCATCGCGATCAGCGCGCCGAATGTCGATGCGATGGACACGACCAAGGTGCCGGTCCACACGCCGAAGAGTGCGCCGGCGGCGAGCGTCAGCACTGCACCCCCCGGCAGCGACGCGGCCATGACCGCGACGTACAGCGCAGAGTAGACGGCGAGCGTTGCCACGGGTCGCTGGTGGTACAGACCCACCAGCGCGTCGCGCTGCGCGTTCAGGTAGTCCAGGCTGAGAAAGCGGCCGAGGTCGAACGCGAAGTACGAGGCGATGGCGAGCAGCAGCAGCGCGACGATGACGATGCGGCGCTTCATGCGGATCGCCTGCGCTGCGCGGTCGCGACGCGATCGCGGATCAGGCCGCGCACACCGCTTCGGCGTGTCCGAGCGCGTGCGCGATGGCGAAGTCCGGGCCTTCGACGATGCGCCGCCGGTACGATATCGCCGCCCCCGACCCTGCCGGCCAGAGCGCGTCGAAGGCCCGCAGCCACGCGTCGTGATCGAAGTCCACCTTCAGCGCGTCGACCACGCAAGCACGGTCGCCGATCCAGTCGTTCAGGCCGTACAGGCGCAGCGGCTCGAGCGCAGCCGGCAGCGCGCGTGTTGCGATCCGCGTGATCACGCCAGCCGGCGAGCCCGCGAAGTTCGCCATGCCGGCCGCGCCGTTGTTGACGACGAAGCCGCGCGATGTCGCCTTCAGCGCCGGCGCGCAGGTGTGGCTGCAGGCAAAGCCGTCGAGCGCGGCGAGTTCGAGCGCGGCGTCGATGCGTTCGTCGCCGCCGTCGGCGTGCAGCCGGTCGTGCGCGAAGTGCCATCCCGCCAGCGACCACGCGTCGCCGTGCACGATGCCGACGCGGGTTCCGCCGACCTGAGCGACCAGCGTCATCGGCAGCGTCCCCAGCGCGTCACGGGCGCCGGGCAGGGTGGCAGCCACGTTGCGCAGCCGCTGCAGGATCGCATTGCTGCGCTCGACGTCGTCGTCGGGCACGGCTTCGGGGTAGGCGCAGCCGCAGCCGGCGGCCGCGTCGTCGCCGGCGATCTCCGTTTCGACGTTGCCGCGCAGCGCGCGATGTCGCAGCACGCGTCGCTGGATGCCGTCGAAGGTCGCGGCGTCGGCGTCGAACCAGTGGAAGTCGCCGTTGAACACGAGCAGCAGCGCGGCAGACTCGCGCGCGGCCATCGCTTCGACGGCATCGAGTGCGAAGGGGTTGCCGTACAGGCCACCGATCACGTAGAGGACGTCCGTCGCCACCTCCGCCGGCCGCGCCAGTGCGCGCGGCGCATAGCCATACGATGGCGGGCACCAGCGTCCCGGCCGGTGCGTGGCGTTGCCGCTGTCAGCCAAGCGCGCCCCCGCAGCTCGAGCCCTGTCCGGCCGTGCAGCCGTAGCAGTGGTCGGCGACGACGATGGGGTTGCCGTCGAGTTCCGTCGCCAGCCAGTCGGCCAGATGCAGCCGGCCGTGGGTGAGCCCGCCGCGCGCATCGCCCTCGCGCAGCGGCATGCCGAGCATCTGGTTGAAGTCGCAGTCGTAGAGGAAGCCCTGCCAGTCCACCGACACCAGCGAGCGGCACATCACGTGCTCGAGGTTCGCGTCGACGTGCGCCGCGCGCAGCTTCGCCATGTAGTCGCGGAACTGGCCCTTGCTGATGAGCGTCGAGCCGAAGCGCGCGATCGGCATGTTGGCCAGCGCCAGCAGCCGCGTGAACACGATGCCGAAATGCTCGTGCAGTTCGCGGCGGTAGTCGGCTTCCAGGGCCGCCTGCGGCGGCGGCAGGCTCGGCCCCTGCGGGTTGTAGACCAGCGACAGCGGCAGGCGCCCGTCGCGGCCGTAGCCGAGCGCGTTCAGCGCCTGCAGGCCGCGCACGCTCTTGTCGAACACGCCGCTGCCGCGCTGGCGGTCGACGTTGTCCTGCGAGTAGCAGGGCAGCGAGGCGACGACCTCGACGCCCTGGCCCGCGAGAAATTCCGCCAGGTCTTCGTGCCCCGGCTCGAACAGGATCGTCAGGTTGCAACGGTCGATGACGTGCACGCCGAGCGCGCGTGCCTCACGCACCAGGTCGCGGAAATGCGGATTCAGTTCGGGCGCGCCGCCGGTCACGTCGAGCATGCGGATGCGCTTGGCCGCCAGCACGTCGACCACGCGGTCGACGGTGTCGCGGCTCATCTGCTCGGTGCGCGTCGGCCCGGCGTTGACGTGGCAGTGCAGGCAGCTCTGGTTGCAGGTATAGCCGAGGTTGACCTGCAGCGTGTCGACCGCACGCCGCCGCAGCGGCGGAAAGTCCGTCGCCTTCAGCAGCGGCAGCGTCGCGTGCATGCGCAGTCGCTACGCCGGCTTCGTCGCCTTGCGCAGCCGCTTCACCAGCGACGACGTGTCCCAGCGGCCACCGCCCATGGCCTGCACCTCCGCATAGAACTGGTCGACCAGCGCACCCACCGGCAGAGGCGCGCCGTTGCGGCGTGCTTCGTCCAGGCACAGGCTCAGGTCCTTGCGCATCCAGTCGACCGCGAAGCCGAAGTCGAACTTGTCGTCGATCATCGTCGTGCCGCGGTTGTCCATCTGCCAGCTCTGCGCCGCGCCCTTGCCGATGACCTGCAGCACCAGCTTCATGTCCAGCCCAGCGGCCAGGCCGAAGTTGATGCCTTCCGACAGCCCTTGCACCAGCCCCGCGATCGCGAGCTGGTTGACCATCTTCGCGAGTTGCCCCGCGCCGGTATCGCCGATGCGGGTGACGGCCTTGGCGAAGGCCATCGCCACCGGCTGCGCACGGTCGAAGGGCGCCGCGTCGCCGCCGCACATCACGGTGAGCGCGCCATTGACCGCGCCGGCCTGTCCGCCGGACACCGGCGCGTCGATGAAATGCGCGCCGCGCCGGCGCGCCTCGGCGTGCAGTTCGCGCGCCACCTTGGCCGAGGCCGTCGTGTTGTCGAACACGATCGCGTCCTTCGCCAGGCCTGCGAAAGCACCGTCGTCGCCCAGCATCACGCCGCGCAGGTCGTCGTCGTTGCCGACGCACGAGAACACGATCTGCGCACCGGCTGCGGCTTCGCGCGGTGTCGCCGCCGGCTGGCCGCCGTACTCCTTCACCCACTGCTGCGCCTTCGCCGTCGTCCGGTTGTAGACGGTGACTGCATGGCCTGCGCGTGCCAGATGGCCCGCCATCGGATAACCCATGACGCCGAGGCCCAGGAACGCGACGTTGTGCCTGGCGATGGGGTCATAGATGCGCGTCGTCATGAGCGAAAATCTCCTGTCGATGAACCGGGGTGCCGCGGGCACGACGACCTGCACGGCGTCGCGCGACGAAGAACGATTCTAGCTATCTGGACACCGGTGGCTGATCCACCGGGGGTCTGGCCGGTGAGCGGGTCGCCGGCTGCCCGGAAGGGGGCATCCGGTCCGACGTCCAAGCGATCACATGGGGCGCCACGCTCAGCAGCAGTACCACCGCATCGAGCAGCAGGCGCCGGCGCCAGCGATCGTCCATGCGGAAGGCTCGATACCAATACACCGCCGCGGCGACGAGGCCCAACACTCCGCCGCCCAGCAGCCACGGCAACCCGTCGAGATCGGTGCAGTGGCGTCCCGGAAATCGGCAGCCGAGCCAGCCGACCGCGAGCATGATCGCGTAGGCCGCTGCGAGCGCGAGCGGGATCTCGAGAACGCTCAGCGCCCAACTGGCAACAGAACGTCCGCGCAGTCTCATGAATCGGCGTGTATCGACGGCATGAGGCCGGACCCGCTCCGCATGATCCTCGCGGCGCAGCGTCCCGAGTGCTAGGCGGCAGTCCGCATCGGCTCCGTGGCTGTTTCTGTTTCCGCACCTACTTCCGCGAACACCGGTGCCATCAGGCCCGCTTTCGACACACCCTGCTCGTCCTTGGTCGCACGGATGTCGTTGACCATCTGCAGCGCCGTTTTCGTCGGCGGCGGCAGGTCGATCGACGTGGTGCCCAGCGGCGTCACGCGCTGTCCCCAGCGCACCAGGTGCGAACACAGCGTCAGGCCGCCGCCGAAGCCCGGCATCAGGATGAGCCCGCCCGGCTTCACGCGGCCCGCTTCCAGCGCTTCGACCAGCGCGACCGGCACCGTGGCTGCCGACATGTTGCCGTAGCGCTGCACCGTGACGAACACCTTGTCCATCGACAAGCCGGAGTGCTTCGCCACCGCCTCGATGATGCGCAGGTTCGCCTGATGCGGCACGACGAGATCGATCTGATCGGGCGTGACGCCGCACTTCGCCAGCACGGTCTGCGACGCCAGCGCCATGCCCTTGACCGCCTTCTTGAAGATCTCCTGGCCGTCGAAGTCCCACAGCGTGTCGCCGAAGCGCACGCCGCGGTTGGCGTACGTGCAGCCCATGCCGCGCACGCGCAGGATCTGCCGCGCGTCCGCATCGCAGCCGAGCTTCTCGCCGAGCAGGCCTTCAGGCTGGTCGCTCGCCTGCAGCACGACGGCCGCGCAGCCGTCACCGAACAGCACGGCGACTCCGCGGTTGTTCCAGTCCATGTACGGCGAGATCAGTTCCACGCCGATGACCAGGGCATTGCGCACGACGCCGGTGCGGATCATCGCTGTCGCGCTCGACAGGCCGTACAGGAAGCTGGTGCAGGCGGTGTTCACGTCCATCGACGCAGCCCGCGTGGCGCCGAGCTTCACCTGCACGCCGGATGCACTGTTCGGCACCGCTTCGTCGTTGCTGCAGCTGCCATAGACGATCAGGTCGAGATCGGCGGCATCCAGCCCTGCGCAGGCCAGCGCGCGAGCCGACGCGACGGTCGCCATGTCGATGGCCGGCACGTGCGAGATGCGACGTTCCTTCATGCCGGTGCGCGACACGATCCATTCATCATTCGTGTCGAGGAACGTCGCGAGGTCGGTGTTGCTCAGGACCGCCGGCGGCATGCATTTGCCCCAGCCGGTGATGGCAGCGTAGGTCATGGTGCTCTCCCCAGCCCGCTCGTGCAATCCGGCAGGCTCGTGCGCGCATTTTCGCAGAATGGCCGGCGCCGCCCGTCGGACGGCGTCAGCAGCCCGCTGCCAGCCCGTCCCGTCGCGAGTCGCTGGCGGCGACGTAACCGTCGAGCGCGGGATCGCCCAGGCGCCAGATGAACTGGCCCGACCCGAAGTCCATGTAGCTGTCGTTGCCGCTGATGACCGCATGGCCGCGCTGCTGCAGTTCGCGCACGACGCGCTCGGGCATGGTGCCTTCGACTTCGAGCGACAGGCCTTCGACCGTCTTCCAGCGCGGCGCGTCGCACGCGGCCTGCGGCTGCTGGCCCGCCTGCAGCATGCGCAGCAGCGTCTGCACATGGCCCTGCGGCTGCATGTTGCCGCCCATCACGCCGAAGGCCATCTGCGGCAGTCCGTCCTTCATCAGGAAGGCGGGAATGATGGTGTGGAACGGCCGCTTGCCCGGCGCCACGACGTTGGGGCTCGTCGGATTCATCGAGAAGCCGTGGCCACGGTTCTGCAGAGAGATGCCGTAGCCCGGCACCACCACGCCCGAGCCGAAGCCCATGTAGTTCGACTGGATGAACGACACCATCATGCCGTCGCTGTCGGCGGCAGCGAGATAGATGGTGCCGCCGCGCGGCGGCGTGCCGGCAGCGGGCGCCTGCGCCCGCTGCATGTCGATGGTGCGCGCGCGCTGCGCAAGGTAGCCGTCGTCGAGCAGGTCGGCGGGGCGCACTGACATGCTGCGCGGGTCGGCCACGTACGCGTACGCATCGGCGAACGCGAGCTTCATCGCTTCGATGGTGACGTGGTGCCAGTCGGCACTGTCGGTCGCGTAGTCGGCCATCGCGGTGTGGCGCAGGATGCCGAGGCAGGCGAGCGCGGCGATGCCCTGTCCATTGGGAGGGATCTCGTGCACGTCGTGGCCGGCGCAGCTTGTGTTGATGGTTCCGCACCAGCCGTTGACCTGGATGAAGTCCCAGGTGTCGGCCAGGTCCTGGCGTGTCAGCAGGCCGCCGGTGGAACGCGCGTGCTGCACGATCGCTTCGGCGATCTCGCCGCGGTAGAACGAGCTCCGCCAGCAACCGCAGCGTGCGCGCCGCGCCGGGCAGCCGGAAATGCTCGCCCACCGCGGGCGCGCGTCCGCGCGGCATGAAGTGTTCGGCGTAGCCCGCGCCGTCCTTCAGCAGCGGCACCGCGCGCTGCCATTTCTCCTGCACGATCGCCGACACCGCGAAGCCGCGCTCGGCATACTCGACGGCCGGTGCGAGCACGTCCGCGAACGACAGCCGACCGAGGCGGGAATGCAGCAGCCCCCAGCCCGCGATCGCGCCCGGCACGGTCACCGTGTCCCAGCCGCGCACGGGGCGCGTGCGCGCCAGATCGTCGCCGTAGCGCGCGCGGAAGTGATCGAGCGTCCACGCTGACGGTGCAAGACCGCTCGCGTTCAGCCCGCGCAACTGGCGCGACGCCGGATCCCACACGATCGCGAAAGCGTCGGAGCCAAGGCCGTTGCTGCACGGTTCGGTCATGGTGATGACGGCGGCGGCAGCGATGGCCGCATCGACGGCGTTGCCGCCTGCCTGCAGCGTGCGCAGTCCCGCCTGCGCGGCCAGCGGCTGGCTGGTGGCGACGACGTTGCGCGCGAACACCGGCGTGCGCACGGTGCGGTAGGGATTGGTCCAGTCGAATGCCATGGCGTTCTGCTGCGTCCGGGCGGGGGACGCGATTCGCGTCACGGCCCCGCGCGGCCGTGCGGTCAGTCGGTTTCCTGGAACGCTTCCTCGCGCTTGCGGCTGATCTGCGGCAGCGCCACGATCACCACCAGTGCGGCCGCCGCCAGCAGCAGGCCGGCCGACAGCGGGCGCGTGAAGAACACCGTCGGGTCGCCGCGCGACAGCAGCATCGCGCGCCGCAGGTTCTCTTCCATCATCGGGCCGAGGATGAAGCCCAGGATCAGCGGCGCGGGCTCGCAGCGCAGCTTGTAGAACAGGTAGCCCAGCACGCCGAACACCGCCGTGATCGTCACGTCGAAGGAATTGTTGTTGATCGAGTACACGCCGATGCAGCAGAACACCAGGATCGCCGGATACAGCAGCCGGTACGGCACCTTCAGCAGCTGCACCCAGATGCCGATCATCGGCAGGTTCAGGATCACCAGCATCAGGTTGCCGATCCACATCGAGGCGATCAGCCCCCAGAACAGCGACGGGTTGCTGCTCATCACCTGCGGACCGGGCTGGATGTTGTGGATGGTCATCGCGCCGATCATCAGCGCCATCACCGCGTTGGGCGGGATGCCGAGCGTCAGCATCGGAATGAACGAGGTCTGCGCGCCGGCGTTGTTGGCCGACTCCGGCGCGGCCACGCCGCGGATGTTGCCCTTGCCGAACGGCGGATCGGGGTTGCGCGTCACCTTCTTCTCGACGGTATAGGCCGCGAACGACGCGAGCAGCGCGCCGCCGCCCGGCAGCACGCCGAGGATGCAGCCGAGCAGCGTGCCGCGCAGCACGGCCGGCGTGGCCTCCTTGAACTCCTGCCGGTTCGGCATCAGCCGGCCCACCTTGTCGGTGAATGCCTGCCGCTGGCCTTCCTTGTGCTCCAGGTTCGCGATGATCTCCGCGAAGCCGAATACGCCCATCGCCACCGACACGAAGCCGATGCCGTCGGCGAGTTCCGGAATGTCGAACGAATAGCGCGCCACGCCCGAGTTCACGTCGGTGCCGACCAGCCCGAGCAGCAGCCCGAGCACGATCATCGCGATCGCCTTGATCAGCGAGCCCGACGCCAGCACCACGGCGCCGATCAGGCCCAGCACCATCAGCGAGAAATACTCGGCCGGTCCGAACTTGAAGGCGAGCTGCACCATCGGCGCTGCGAGTGCGGCCAGCACCAGCGTGCCGACGGTGCCGGCGAAGAACGATCCCAGTGCCGCGGTGGCGAGCGCTGCGCCGGCACGGCCGCGTCGCGCCATCTGGTAGCCGTCGATGCAGGTCACCACCGACGACGATTCGCCGGGCAGATTGACCAGGATGGCGGTCGTCGAGCCGCCGTACTGCGCGCCGTAGTAGATGCCGGCCAGCATGATCAGCGCCGAGGTCGGTTCCAGCGCGTAGGTGGTGGGCAGCAGCATCGCCAGCGTGGCAATGGGGCCGATGCCCGGCAGCACGCCGATCAGCGTGCCGATCACCACGCCGATCAGGGCGTAGAAGAGGTTGGTCAGCGTCAGTGCGGTGCCGAACCCGAGGACCAGGTTGTCGATCAGTTCCACGGACGTCTCCTCAGCTCGACATGAACGCCGGCAGCACCGGGATGGTCATGCTCAGGCCGTAGATGAAAACGGCCACCACCAGGATCGCCAATCCCACCGTCAGCAGCAGCGCGTCGCGCAGCCGGAACTCGGGGCTGCCCATGCTCGACACCACCACCAGCACCGTCAGGGCGACGATCAGGCCCGCCGGCCGAAGCAGCAGCCCGAACGCGAGCACCGCGCCCAGCACCAGCAGCAGCGGCCGATAGTGGAACGTGTCCAGGTGAGGGTCTTCGCTGTCCTTCTGCCGCATCGCGCGGATCGAGATCAGCACGCCCAGCACCAGCAGCAGACCGCCCAGCACCGACGGGAAGAACGCCGGGCCCATGCGGGCGGCCGTTCCCATGTCGTAGGCCTGCGCCCACACCATGAAGAACAGCCCGAAAGCACCGAACATCACGCCGGACCAGAAGTCCTTCGCGTCGCCTATCTTCATCGGACGATCCTCTGTCGAACCACTGCGCGCCTCAGTCGACGTGCGCGCCGGAGAACTTCACGACCTTCTGGTACTTGGCAAGCTCGCTGCGCACGAGTTCGCCGAACTGCGCCGACGACATCGGCGCGGCCTCCGCGCCCATGCGCGCCAGCCGGTCGCGCATGTCCTGCGTCTTCAGCGCGTCGGTCATCGTCTGGTTGAGCCGCGCGACGATCGCCGGCGGCGTACCGGCCGGCGCGAACACGCCGAACCATGTGGACACGTCGAAGCCGGGCAGGCCGCTCTCGGCCATCGTCGGCACGTCGGGCAGCGCGGGCGAACGCTGTGCCGTCGTCACGGCCAGCGGCTTGAGCTTGCCCGCCTTGATCTGCGGAGTGGCCGACGCCAGGTTGTCGAACATGAAGTCGGTCTGTCCGGAGAGCAGGCCGAGTTGCGCCGGCGCCGCCCCCGCGTAGGGGATGTGAACGGCCGACACCTGCGCCATCGACTTCATCAGCTCGCCGGCCATGTGTCCCGCGCTGCCGTTGCCGCCGGACGCGTAGTTGAGCTTGCCCGGGTTGCGGCGCAGATAGTCGATGAAGCCGCGCGCCGACGTGATGTCGAGCTGCGCAGCGCGCTCGGGCGTCATCACCAGCACGTTGGGCACGTGCGCGATCAGCGTGATCGGCACGAAGTCCTTGACCGCGTCGTAGGGCAGCTTGCGGAACAGCCAGGGGTTGACCGCGTGCGTCGCCACCGCGCCGATGACCAGCGTGTAGCCGTCCGGCGCAGACTTCGCGACGAAATCGACGCCGATGTTGCCGCCGGCACCGGGCTTGTTTTCCACCACCACGGTGCCGAGCGTGTCCTTCACGCGCTCTGCCAGCGCACGCGCGGCCGAGTCGAGCGGGCCGCCGGGCGGATACGGCACCACCAGCCGGATGGGTTGCGTCGGATAGGTCGGGGCCTGGGCCTGTGCTGTGAAGGCTGCACACGCGGCGGCAACCGACAGCAGCGCGGCGAGCGTGCGCTTCAGCATCTGTCTCCTTGCGATATTTCTGGTCGGCGGATTCTGCCGTGGGCGGATTAGAGCGTAATCCGGTATTCCTGTCATGGCATTGCTGAGCGCGCTGCCGGGTGTCAGATCGACGGCCGCTGCCGGAAGCCGCCGCCGAGTGCATCGTCTTCCTCCACCGCACTGGGAGCGCGCGACTGCACGCGGGTCACGTGCGCACCCGGCGGTCCATGGTGGCTCCACGCATGCAGCAGCTCGACCTGTTCGGGTGGGCCGACCACCAGTGCCTCGACGCTGCCGTCGGCACGGTTGCGCACCCATCCTTCGAGGCCCAGCAGGGTTGCCTGCTCGCACATGGCGTAGCGGTAGCCCACGCCCTGCACGCGACCGTGGATCAGCAGGTGCAGCGCAGCGAGCATCGGCGGCGTCAGACGGCGCGCGCGGTGCGCAGCGCCGCGATGCCGGCGTCGTCGAACCCCAGCACGTCGCGCAGGATCTCGTCGGTGTGCTGGCCGAGCAGCGGCGGCGCGCGGTCGTGACGCGCCGGCGTGGCCGACAGCTTGATCGGATTGGCGACCATCGGCACATGCCCCGCCAGCGGATGCGGCAGGTCCACGCGCAGTCCGCGCGCCGCGACCTGCGGGTCGGCAAGTGCATGGACGATGTCGTTGATCGGTCCGCACGGAACGCCGGCCGCATCGAGCGCCGCGACCCACGACGCAACGCTGCGCGCGCGCACGACGGCCTCGAGCAGCGGCACCAGCACGGCGCGGTGCCGGACGCGATCGGCGTTGCGCACGAAGCGCGCGTCCTGCGCGAGGTCGGGACGTCCTGCGAGTTCGCAGAACTTCGCGTACTGCGTATCGTTGCCGACGGCGATGACGAGATGACCGTCGGACGCCTCGAATACCTGGTACGGCACGATGTTCGGATGCGCGTTGCCGGCGCGGCCCGGCGCGCGGCCGCTGACCAGGCAGTTCATGTTCATGTTGGCGAGCATCGCCAGCATCACGTCGTACAGCGCCATGTCGATATGCTGGCCCTGGCCCGTCCGCTCCCGGTGCGTGACCGCTGCGAGGAGGGCGACGGCCGAGTACATGCCCGTCATCAGGTCGCTGACCGCCACGCCGGCCTTCTGCGGGCCGCCGCCGGGGCGGTCGTCGCGCTCGCCGGTGATCGACATGAAGCCGCCGCTGCCCTGGATGATGAAATCGTATCCGGCGCGCTCGCGATGCGGGCCGGTCTGGCCGAAGCCGGTGATCGAGCAGTAGATCAGGCGCGGATCGGCGGCCGACAGCGTTGCGTAGTCGAGGCCGTAGCGCGCGAGCTGGTCGACCTTGTAGTTCTCGATGACGATGTCCGACTGCAGCGCGAGCCTGCGCAGCAGCGCCTGGCCGTCGGGATGTGCGATGTCGACCGTGATCGAGCGCTTGTTGCGGTTGGCCGCGAGGTAGTAGGCGGCCTCGCCCGTCTCGTGGCCGTCGGCGTCGCGCAGGAAGGGCGGACCCCAGGCGCGCGTGTCGTCGCCGCTGCCGGGCCGCTCGACCTTGATCACGTCGGCGCCGAGATCGGCGAGCAGCTGCGTGCACCACGGCCCCGCCAGCACGCGGGTCAGGTCCAGCACACGCAGGTGGCCGAGCGCTTTCATCGGCGGCAGCGTAGCAAGAAGGCCGCGACGCCGGTCGATCGCGTGGCTCCGTGCGGCTTATAGAATCGCAGCCCATGTCGAACGAAGTGCTCCGCGAGGGAAGGCGCCGGGGACGGCACGAAGGACCGCTGCGATCGGTGCGCGTGACGCCGGACCGGCTGCGCCGCTTCATGAACTGGTGGCCGCCG
>JBGAIO010000054.1:0-18029 GCA_044225415.1 Burkholderiaceae bacterium | reverse complement strand
GGGCCGCCGGGGACGGCGGACCGCGCATACCGCGCCGTGTGATGAAGGGTGGCTCGCACCTGTGTGCGCCGAACTACTGCCGACGCTACCGACCCGCCGCGCGCATGGCGCAGCCGGTGGACACCTCGACCTGCCACGTCGGCTTCCGCTGCATCGTTCGCGCCGACCGCTGATGCGCCGCGCCGGGGTCCTCGCGCGCGGCGTCGGCTGACATAATCGGCTGCCGCTCCGGCCTGCCGCCTTCACACCGAGTGTGAGTTCCTCCAGCCAGTTCGTCCTGCTGCGCCAGCGCCGCTTCGCGCCGCTGTTCTGGGTGCAGTTCCTCGGCGCGGCCAACGACAACGTCTTCAAGTTCGCCTTCACGCTGCTCGCGACCTACAGCGCCGCGCGCTGGGGCAACGTCGAACCGCGCATCGCGGGTTTCCTGATCGCGGGGCTGTTCATCGCGCCATTCATGCTGTTCTCCGCGACCAGCGGGCAACTGGCGGACAAGCTGGAGAAGTCGCGGTTCATCCGCCGCGTCAAGGACGCGGAGGTTGTCGTCATGCTGATCGGCGCGGCGGGCCTGCTGCTGCACTCGCCATGGCTCGCCTACGCCGCGATCTTCCTGCTGGGCCTGCAATCGACGGTGTTCGGCCCGGTGAAGTACTCGTACCTGCCGCAGCACCTCGACTCGCATGAGCTCACCGGCGGCAACGGCCTGGTCGAGATGGGCACCTTCGTCGCGATCCTGCTGGGCACGATCGGCGGCGGGCTGCTGATCGGCGAGTTCGGCGATCGCGGCGCACTGGCGGTGGCGGTCGTGGCGGTGGCGCTCGCGCTGCTCGGGCGGCTGGCGGCGCAGTTCGTGCCGCACTCGCCGGCCGCCGACCCGGCGCTGCGCATCAACTGGAACCCCTTCACCGAGACCTGGACGAACCTGCGTTTCGCGCATCGCGACGCGGCCGTGTTCAATTCGATCATCGGCATCTCGTGGCTGTGGTTCTTCGGCTCGATCTTCCTCACCAGCTTCACGCCCTACGCGCGCGAAGTGCTGGGTGGCAACGAAAGCGTGGTCACGCTGCTGCTGGCGGTGTTCTCCGTCGGTGTAGGCATCGGCTCGCTGGCCTGCGAGCGGCTGTCGCGCCGGCGCGTGGAGATCGGGCTCGTGCCGCTGGGGTCGATCGGCATGACAGTGTTCGGCGTCGACCTGTATTTCGCGTCGAAGGGCTTTGCCGCGATGAACGGCGGCGGCGTCGCGCAGTTCCTGGCTGCACGCGGCGCCTGGCGCATCGTGGCCGACCTGGCGCTGCTGGCCCTTTCCTCGGGCCTGTATTCGGTGCCGATGTACGCGCTGATCCAGTCGCGTGCCGAGCGCTCGCGGCTGGCGCGCATCGTCGCGGCCAACAACATCCTCAACGCGGTGTTCATGGTGACGGCGGCGCTGGCCGCAGCGGCGCTGCTGTCCGCCGGTCTGACGATTCCGCAGCTCTTCCTGGTCACTGCGCTGATGAACGCCGCGGTGGCGTTGTACATCTACCGGCTGGTGCCCGAGTTCCTGCTGCGCTTCGTGGCGTGGGTGCTGTCGCACACGCTGTACCGCGTGCGCTCGGTCGGCACCGACACCATCCCGCACGAAGGCGCGGCCGTGCTCGCGTGCAATCACGTGAGCTTCGTCGACGCGGTGCTGATCATGGGCGAAAGCCCGCGGCCGATCCGCTTCGTCATGGACCATCGGATCTTCAAGCTGCCGCTGGTGAACTGGTTCTTCCGCCACGCGAAGGCGATCGCGATCGCGCCGGCCCGCGAGGATGCGGCGCTGCTCGCGCGCGCCAACGAGCGCATCGACGCTGCGCTCGCAGACGGCGACCTCGTGTGCATCTTTCCGGAAGGCAAGCTCACGGGCACCGGCGAGCTGAATCCGTTCCGGCAAGGCGTGCGGCACATCGTCGAACGCAGTCCGGTGCCGGTGTATCCGATGGCCCTGCGCGGCCTGTGGGGCTCGTTCTTCTCGCGCTACGGCGGCGCCGCGTTCTCGCGGCCGGTGGATGCACGCCTGCGCCGCGGCTTCCGTTCAAGGGTGGAACTGATCGTGGGCGAACCGCTGGCGCCGCAGGACGTGACGCCGGAAGCGCTGATGGCGCGCGTGGCGGCGCTGCGCGGCGAGGACCCGGCATGAGCGATACCGGGGCCCGCCTTGGGCGCCGCCGGGCCAGCGGCGGTGAAGAGGCCATCGCCGGCCCGGTGGTGAACCTGGCGCTGCAGAAGACGCCATCGCCGGCCCGGTGGTGAACCTGGCGCTGCAGGGCGGCGGCTCGCACGGCGCGTTCACGTGGGGCGTGCTCGACGGCCTGCTGGAAGACGGACGCGTCTCTTTCGAGGGCGTCAGCGGGGCGAGCGCCGGCGCGATGAATGGCGTGGTGCTGACCGAAGGCTGGCGGCGGGGCCTGGCGGAGCGGCGCGATCCGCGCGAAGCCGCGCGCGAACAGTTGTCGCAGTTCTGGCTTGCGGTCGGTGACATCCCCAATGCGATGGCACTGGCGGCGCCGCTGGCCTGGAAGGTGCCGTCGCTCGGCGGCACGTCGGCGACGCTGTTCGACGTCATGTCGCTCTTCTATTCACCGTACCAGGCCAATCCCTTCGACATAAATCCGCTGCGCGACCTGCTGGCCAAGCAGGTGGACTTCGACGCCCTGCGCGCGCACGCGCCGTTCCGGCTGTTCATCAGCGCGACCAACGTCAAGACCGGCCGCGCGCGCATCTTCCGCGGCAAGGAACTGCGGCTGGAGATGCTGATGGCATCGGCCGCACTGCCCACCGCGTTCCGCGCGGTCGAGATCGACGGCGAGTTCTACTGGGACGGCGGCTACATGGGCAACCCGGCGCTGCATCCGTTGTTCAACGCCACGCACACCCGCGACCTGCTGCTGGTGCAGATCAATCCGCTGGCGCGCGACTCCGTGCCCGACACGCCGCAGGAGATCATCGAGCGCGTCAACGAGATCAGCTTCAACTCGTCGCTGCTGCACGAACTGCGCGCCATCGACTTCGTGCAGCGCCTGCTGCGCGACCGGCGCATCGATGCCGCACAGTACAAGGGCATCCTGATGCACGCGATCGACGCCGAGAACTACCTCGCGGCCTACGGCGCGGCCAGCAAGATCAACACGGCGCGCGCCTTCCTCGAGGAACTGCACGGGCTGGGCCGGCAGGCCGCGGCCGACTGGCTGCAGAAGATGCTGCCGCGCGTCGGCCACGCGTCCAGCATCAGCATCGAGGAAAGATATCTGTAGCTGCGCGTCCGACCGCGGGAGAGGCTCCGCCTAAGGTGTGAACTTGGCAAGCAGGCGCAGCAGTTCCCTGCGCTCGTCCTCGCTGAGTGCACGCGTCGTCCGCCGGTCGGCCTCCAGCGCGGCTGCCTCGATTTCGCGCAGAGCTTTGCGGCCGGCATCGGTGGCGCGGACCTCGTAGGCCCGTGCGTCGGCCGCCGAGGTGGTGCGCACCACGTATCCGAGCTGCTCCAGTGTCTGCACGATGATGGCTGCGCCGCTCGGCGCCACGCCGATGATGTGCGCGAGCTCGGACATGCGTACGCCCGGGTTGTAGGCGATGACGGTCAGCGAGGAGAAACGCTGCGGGGTCATGCCCCATGGCTGCAAGGTCGGCTGCAGATCTGTGTAGATCGACAGTTCTGCGCGCCGGATCGCGTAGCCGACCAGCAGGTCGAGGGCGCCGTACTCGATGCCCGGCACGTGCGGCTGGAACTTCAGATCGATGGACATGAGTCCGCGAACCGGGCCGCGATCTTTGCGGCCGCGCGTCGGGGGCGGTGGCGCGACTCGCGGCACGTTGTCCACCGTGACCGCGGGTGTAGCAGTCGCCTTCGCCTTGCTGGACCGCTGTGCCTTCTTCACTTTGTGGTCTGAGTTGCTGGCGTATGAAACGCGCAGTGTTGCACGCCACAAAAGTACCGGATCGATGTAACCGGTCACGTTTCATTTATTTATGGTTAATAAATAAATTGACACTCGTCAATCCTGCAGGCGATGTCGAGAGCAGAGTGGCCGCATCGACGACCGGCGAGGCAACCAGGCCCACTCGCAGGTCCTGCAGATTGGCTGCAACAAGGCCGGGCCGGTATGTGGGGAGGACCGCATGTCCAGCAAATCGAACGTCGACCGAGAAAGCTTGTTGGCTCGACGGCAGTTCCTGAAATTCACGGGTGTCGCCACGGGCGCAATCGGGGCGCTGTCCGCACTGCCGAGCCAGGCAGCCCCGGCGGTATCCGCGGCCTGTGTCCCGCCGCCTGCCAAGTGGGACCGTGCGGTGGACGTGCTGGTGATCGGCAGCGGCTTTGCTGGCCTGGCGGCCGCCATCGAGGCAAAGTCGGCCGGTGCCGACACGCTGCTAATCGACAAGATGCCGGTGTACGGCGGCAACTCGAGCATCAATGGCGGCGACTTCGCGGCGGCCGGCACGCCGATGCAGAAGGCCGCGGGCATCGAGGATTCGCCCGAGTTGATGCTCAAGGACATGCTGCGCGCCGGTGCCTACCTGAATCACCAACCGCTGGCGAAGACCATCGCCGACCAGTCGGCCGACTCGCTGGCCTGGTGCCAGAACGTGGTGGGCGCGAAGTTCGCGCGCGTCAACTTCCACGGCGGCCATTCGGTCAAGCGCTCGCACCAGACCGACAACGAGTCCGGCTCGGGGCTGGTCAATCCAATGATCGCCAAATGCAAGGAAATGGGCGTCAAACTGGAGAATCGCACCAAGCTCACGCGCTTCTACGTGGATGCCGGCGGACGCGTGGTGGGAGTCGAACTGAAGAAGGGCTTCCGCTTCCCGGATGAGGCGACCGGCAAGCCCGAAACCGTGCAGGTGCGCCGCGCGGTGATACTGGCCTCCGGCGGCTTCTCGCAGGACGTGCCGATGCGCCAGATGCACGATCCGCGCCTCGACGAGCGCTTCACCTCCACCAACCACGCCGGCGCGACGGGCGAAGCGCTGACCGAGGCCAACCGCATCGGCGCGCTGTCCATCCAGATGGACTGGATCCAGCTCGGCCCGTGGACAAGCCCCGACGAGAAAGGCTTCGGCTACATCCCGCAATTCGTCGAGCGCGTGGTGGGCTATGGCTTGATGGTCGATCCGGCCACCGGCAAGCGCTTTTTCAAGGAAACCGGCAACCGCAAGGAACGCGCAGACGCGATCATCCTGCTGGGCCACCCCGCGGTGATCATCGCCGACGCGCCAACGACCGCGAAGTTCGTGCCGGCCAGCCAGTTCAAGGGCGCGACCGAGAACGGCTCGCTGAAGCGCTTCGACACCGTCGAAGAGATCGCGAAGTTCTACAACATGCCGGTGGACGTGTTCGTCGCGCAGGTCAAGCGCTGGAACGAGTTCGTGGAGAAGAAGAACGATCCGGACCTGGGCGCGATGATCTTCAAGGACGCCAATCCTCAGGTCACCGGACCGTTCTATGCGGCGCGCCTCTGGCCGCGCGTGCACCACACGATGGGCGGACTGGCGATCAACGGCAACGCGCAGGTGATCGGTATCGACCTGAAGCCTGTCCCCGGGCTGTACGCCGCGGGTGAAGCCACGGGTGGCGTGCACGGGGCCGTGCGCCTTGGCTCGGTCGCCATGGCCGACTGCGTGGTGTTCGGTCGCATCGCCGGCCGCAACGCGGCGAAGGAGAGCGCGGCCGGCTGAGCGGGCAGGCGGGATGTCCCAGCGCAGGGTGAAGAGCCCTGCGCGGGGCGGCGCTCGCCCTCCGCTCGCGCCTGCAGCGCAACACCAACACCATGAAAGCCTTCCTCGCCACGCGCGCATGGCTGGCCTTGCTGCTCGGCCTGGGAATCACGGCGGGAGCAGCGCAGGCCGCGCCGAAGCTGGACCCGACCGCGCAGCCGACCGACTGCGCGGCCTGCCACGGTGCCGACAAGGTGCTGCCAGCCCAGCATCCGGCCATCAATGGCCAGAAGCTGTCGGACTGCCGCGGTTGTCACGACCCGGCCTCCGAACGGCGGTTGAAGCTGTCGCTGTCGCACCAGCACCAGCTCGCAGGCGCCAACTGCGCGAGCTGCCACGGCAGCGGCAAGCCGTCGCTTCCCGAAAGCGACCAGTGCCGCTCCTGTCATGACCCGAAGCAGCTGCTTGCCAAGACCGCCAACGTCAAGCCGAAGAACCCGCACACCTCGCCGCACTACGGGCCGGACCTCGACTGCGACAACTGCCATGCCGGCCATGGCAAGTCGCGCGACTACTGCCACCAGTGCCACGAGTTCAACTTCCGAGTGCCTTGATCCACCCTGGACGATCCACCAAGAATCATCATGAAGAGCATCCTGAAATTCACCGCAGCGGCCGTGCTGGCCGCCTGCGCCGCGGCACCGTGCCTGGCGCAGTCCAACCTGCTGATCTACGGCATTGCCGACGTCTACACCGGCCGCTACCAGCTGTCCGGGCGCGACGACGTCAACGTGGTCGGTAGCGGCGGCCTGAGTACGTCGCGCATCGGCTTCCGTGGCACCGAAGACCTGGGTGGCGGCTACAAGGTCAACGTCGACCTGACTGCATTTGTCCGCATGGACACGGGCGAGCAGGGCCGCTTCCCCGGCGATCCGCTGTGGAGCCAGCGCGCCAGTCTCGGCGTGTCCAGCCCATTCGGTTCCGTCGACCTGGGACGCGTAGCGACACCACTGTTCGTGACGATGATCTCCAGCAATCCTTTCGGTGACTCGTCGTCGTTCTCGCCGATCTTTCTCCACCTGTACACGGGCGGGCAGCCGCTGGCCGCGCCCCTGACCACGCAGGACTTCGCTGCGAACAACTCCATCACGTATCAATCGCCCATCCTCGCCGGGCTGAAGCTGCGCGCGCAGTACGCCTTCAGCGAAGTCGCGGACAAGAGCGGCGAAGCACGCCTTGGCTTCAGCCTGAACTACGACTGGCGGGACCTGAATGCGCAGGTGGCTTATGCGCAGGACAAGTACCCGCTGCTTTTGAATGAGACCGAGCAGAACACGTGGCTCGGGGCGCTGACTTACGACTTCAAACTGGTGAAGTTGTACGGCCAGTACGCGCGCAGCGTAGAGTACGAAGCGCTGAAACGCGAGTACGACACCTTCGAAATCGGCGCCTCCGTGCCCATCTTCAGCCACAGCCAGATCCTGGTGTCGTGGGCGAAGACTTCGCTGGACAACCCCGCGCCCGCCGCCATCGATCCCGACCGCAACACCGTTACGTTGGCCTACGTTTTCGCGGCATCCAAGCGCACGGAGCTGTACTGCATGGCGATGTACGACAAGGTGACCGATCTGGACAGCGGCACCAGTGCCGTTATCGGCATGCGCCATCGGTACTGATCGCCGGCCTCCCCCGACGATCGCGGCGCGGAACGCTGTTTCGTTCCGCGCCGCTCTTTGCTGCAGGGCGCGCCGGACCTCCGTCTGGCCCGACCCGCCTGGCCGCATGCCGGCGCTGTGCAGGTCGCCACGAGATCGAAGGCCGCGCCTGACTACAATGGCGCCATGCCCGGTTCGACCTTCGGCCACTTCCTCCGCATCACCAACTTCGGCGAATCGCACGGCCCCGCCATCGGCTGCGTCATCGACGGTTGCCCTCCCGGGCTGGAACTGTCGGTCGCCGACCTGCAGCCCGATCTCGATCGCCGCAAGCCCGGCACGTCGCGGCACGTGACGCAGCGGCGCGAATCCGATGCGGTCGAGATCCTGTCGGGCGTCTTCGAGGGCCGCACTACCGGCACGCCGATCGCGCTGCTGATCCGCAACGAGGACGCGAAGAGCAAGGACTACGCGGACATCGCCGACACGTTCCGGCCGGCCACGCCGACTACACCTACTGGCGCAAGTACGGTCACCGCGATCCGCGCAGCGGCAGGCGTTCGTCGGCGCGACCGCGCCGATGGTGGCCGCGGGCGCGGTGGCGAAGAAGTGGCTGCGTGCGCAGTTCGGCACGCTCGTGCGCGGCTGCATGCAGCAGATCGGCGACATCGTCATTGACTTCGGTTCGTGGGACGAGGTTGAACGCAATCCGTTCTTCGCACCCAACGCCGCGATCGTGCCGCAGCTCGAGGCCGCGCTCGATGCGCTTCGCCGCGGCGGAGATTCGGTGGGCGCGCGCCTGCGCGTGACGGCGACGAACGTCCCGGCGGGGCTCGGCGCGCCGCTGTTCGACAAGCTCGATGCGGACATCGCCTACGCGATGATGGGCATCAACGCGGTCAAGGGTGTGGAGATCGGCGCCGGCTTCGAGCCGTGATGCAGCGCGGCTCGCAACACGGCGATGAACTGCTGCCACGGCTGCCGGCAACAACGCGGGCGGCGTGCTCGAAGGCATTTCGAGCGGGCAGGACATCGAGGTGTCGATCGTCGTGAAGCCGACGTCCAGCATCCGCCTGCCGCGCCGCTCGATCACGCGCGCCGGCGCGCCGACAACGCTCGAGACGCACGGCCGCCACGATCCCTGTGTCGGCATCCGCGCCACGCCGATCGCCGAGGCGATGCTGGCGCTGGTGCTGATGGACCACGCACTGATCCACCGCGGCCAGAACGCCGACGTGCACCACGGCCTCGCGCCGCTGCCCGCACGTTCCACTTCCGCCTGATGCGGTTCACCGTCGCGTCCCTGCCGGCGTTCTGGCGGCTGGGCGCCCATTACGCCGCCTACTTCGGGCTGGCCGGGCTGATCGGAACGTTCCTGCCGCTGTACTTCCAGGCACGCGGGCTGACGGCCTTCCAGATCGGCCTGGTGATGGCAATGGCGCAGATGATGCGCATGGTCGGCCCCAATCTGTGGGGCTGGCTGTCGGACCGCGCGACACGCCGCACGCCGATGCTGCGCGCGACCGCCATCGTGCTGGCGCTGGCCTTCGCGCTGCTGTTCATACCCGGCGGCTTCGGGTTCGTGTTCGCGACGATGGTGCTGGTCGCGATGTTCCAGACTGCGCAGATGCCGATCGCCGAGGCGCTGGCGTCCGCGCGGCTGCGCGGCAGCGCGGACGCGGCGACGCGCTACGGCCGTCTGCGGCTGTGCGGTTCGGTCGGCTTCGTCGTCGTGGTGCTGAGCGCAGGCCCGCTGTTCGACCACGTGGGCATTGGCGCGGCAACCTGGGTCGGATCCGCGCTGACGCTGCTGCTGGTGGCGGCGGCGTTTGCGGTGCCGGAGCAGGCGGTACACGAAGCGCCGCACGAACGCGTGTCGGTACGCCGCCGTCTGGCCGAGCCGCGCGTGCGCTGGTTCCTGCTGTCGGCGGCGCTGATGGTGTTCGCGCACGGCGCGATGTACACCTACCTGTCGATCTACCTGGCGCAACTCGGATACAGCAAGACGGCGATCGGGGTGTACTGGGTGCTGAGCGTTGTCTTCGAGATCGCATTCTTCTATACGCAGGGCCGCTGGTTTGCGCGCTTCGGCCTGTATCCGCTGCTGACCGCGAGCTTCTTCGTCGCCGCAGTGCGCTTCCTGCTGATCGGGCAGTTCGCGGGCGTGTGGTGGCTGCTGGCCATCGCGCAGCTGCTGCACGCGGTGAGCTTTGCCGTGCATCATGGTGCATCGGTGATGACCGTCCAGCGCTGGTTTCCCGGACGCGCGGCGGCGCGCGGCCAGGCGCTGTACATCAGTGCAGCCTATGGTGCCGGCGGGTCGGCGGGCAGCCTGGTGGCGGCATACTTGTGGACGTGGGCCGGCCCGCAATGGGCCTTCGGCTGCGGCAGCGCCGCTGCGCTGCTCGGTGCCTGGGCGCTGGCGCGGGCGCGCCGGCACGATGCTGGCTACAGGGAAGCAGGGCCGCATGAACTGGGGCCGGTCCATCGGAAATGACGGAGAAGAAACCATGCTGACGACGACAGGCTGCAGGACGCTCGCGAGCGCCGTCGTGCTGCTCGCGTTCGCCGCGTGCCAGACGGTGGAGACCACGCAGGGCGGCGCAATCGGCATCGACCGCAAGCAGACCATGACCACGCTGGTCAGCAGCGCGCAGGTCGACCAGCAGGCAGCGCAGGAGTACGCGCAGGTGCTGGCCACGGCGCAGAAAAAAGGGCTGCTGAACCAGAACCCGCAGGAGGTGCAGCGCGTGCGCGCGGTCGCGGCGCGGCTGATCCCGCAGGTCGGCGTGTTCCGCGAGGACGCGCTGAAGTGGAAGTGGGAAGTGAACGTGCTGACGTCGAAGGACGTCAATGCATGGTGCATGCCGGGCGGCAAGATCGCCGTCTACACCGGGCTGATCGAGAAGCTGAAGATCACCGACGACGAACTCGCCGCGGTGATGGGCCACGAGATCGCACACGCGCTGCGCGAGCATGCGCGCGAGCGCATGGGGCGGCAGATGGCCACGGACACTGCGACCAGTGTCGGCGCAATCGCGCTGGAGATCTTCACCGGCATTCGCATCGATCCGCAGCTCGCCGGCACCGTCAGCAACGCAGCCTTCGTGCTGCCCAACAGCCGACAGAACGAACAGGAAGCCGACTTCATCGGCGTCGAACTCGCCGCCCGCGCCGGCTACGACCCCCGTGCCGCGCTGACGCTGTGGCAGAAGATGGGGCAGGCCTCGTCGGGCGCGCCGCCCGAATGGCTGTCGACGCACCCGAGCAATGAAACGCGGCTGAAGGACCTGCAGAGCTACGTGCAGAAGGTGATGCCGCTGTATGAGAAGGCGAAGAAGTAGGGGGAAGGGGCAAAGTCAGAATGGATTCCCGCTGGCGCGGGAATGACGACTCGCTTCGATGTCATCCCCGCGAAGGCGGGGATCCATTGTCGATTCAACCGATCACGAGCTCGGTCCGCGCCGTGACCTGCGTCGCCTGCGCCAGCGGGTGATCGTCGCGCGTCGGCTCGAAGCGCAGCAGCAGGGCCTGCTGCTCGTCGCGGCTCAGGCCGGCGAACAGGAAGTCGCGCGCATTGCCGGGATCGTCAGGCACGTAGAGCTGCGTCGCAAACGCGCGGCCCTGTCCCGCGGCCGGCTGGATACGCACGTGAATATGCGGTGTGCGTCCCGGATAGGCGATCGGCCGGATCGTGCGGAAGCGGAAATCGCCCGCCGCATCGGTCAGCGCCACGCCGTAGCCCTGGAAGTGGACGTCGCGCTGTTCGACGGCGCCGCCCGCAGGATGGTGATAGACCGCGAAACCATCGCACTGCCAGATTTCGACGGTCGCCCCGGCGAGTGCCAGGCCACGCGCATTGCGCACCCGGCCGAGCAGGAAGATCGGCACGCCTTCGCTCAGCACCTTGCCGTCCTGCACGGTCAGCAGGTCCGCATCCGTCGCCTGCGGGCGTTCGGCGGTATTGCGCGGGTAGAACGGCCCCAGCGTCTGCGCCGGCGAAGGCCGCAGCGCCGTCTGCGCCTTGGCGGCCGGGATGGCCGCCAGCGGTGCGCTGGCCATACCGGCCAGCAGATGCCGGCGCTGCAGAGTTGCGCGGTTGTCGGGACGGTCCATAGTCGACTTCGACTCGTCGGGCGCCGCCAAAGTTCGCTCCTGTCCGGGCGCCGCTGGGCACGGGTGCGCTACGGCATAATTTACCCATGGCCGCGCGCACGCTCTACGACAAGCTCTGGGACGACCACGTGGTGCACGTCGAGGACGACGGCACGACGCTGCTGTACATCGACCGCCACCTGGTGCACGAAGTGACCAGCCCGCAGGCCTTCGAAGGTCTGCGCGAGGCCGGCCGCCAGCCGTGGCGCATCAGTTCGGTGGTCGCGACGGCGGACCACAATACGCCGACGCAGGGCTGGGAGCACGGCTACGAGGGCATCACGGATCCGATCTCGCGCGAGCAGGTCGTGACGCTGGATACCAACATCCGCGAATTCGGCGCCGCCGCGTACTTCCCGTTCCTGGACAAGCGTCAGGGCATCGTGCACGTGATCGGGCCGGAGCAAGGCGCCACCCTGCCGGGCATGACGGTGGTGTGCGGCGATTCGCACACCAGCACGCACGGGGCGGTCGGCGCGCTGGCCTTCGGCATCGGCACCAGCGAGGTCGAGCATGTGCTGGCCACGCAGACGCTGCTGGCGCGCAAGGCCAAGAACCTGTTGGTGAAGGTCGACGGCGAGCTGCCGCGCGGCTGCCACGCCAAGGACATCGTGCTGGCGATCATCGGCCGCATCGGCACCGCCGGCGGCACCGGCTACGCCATCGAGTTCGGCGGCAGCGCCATCGAGGCGCTCAGCCTCGAAGGTCGCATGACGGTGTGCAACATGGCGATCGAGGCCGGCGCGCGCTCGGGCATGGTGGCGGTCGACCAGAAGACCATCGACTACCTGCGCGGCCGTCCCTTCGCGCCCGCGGGCGCGATGTTCGAGCAGGCGGCCGCACGCTGGCGTGAACTGCGTTCGGACGCGAACGCGCACTTCGACCGGGTGATCGAACTGCGCGCCGAGGAGATCAAGCCGCAGGTCACGTGGGGCACGTCGCCGGAGATGGTGACTGCCATCGACGGCGCCGTGCCCGATCCCGACGCCGAGAAGGATCCGGTGCGCCGCGAAGGCATGGAGCGTGCTCTGCGCTACATGGGCCTGACGCCGAAGACGCCGATCGCCGACATCCGCGTCGACAAGGTGTTCATCGGTTCGTGCACGAACTCGCGCATCGAGGACCTGCGCGACGCCGCGCGCGTGGTCAAGCGCCTCGGCCGCCGCGTGGCGCCGAACGTGAAGCTCGCGATGGTGGTGCCGGGGTCGGGCGTGGTGAAGGCGCAGGCCGAGAAGGAAGGCCTGCACGACGTGTTCCGAGCAGCGGGCTTCGAATGGCGCGAGCCCGGCTGCTCGATGTGCCTGGCGATGAACGCCGACCGGCTCGAGCCGGGCGAGCGCTGTGCGTCGACCAGCAATCGCAACTTCGAAGGCCGCCAGGGTGCCGGCGGCCGTACGCATCTGGTTCGCCCGCGATGGCCGCCGCGGCGGCCATCGAAGGGCACTTTGCCGACGTGAGGAAACTGCAATGAAGAAGCTGCTGCTGACACTGTTGCCGATTCTGGCCGCGGCCATCCTGGTTGCCGGCTGCAACACCATCGCCGGCATGGGCAAGGACGTCGAGGCCGCGGGCAGCGCCGTCGACAAGGCGGCGCAGGACACCAAGAAGAAGATGTGAGCGTCGCTTGAGCCTGCAGGCCTTCACCGTCCACACCGGGATCGTCGCGCCGCTCGACCGTGCGAACGTCGACACCGACGCGATCATCCCGAAGCAGTTCCTGAAGTCGATCAGGCGGACCGGCTTCGGCCCGAACCTGTTCGACCAGTGGCGCTATCGCGACCATGGCGAGCCCGGCATGGACCACGCGAAGCGTCCGCTGAATCCGGATTTCGTGCTGAACCAGCCGCGCTATCGCGACGCGTCGATCCTGCTGGCGCGCAAGAACTTCGGCTGCGGCTCGTCGCGCGAACACGCGCCGTGGGCGCTGCTGCAGGCGGGCTTCCGCGCGGTGATCGCGCCGAGCTACGCCGATATCTTCAACAACAACAGCCTGAAGAACGGGCTGCTGACGGTGGTGTTGCCGGAGATCGTCATCGACCGGCTGTTCCATGAAGCGGCGGCGCATGTCGGCTATCGGCTGACGATCGACCTGCCGCGCGAGGTGGTCGTCGAACCCGACAGCCGCGAGCACGCATTCCCGATCGCGGCGTTCCGCAAGGACTGCCTGGTCAAGGGCTTGGACGAGATCGGCCTGACGCTGCGGCGCCGGGACATGATCGCGGCCTTCGAGAAACGGCGGCTCGCCGAGCAGCCGTGGCTGGTCAAAACGACCTGACGACATTCCTCGAACTGCGTGCGGGGCAGGGCGGGGTGAGCGTGATGAACCCCGCCAGAGGAGAAGTGATGGCCCCCACGCTCACTGCGTTCGCTGCCCCCCGAGGGGGCGGTCAGCACCTTCGGAACGGCCGGGCGGTGCTGACATGAAAATCGCGGTATTGCCCGGAGACGGCATCGGACGCGAGATCGTCGCCGAGGCCGTCAAGGTGCTGCGCGCGCTCGGCGAGGACTTCGAATTCGCCTTCGCCGACGTCGGCGGCGCCGCGGTGGACGCTTTCGGCGAGCCGCTGCCGGCCGCGACGCTGGCGCTGGCGAAGTCGGCCGACGCGGTGCTGTTCGGCGCGGTCGGCGACTGGAAGTACGACACGCTGCCGCGCGCGCAGCGGCCCGAGCAGGCGATCCTCGGGCTGCGCCGTGAGCTCGGCCTGTTCGCCAATTTCCGTCCGGCACTGTGCTACGCCGAGCTGACTGACGCGTCGTCGCTGAAGCCCGAGCTCGTCGCCGGCCTCGATATCCTCATCGTCCGCGAACTGACCGGCGACATCTACTTCGGTCAGCCACGTGGCCGCCGCACGGCTCCCGATGGCGCCTTCGCCGGCGCACCGGAAGCGTTCGACACGATGCGCTACAGCCGCCCCGAGATCGAGCGCATCGCGCACGTCGCCTTCAAGGCCGCGCAACAGCGCAGCCGCAAGGTCACCAGCGTCGACAAGGCCAACGTGCTGGAGACCTTCCAGTTCTGGAAGGACGTCGTCACCGAGGTGGGCGCGCAGTATCCCGACGTGCAGCTCGAGCACATGTACGTCGACAACGCGGCGATGCAGCTCGTCAAGGCGCCGAAGAAGTTTGACGTGATCGTGACCGGCAACATGTTCGGCGACATACTCTCCGACGAGGCGGCCATGCTCACCGGCTCGATCGGCATGCTGCCGTCGGCATCGCTGAACGAGAAGGGCCAGGGCCTGTACGAGCCGTCGCATGGCAGCGCGCCGGACATCGCGGGCAAGGGCGTCGCGAATCCGCTGGCGACGATCCTGTCGGCGGCGATGATGCTGCGCTACTCGCTGCAGCGTCCGCAGCTCGCCGATCGCATCGACGCCGCCGTGCGCGCGGTGCTGGCGCAGGGCCTGCGCACGGCCGACATCGCGGCGCCGGGCGCGGCGAAGGTCGGCACCGCGGCGATGGGCGACGCAGTGGTGGCCGCACTGCGATGAACAACGAGACACTGCAGAGAGCATTCAGGGGAAGCACATGAAGCTGGGCATCGTCGGCTGGCGCGGAATGGTCGGGTCCGTGCTGATGGAACGCATGAGCGCGGAGCGCGACTTCGATCTCGTCGACACGACGTTCTTCAGCACGTCGAACGCCGGTGGTGCCGCCCCCGCGGTACCACGCGGCCAGGCCGGCCTGAAGCGCGCGGACGACCTGGATGCGCTGGGCGCGCAGGACGTGGTCGTCACCTGCCAGGGCAGCGACTACACGAAGGACGTGTATCCGAAACTGCGTGCCACCGGCTGGAACGGCTACTGGATCGATGCCGCGCGCTCGCTGCGCATGAACGACGACGCGGTCATCATCCTCGATCCCGTGAACCGAAAAGTCATCGATGCCGCGCTCGCGAAGGGCATCCGCAACTACATCGGCGGCAACTGCACGGTGAGCTGCATGCTCATGGGACTGGGCGCGCTCTTCGAGCATGACCTGGTCGACTGGATGACCTGCACCACCTACCAGGCGGCGTCGGGCGGCGGTGCGCAGCACATGCGCGAGCTGCTGACGCAGTTCGGCACGCTGAATGCCGACGTGCGCGGCCTGCTCGCCGATCCCGCCAGCGCGATTCTCGAGATCGACCGGCGCATCGCCGTGCGCCAGCGCGGCCTGACCGCCGAAGAGACGCAGCACTTCATCGTGCCGCTGGCCGGCAACCTGATCCCGTGGATCGACGCTGACCGCGGCGACGGCACCAGCCTCGAGGAATGGAAGGGCGGCGCCGAGACCAACAAGATCCTGGGCCGCGGCCCGGCCTTCGGCACGGCCGCGACGCCGATCGATTCGATCTGCGTGCGCGTCGGCGCGATGCGCTGCCATTCGCAGTCGGTGACCATCAAGCTGAAGCGCGCTGCGTCGCTGGCCGACATCGAGGATCTGGTACGCGGCTACAACGCGTGGGCGAAGCTGGTGCCCAACACCAAGGAAGCGTCCATCCGCGAACTGACGCCTGCCGCAGTCACCGGCACGATGTCAATCCCCGTGGGACGGCTGCGCAAGCTCGCCATGGGTGACGATTACGTCGGGGCGTTCACCGTCGGCGACCAGCTGCTGTGGGGCGCGGCCGAGCCGTTGCGGCGCATGCTGCGCATCCTGCTCAAAGCGTTGTAAACACGCCGCAGGCCCGCTCCAGTCCACTTCGCCGGCGGAAGCGCCGCATTTCGGGCTTTAGGCGCGGCCCCGGGTGCGCACAATGAGGGCCTGCTCTCGGGGGGACGACAGCGGCGGCGAACATCCGGACATGGCCGGACAGGATGCGGACAGCGTCCGATCAGCGCCACTTTTGCGGCTTGGCTTCATTCCCGCAAATAGGCGTGAGTTACGGCTATTTCTAAGCTTGCCGCCCTAAGTCCATGATGTTATGTTCGAAAAACACTTTAAAACGGCAGGGGGCTCGATGCCATCCGCAAAATTCCTGCGCGCGCCCATGTGGTGCGCGCTTTCGCTTGCGCTAGGCCTCGGGCTCGCCACGCTCGACGCCGACGCGGCGGGGCTGGGTCGCCTGTCGGTGCAATCGGGACTTGGGCAGCCGCTGCGCGCCGAGCTGGAAGTCACGGCGGTGGGTCGGGACGAATCGCCGACGCTGGCAGTGCGGCTCGCGCCGCTGTCGGCCTTCCGCGCGGCCAACCTCGAATTCAATCCGGCGCTGACCAACCTGAAGTTCGCGCTGGACCGCCGTCCCGACGGTAACTACATGGTGCGCATCACGTCGGCCGCGCCGGTCAACGAACCGTACCTCGACCTGATGGTGGAACTGACCTGGGCCACCGGCCGGGTCGTCCGCGAATACACGGTGCTGCTGGATCCGCCCGCACTGCGCACGACGCCTGAGATCGTCGCGCCGGCCGCGCCGCCGGCCCCGGTGGCCACCGCGCCGCGCGTGCGTGAAGTCCCGCCGTCGTCGGCGCCGTCTGCGGCTGCGCCTGCTCCCGCTCCGACGCCACGCGCCTCGACACCGGCCCCCGCGCCGGCGCCAGCTGCGGCCACGGCATCGGGCGGCAGCTACACCGTCACCGCCGGCGACACGCTCGGCAAGATCGCCAACGCGAATCGCAGCACGGCGTCGCTCGACCAGATGCTGGTGGCGCTGTTCCGCGCCAATCCGCAGGCGTTCATCAACAACAACATGAACCTGCTGCGCTCCGGCGCGCAGCTCACCATTCCGACTGACGCCGAGGCAGTGGCCCTGGCGCAGCCCGACGCGCGCCGTGAAGTCGTGGCGCAGAGCGCCGACTTCTCGGCCTATCGCAGCCGTCTCGCGCAGGCTGCCGGCACCGCGCCGGTGGCTGCGGCGCCGACCTCCGCAGCCGGTGGCGGTCGCGTCACCGCCAAGGTCGAAGACAAGAGTGCGACGGCCAAGCCGGGCGGCGATCAGCTGAAGATCGCGCGCGTCGACGAGAAGGCCGCCGGCGCCGCTGCCAAGGGCGACGAAGCCGCCGCCAAGGCGCGCGCCATGCGCGAAGAGCAGGAGCGCGCCGAGCAGCTGAAGAAGACCAACGAAGCGATCCAGAAGGCGCTCGAAGTCCAGAGCAAGGCGGGCGCTGCCGCCCAGAAGTCCGCTGAAAAGGCCGCGCCGCCGGTCGCCGCGCCGACGCCAGCACCGGTTGCTGCCGCGCCCGCACCTGCACCCGCCGCTACGGCGCCGACACCCGCGCCGGCTGCAGCGCCCACCCCGGCGCCCGCAGCCGCCGCGCCGACGGAACCGCCGAAGGCTGAAAGCCCGCCCGCACCGGCGCCCGCGCCGGTCCCGCCGCCGGTCGCCAAGAAGGCAGCGCCGCCTCCGCCCCCGCCGCCCGCTGAAGAGCCGGGCTTCTTCAGCGACCTGCTGGGCAACACCACGACGCAACTGGGCCTGGCCGGCATCATCGCGCTGCTCGCCGGACTCTTCGGCTGGAGCTGGTACCGCAAGCGCAAGGCGGAAGGCAGCGACAAGTTCAAGGACACCGGCGAAGGCCTGCAGGCCAACTCGCTGTTCGGCGCCACCGGCGGCCAGAGCGTCGA
>JBGAIO010000164.1:0-2270 GCA_044225415.1 Burkholderiaceae bacterium | reverse complement strand
TTCGGGATCGACGATGGCGTCGGCAAAGCGCGGCAGCAGGCGCGTCGCGGCGGCGTAGTCGGCGGTCGCAAGCAGCTCCGCCGGGGGGCGCGTCTCTGCGGGAGTGAGGAACCAGCCCGCGCTGCGCAGGCGCCTGCCGATGCCGGCGCGGCTGGTCAGCACCGACATCGGCACGGCGAGGATCCAGCCGAGCGCCACCGGCGCGACCCACAGCGCGAAGGACGGCGCGAGCCAGACGAACACGGCCAGCCACGCGGCGCCGAGCAGGGTCTGCATCCCGTGACGGCGCAGGGCTTCGCCCCAGGTCGTTGCCTCGTCGGCGCGCGCCGGCGACTTCCATTGCACGGACCAGCCGGACAATCCGGCGAACACGAAGCGCGTATGAAACAGCATGCGCACCGGCGCCAGCAGCGCCGACAGCAGCATCTCGGCGGCCACGCTCTTCGCCAGATTCCATGCGCCGCCGAAGGCCGACGCCTGGCGCACGCCGGCGACGATCGCGGCCAGCAACTTCGGCAGGAACAGCAGCGTCAGCACCGCGGCGATCAGCGGCAGCGCGTGCTGCGGACTCCACGACGGCCACAGCGGAAAAAGCTGGTGCGGCATCACGAAGTACTGCGGATCGGCACTGGCATGCGCCAGCAGGATCCAGCTCGACAGCGCGAGGAAGCCGAACCACAGCGGCGCGGACACGTAGGACAGGGCGCCGGTGAGGAACACGGCGCGATGCACCGGATGCATGCCGCGCGCGAACATCAGGCGCGCATTCATCAGGTTGCCGTGGCACCAGCGACGGTCGCGCTTCAGTTCGTCGAGCAGGTTGGGCGGCGTTTCTTCGTAGCTGCCGGGCAGGTCGTAGGCGATCCACACGCCGTAACCTGCGCGACGCATCAGAGCGGCCTCGACGAAGTCGTGCGACAGGATGTCGCCGGCCAGCGAGCCACGGCCGGGCAGCGGCGCGAGGATGCAATGCTGCATGAACGGCTGCAGGCGGATGATCGCGTTGTGGCCCCAGTAGTGCGACTCGCCCAGCTGCCAGAAGTGCAGTCCGGCGGTGAACAGCGGTCCATAGACCTGGTTGGCGAACTGCTGGGCACGCGCATGCAGCGTGTCGCGGCCCGCGGCTTCGGGTGCGGTCTGGATGATGCCGGCATCGGGCCGGGCTTCCATCAGCCGCACGAGCGTCGTGAGGCAGGTGCCGCTCATCACGCTGTCGGCGTCGAGCACCACCATGTAGCGGTACGCGCGGCCCCAGCGCCGGCAGAAGTCGTCGAGATTGCCGCTCTTGCGCTTCACGCGCCGCTGGCGGCGACGATAGAAGATGCGCGGCTCGACGCCGTGGCGCTCGCCGAGCTCTTCGCGCAGCACGTGCCATGCATCGAGCTCGGCCACGGCCGTGTCCGCATCGCCGGTGTCCGACAGCACGAACAGGTCGAAGTGCGCGTCTTCACCGGTGGCGTGCAGCGATTCCCAGGTGGCACGCAGTCCGGCGTATACGCGCCGCACGTCCTCGTTGCAGATGGGCATGACGATCGCGGTACGCGCCGACGGGTCGAGGGCCGCCCCGGTCGCGGCCGAGCGCGAGACCAGGTGGCGATCGCCACCGCGCAACGCGACGACGAATCCCATCAGCGCCGTCCAGAACCCGGCGGCGAGCCAGCACGACAGCACGGCGAACACGCCGAGCAGCGCCATCTCGGCCAGTCCCGGCGGCGTGTTCGAATCGCCCGGCAGCATGCCGGCCATCAACCATGTCGCATACAGGCCCGGCGCGAGGGACAGCGCGAGCAGCACCAGGCGGCGCCGCCGTCCACCACGCAGCGCGCCCGCAGCGACGCCGCGCATCGGCCGCGGGCCGGCATCCCGCCGCATCAGCCATGCGAAGGGATTCAGCGCGCCCCACCGCTGCGACCGGAGCGACGAACGCCGCAACGCCGGCCGGTAAGGATTGCCGGTGGCGTCGGCGCGGATCACAGGGGAGGGACGATGTAGCTCCACGTTTCACTCAGCACTTCGGAGTCCTTGCGCAGGAAGGCGCGCAGCTCCATCGGTTTGTCCTTGTCGGCGCGGCGCGCCTGCAGAACCATGCGCCATGCGCCGGTCGCCTCGTTCCTATGCAAGATGAGTGCCACGGTCTGGCCGCCGCCGACCGACACGTCGGCGGTGAGCGGCGCGTCGCCGGCAAGCTTGCGCAGTGCCGGGCCGTCGAACTCGACGGTGAACTTCACGACACCGTCGGGCAGCGCCGTGTAGCCCGCGCCGCGCCGCGT
>JBGAIO010000053.1:0-17542 GCA_044225415.1 Burkholderiaceae bacterium | reverse complement strand
GCACTCGACCGTTACACCCTGCAATTCCGCTTCGGCGAGCCGAGTCCGCGTTTCTACCAATACCTGGCCGACCATGCCTTCATGGGCGCGGTGGCGCGCGAAGTGGTCGAAAGCTACGACGACCGCGAGATCATGGCGCATCCCGTCGGCACCGGCCCGTTCCGGCTCGCCGCCTGGCGACGCTCGTCGCGCATCGTGCTGGAGCGCAATCCGACGTATCGCCGCGACGTCTACAGCGCAACCGCCAGCGACGACGCGCGCTGGTCCGCGCTGGCCCAGCGCCTCGCGGGCCGCACGCTGCCGATGATCGACCGCGTCGAGATCGACATCGTCGAGGAGAACCAGCCGCGCTGGCTGGCCTTCCTGAACGGCGAGCACGACCTGGTCGATGAAATCCCGGTCGACCTCGCCAACCTGATCGTGCCGAACGGCCAGCTCGCGCCGAACCTGGCGAAGCGCGGGGTGCAGATGGACCGCACGCCGCGCGCCTCGGTCGACATGGCGCTGTTCAACATGGAGCATCCCGTGGTCGGCGGCTATACGCCGCAGCAGGTCGCCTTGCGCCGCGCGATTTCTCTCGGCTACTCCGCGGACGACGAGATCCGGCTGGTGCGCATGGGCCAGTCGGTGCCGTCGCAGTCCCCGGTCGCGCCACTCACCGCCGGCTTCGACCCGGAGTTCCGCAGCGAGATGAGCTAATACAACCCGGCGCGCGCCAAGGCGCTGCTCGACGCCTTCGGCTTCGTCGATCGCGACGGCGACGGCTGGCGCGAACGCCCGGACGGCACGCCGCTGATCATCGAGGTGGCCACCCAGCCCGATCAGCTGTCGCGCCAGCTCGACGACCTGTGGCGCAAGCAGATGACCGCGCTCGGCGTGCGCATGGTGTTCAAGAGCGCGAAGTGGCCCGAGAACCTTAAGAACTCGCGGGCCGGCAAGCTGATGATGTGGCGCGTGGGCTGGCATGCCACGCAGCCGGAAGGCGACACCTTCCTCGCGCTGGGGTTCGGACCGAACAAGGGACAGGCCAATCACGCGCGTTTCGACCTCGCCGCCTTCAATCGCCTGTACTCGCAGCAGCGCATGCTGCCCGATGGTCCCGAGCGCTTCGCGATGTTCCGCGATGCGAAGAAGCTCTTCGTCGCCTATGCGCCCTACAAGTTCCTCGGTCACCGCATCGATACGTCAGTGATGCATCCGTGGGTCGTGGGCTTCCGCCGCCATCCGTTCATGCGCGACTTCTACAAGTACGTCGACATCGACGCGGGCGAGCAGTGGCAGGCGCGGGCGTGAGCAGCGCCTTCCAGACGCCGCGCCGCCGCGCTTTGAAGGCCGCCGCAGCGCTCGGCCTGGCCGGCGCGATGACGCCGGCCGACGCCGCGGACGAGCGCCCAGGCACAAAGACCCTGCGCTACGCCTTCGAGGTAGCCGAGTCCGGCTTCGACCCGGCGCGCATCAGCGATCTGTACTCGCGCATCGTCACGGCGCACATCTTCGACGGGCTGTACCGCTACGACTACCTGGCCCGTCCGTACCTGATCCTGCCCGACACGGCGGACGGCATGCCCGAGGTGTCAGCCGACTTCCGCACGTGGACCCTCCGCGTGCAGCCTGGCATCTTCTTCCAGGACGACCCGGTCTTCAAAGGGAAGCCCCGCGAACTGACCGCGCACGACTACGTCTATTCGCTGAAGCGCTTCTTCGATCCGCAGACCAAATCGCCCACCTACGCATCGCTGGCCGAGACCCGCATGCTGGGGCTGGCCGAACTGCGCGACGCAGCACTGAAGAACAGGCGACCATTCGACTACGACACCGAGGTGGAAGGCCTGCGCGCGCTCGACCGCTACACGCTGCGCTTCCGTTTCGAGCGGCCGTTGCCGCGCTTCATACAGACTCTCGCCGGCGGCGACCTGTACGGCGCGGTCGCGCGTGAAGTGGTTGAAGCCTATGGCGACGAGATACCGGCGCATCCCGTGGGCACAGGGCCGTTCCGCCTCGCCGAATGGCGGCGCTCGTCGAAGATCGTGCTGGCCCGCAGCCCAGGCTACCGCCCGGTCGTCTACGACGCGCAACCATCGCCGGACGATGCCGAAGGCCAGGCGATGCTGGCGAAGTTCCGCGGGAAGCGATTGCCGATGATCGACCGTGTGGAGATCTCCATCATCGTCGAGACGCAACCGCGCTGGCTGGCATTTCTCAATCGCCAGCTCGACGTGCTGCCGCGCCTGCCTTACGAATTCGTCAACATCGCCGCGCCCAACGGCAAGCTGTCCGCCAACCTCGCACGCCAGGGCGTGCAGATGTTCCGCACGCTGAATGCGGACGTGACGCTCACCTACTTCAACATGGAAGACCCGGTGGTCGGCGGCTACGAGCCCGCGAAGGTGGCACTGCGCCGGGCCATCGGCATGGCCTTCAACGTCGATCGCGAGATCCGGCTTTTCTGGCGCGGCCAGGCGGTGCCGGCGCAGTCGACCAACATGCCCTTCACCACGGGCTACGACCCGGCCTTCATCAATCCGGCCTCTGCCCACGACCTGCCGCAGGCGAAGGCACTGCTGGATCTCTACGGCTACGTGGACCGCGACGGCGACGGCTGGCGCGAGCAGCCCGACGGCTCGCCGCTGGTGCTGAAGTGGAACACCACGCCCGATCAGCAGGCGCGCCAGCGCGACGAACTGCGCCGCAAGGACATGACCGAACTGGGCATCCGCGTCGAGTTCGTCACCGGCCTGTGGCCCGAGAACCTGCGCAGCGCACGCGCCGGCAAGCTGATGGTCTGGAACCTCGGCTACTCCGCTGCGGCACCCGACGGCCAGTCGTCGCTGGACCGCGGCGCATCGATCCACGTCGGCGGCCAGAACCTGGCGCGCTTCCGCGACAAGCGCTTCGACGAGATCTACGAACGGGCGCGTGCACTGCCCGACGGCCCGGAGCGCGAGGAACTTTTCCGCGAAGCCAAGCGCCTGATGGCGGTGTACGCGCCCTATCGTTTCGGGGTCCACCGTATCCTCACGGACCTGGCGTGGCCGTGGGTGCAGGGTTATCGCCGGCAGTACTACTCGAACGCCTGGTGGCAGTACGTCGACATCGACGGAGCCGAGCAGGCCAGAGCCTTGGCATGAGGGACATGAAAGAAGAACACGACGACGCGCGGCGCGCATTGCTGAAGGCGGCCGCGCTGGCGGCTGGTGCAGGGCCGCTGGCCGTGCAGGCTCAGACGAAGGCCGAGACCAACGCGCCGCGGAAAGTGCTCCGCTATGCCTTCCAGATCGCAGAGACCGGCTTCGATCCTGTCCAGATCGTCGATCTGTACTCGCGCATCGTCACTGCACACATTTTCGAGGGCCTGTACGAGTACGACCATCTGGCCCGGCCCTACCTGATCCGGCCCGCCACGGCCCAAGGCGATCCCGAGGTCAGCGAGGATTTCCGCACTTGGACCGTGCGAGTGAAGCCCGGCCTCTTCTTCCAGGACGATCCGGCCTTCAAGGGCAAGCCGCGCGAACTGACCGCGCACGACTACGTCTACGCCTTCAAGCGCTTCTACGACCCGCGCTGGAAGTCGCCCGCCTATGCGATGTGGCAGGAGTTGCGAGTGCTGGGCATGGCGCCGCTGCGTGACGCGGTGGTGAAGGACAAGAAGACATTCGACTACGACACCGAGGTCGAAGGACTGCGCGCACTGGACCGCAACACCATCCGGTTCCGCTTCGAGCGACCGCAGCCGCGATTCATCCAGACCCTGGCCGGAGGCGACCTGCTGGGTGCGGTCGCGCGCGAAGTGGTCGAGGCATACGGCGACGACATCATGGGCCATCCCGTGGGCACCGGACCCTTCCGCCTGAAGGAGTGGCGGCGCTCTTCGAAGATCATCCTCGAGCGCAACCCGACCTATCGGCACACCGTGTACGACTTCCAGCCCAATGCAGACGATGCGGAGGGTCAGGCGTTGCTGAAGAAGTTCGGCGGCCGCAAGCTGCCGATGATCGATAGCGTGGAAATCTCCATCATCGACGAGGCGCAGCCGCGCTGGCTTTCGTTCCTGCAGAAAGCGCAGGATCTGCTGTGGTTGTTGCCCAACGACTACGCCAACATCGCGGTTCCCAATGGCCAGGTGGCGCCGAACCTGGCGCGTCAGGGCTTGCGCGCCTATCGCGTACTCGCATCGGACGTGACGGTGGCGGTGTTCAATATGGAAGATCCTGTGGTCGGAGGCTACGAGGCGTCGAAGATCGCATTGCGCCGCGCACTGGCCCTGGCGACCAACACGCCGGCGGAAATCCGACTCGAGCGCAAGGGGCAGGCGGTTCCCGCGCAGGCGGCGCTGACGCCCAACACCAGCGGCTACGACGCTGCCTATCGCAGCGATGGCTACGACCCGGCGCGCGCGCGGGCACTGCTGGATACCTATGGTTACATCGATCGCGATGGCGACGGCTGGCGCGAGCAGCCTGACGGCTCGCCGCTGATCGTCACCGTTTCCACCCAGCCCGACCAGTTGTCGCGACGACTCGATGAACTGATGCGCAAGGACTTTGCGGCGATTGGCATCAAGGCGGAGTTCAAACCCGCCAAGTGGCCCGAGAACCTGAAGAACGTGCGCGCCGGCAACTTCATGGTGTGGCGCGTGGGCAGTTCGGCCGACGCGCCGGACGGCAAATCGGCACTGGACAAGGGAGCCGCTTCGCACAAGGGCGGCCAGAACCTCGCGCGATTCGAGAACAAAGCCTACGACGTGACCTACACACGCATCGGCGACCTGCCCGACGGCCTGGAACGCGAACAGTTGTTCTACCAGGCCAAGCGCATACTCGCCGCCTATTCACCCTACATCTGGGGCGTTCATCGCATCATCACGGACCTCGCGTGGCCGTGGGTCGAAGGTTTCCGGCGGCCGCCGTACTGGCTGAACTGGTGGGAGTGCGTCGAAATCGATGCGGACGAGCAGGCGAAGGCACTGCGATGAGCGTGACGATCGACAGCGAAGCATCCTACTCTGCGCGCCGCGACTTCGTCCTCGGCTCGGCTGCAACCACCGCAGCCCTCGCGGCGCTGCCTACGCGCACTCTTGCGCAGCTCACCCGTAGATCCAAGACCTTATACACATCGTTCCCCGCGGCCGAGACCGGTTTCGATCCAGCGCAGGTATCGGACCTCTATTCCAATGGAGTCATCCGCAACATCTTCGAGCCACCACTGCAGTACGACTACCTGGCGCGGCCGGCGCAGCTGATGCTGTGCACGGCGGCGGAGATGCCGCGTTCGTCGGACGGTGATCGCACCTTTACCGTGCGGCTGCGCCCCGGCATCTACTTCCAGGACGATCCGGCCTTCAAGGGCCAGCGCCGCGAGATGGTGGCGGCCGACTGCGTCTATCAGTTCAAGCGCGTATTCGATCCGCGTTTCAAGAGCCCGCACTACGCCGTGCTGTCGATTGCCAAGCCGCTCGGCATGGAGGCGCTGCGCACCGAAGCGCAGAAGACCGGCCGCTTCGACTACGACCGGCCCGTGGACGGCATCCGCGTGCTGGACCGCTACGTCTTCGAGGTGCGGCTGGCCGAGCCGAGTCCGCGCTTCCTCTACAACTTCGCGATCGCCAACTACTTTGGCGCTGTGGCGCGCGAGGTCGTCGAGTCCGTCGACCCGACCGAACTGCAGGGACGGCCCGTGGGTACCGGGCCATTCCGGCTGGCGGACTGGCGGCGCGCGTCGCGCATCGTGCTGGAGCGCAATCCCACGTTCCGCGAAGAGATCTATACGACTACTCCGGCAGCCGATGACGTCCGTGGCATCGAAGCTGCACAGCAGTTGGCCGGCAAGCGCGTACCGCTGATCGACCGGGTGGAGATCTCCATCATCAACGAGACGCAGCCGCAGTGGCTCGCCTTCCTCAACGGCGACCTCGACATCGGTTCGCCCGGTGAACTGCTCGATACGGCTGCACCCAACGGTCGGGTCGCGCCAGCACTGGCCAAGCGCGGCATCTGGCTCGATCGGGCCGTGCTGCCTGACATCATCATCAGCTACTTCAACATGCAGGATCCGCTGGTCGGTGGTTACACCCCCGACAAGGTGGCGTTGCGCCGGGCCATCGGCCTGTCCTACGACCTCAAGCGCGAGATCCGTGACATCCGTCGTGGCCAGATGGTGCCGGCGCAGTCGTCCGTTCCGCCCGGCGTGTGGGGCTTCGATCCCACTTTCGTCAGCGACATGGGCGTCTTCGATCCCATCCGAGCCAATACGCTGCTCGACACGTATGGCTATGCCGACCGCGATGGCGATGGCTGGCGCGAGCAGCCGGATGGCAAGCCGCTGCTGCTGCAGTTCACCACGCAGGGCGACCAATTCTCGCGCGCCTCGAACGAGCTCTGGCAGAAATCACTGACGAGGATCGGGCTGCGCGTGCGCTTCGATATCGGCCAGTGGCCCGAGAACGCCAAGGGCGCGCGCGCCGGCAAGCTGATGATGTGGGCGCTGGGCTGGAGTGCCGGCGAGCCCGATGCGTCGACGTTCTACGACCTGGGCTTCAGCCCCAACATCGGCGCGGCCAACTATGCGCGGCTCCAGCTACCCGCCTTCGACGAGTTGTATCGCGAGCAGGCACGACTGCCCAATGGTCCGGAGCGACTGGCAGCCATGCGCGAGATGAATCGCCTGATGGTGGCGTACATGCCCTACAAGTTCCACGGCCACCGCATCGGCAACGGGTTCGTACATCCGTGGGTCATCGGCTACCGTCGTCACCCCTTCTATCGCGACTGGTTCAAGTGGATCGACGTCGACGCGGACCGGCGCGCACGCGAAATCGGCTGAGTTCGCCGCCTACACCTTGACCGCCCGCGCTTCCAGCCGTCGCCGGCTACTGCAAGCCGGAGGCCTGCTCGCCGCCGCACCAATGACCGGCGCCGGCGCGGGAGCGGCGTCGTCCTCGCCCAAGACCCTGCGCGTCGCCTTCCCCATCGCCGAAACCGGCTTCGATCCCGTGCAGGTGCAGGACCTGTACTCGCGCACCGTCATCGGCCACATCCTCGACGCGCCGCTGGAATTCGACTACATGGCGCGGCCGGCCGCGATGCGGACGAACACGCTGGTCGCGATGCCCGAGGTGTCGGCCGACTACCGCACGTTCACCTTCCGGCTGCAGCCGGGCATCCTCTTCCAGGACGATCCGGCGTTCAAGGGCCGTCCGCGCGAACTGGTCGCGGCCGACTACGTGTACTCGTGGAAGCGCATCTACGACCCACGCTGGAAGAGCCCGATGCTGTTCGTGCTGGAGAACAGCCGCGTGCTCAGACTGTCCGAGTTGCGCGCCGACGCGCTGAAGTCGCGCCGTCGAGGCCTACGGCGACGACATCATGGCGCACCCCGTCGGCACCGGCCCGTTCAGGCTCGCGGCCTGGACGCGTTCGTCGCGCATCGTGCTGGAACGGAATCCGGGCTATCGCGAGGTGCGCTACGACTTCACTGCGGCCGACGACGCACCCGATCTCGCCCCGCACACGGCAGCGCTGCGAGGCAAGCGGCTGCCGATCGTCGATCGCGTGGAGGTGTCGATCATCGACGAGTCCCAGCCGCGCTGGCTGGCGTTCCTGCAGGGCAAGCTCGACATGCTGGATCCGGTGCCGACCGATCTCGGCAGCCTCGCCGCGCCGAACGGCCGGCTCGCGCCCTTCCTGCAGCGGCGCGGCGTCGGCATGCGCCTGACGGCGATGTCCGACGTGGCCCTGCAGTACTTCAACATGGAGCATCCCGTCGTCGGCGGCTACACGCCGGACAAGGTCGCGCTGCGCCGAGCAGTGCACCTGGGATTCGAAACGCGCGAGTACATCCGGTCGCTGTTCCGCGGCTTCGGCACGGTGGCCGAGTCGCCGTTCCTGCCCGGCACCTTCGGCTTCGACCCGGCGTTCCGCACGGGCATGGCCGAGTACTCGCCGGGCCGTGCCCGCGCGTTGCTCGACACCTTCGGCTACGTCGATCGCGACGGCGACGGCTGGCGCGAACAGCCCGATGGCCAGCCACTGACGCTGGAGATCGCGGCCACCTCCACGCAGCGCGACCGCGCGCAGAACGAGCTGTGGGAGAAGTACATGACGGCGATCGGCATCCGCACGCGCTTTCGCCTCGCGCAGTGGCCGGAACTCGTGCGGCTGTCGATGGCCGGGCAACTGATGATGTGGGGCTACGCGTGGCAGGTGGGCCAGCCCGACAGCGACACGATCTTCGGCATGGCCTACGGTCCGAATCGCGAATCGATCAACGACGCGCGCTTCGACCTGCCCGCCTACAACCGCCTGTTCGAGGCACAGCGCGTGCTGCCGGACGGTCCCGAACGCCTTGCACTGCTGCGCGAGGCCAGCCGCGTGCTGGCCGCCTACATGCCCTACCTGCTGCACCTGAACCGCATCACCATCGACCTCACGCACCCGTGGGTCATCGGTTTCCGTCGCCACAGCTTCACCTCGCGCAAGTGGAACTGGATCGACGTCGACGAGCGCCGACGGGCCGCGATGGAAGCCTGATGCTGGCGCGCATCCTGCAGGTCACGAACGTCGTCGTCGCGATCTTCGCGCTGATGCTGGCGTCGAGCCTCGTGTGGCTCGGCAACCCGGCATGGCTCGCGGTGCTGGTTGCCCTGATGCTGCCGCTGGTGATCCACGGCGTGCCGCTGGCCATCGAGTTCGTCACCGGCGCCTTGACCGACCGCCGTCCGATCGCGCGCATCGGTCCGTTCGCGCTGCTTGGCGTGTGGTGGGGCGAGACGTGGCGCTCGTTCATGGCCTTCAACATCGATCAGCCGTGGCGCGCGACCTTCGCGGAGCCTGCGATGGCGGCCGGCACGCAGCGGCCCGCGGTGTTGTTCATCCACGGCTACATGTGCAACCGCGCGGTGTGGCGGCCGTGGCTGCTGAAGGACGACCTGCCGCGGCGCTGGAACTGCGCGACGGTGAATCTCGAGCCGCCGTACGGATCGGTCGACGACTATGCGGAAGGCATCGCGCAGGCCGTGGCGCGGCTGCGCACGGAGACCGGGGCGGCGCGCGTGACGCTGGTCTGCCACAGCATGGGAGGTCTCGCAGCCCGCACCTATCTGCGTCGCCGAGGCCATGACGCGGTGGGGCGTGTCGTCACGATCGACACACCGCACCACGGGACGCTGTTTGCACGCCTCGGCCGCGGCGAGAATGCGCGCCAGATGCGACGTGACTGCGAGTATGTCGCGGCACTGGCGCGCAGCGCCGAGCCGGTCGAGTTCGTCTGCTTCGCCAGCCAGCACGACAACCTGATTGTGCCGCGCAATGCTCAGGTGCTGGCGGGTTCCGAAGCGGTGTGGTTCGAACGCATCGGACATCTGGCGATGACCGGGAGCGACGAGGTGCTGCGCAGGCTGGTCGAAGTGGTGGAGCGGCCGTTGCCGGCGTGAGACCGTGAAATTAGGCCCCGGCCTGCGCCGGGGCGACGTCACGGGGAAGATGGAATCCCCGCCTTCTCGGAGATGACGGCACACTGCGCCGTCGCCCCGGCGCAGGCCGGGGCCCAATTTTCCAACGCTAGAAGTGAATCCCCCGCATCAGGTTCGCGAACGCGATCTGGTCGGCGCTGGCCTTGGTCTTCTCGCCTTCCTTGCCACCCTTCGCCGCGTCCGAATCCGGGAACATGCGGAAGGTCGTGTTCATCACGATGTGCGCCACGCGCGGCGCGACGGCGTGCAGCGCCGCACCGAACACGCCCAGCCGCGTGGTGATGCGTGCCGGCTTGTAGACGATGGCGCGCACGATCATGTCGCCGGCCTCTTCCGGCGACAGCGTCGGCACGTTCTGGTAGAGCTTGGTCGGCGCGATCATCGGCGTGCGCACCAGCGGCATGTTGATGGTGGTGAACTTCACGCCCACGTCGGCGAACTCCGACGACGCGCACGCAGTCCACGCGTCGAGCGCGGCCTTCGACGCGACGTAGGCGGAGAAGCGCGGCGCGTTGGTCAGCACGCCGATCGACGAGATGTTGATGATGTGGCCGCGCCGCTTCGCCGTCATGTGCGGCAGCAGGCTCATCGTCAGCCGCAGCGCGCCGAAGTAGTTGATCTGCATCGTGCGCTCGTAGTCGTGGTAGCGCTCGTAGCTCGCCTCGATGCCGCGGCGGATGGAACGGCCCGCATTGTTGATCAGGACGTCGGCGCCGCCCAGCGTCTCGATGACCCACGCGGCGACCTTGTCCACGCCGTCCAGGCTCGACAGGTCGGCGGAGAAGGTCAGCACCTTGCCGCCGTTGGCGTTGTCGTCCGTCTTCAGGGTCTGTTCGATTTCCTTCTTCGCCGCGGCGAGTTTCTCCGGATCGCGCGCGACGATGACGGTCGTGGCACCGGCTTGCGCGATCTTGTGGGCGGCCGCCAGGCCGATGCCCGACGAACCGCCCGTGATCACGACCACCTTGCCGCGCACCTGGCCCTTCAGCGTGCGGTCGATGAACAGATCCGGGTCGAGATTGCGTTCCCAGTAGTCCCACAGCCGGTACGCGTAGTCCTCCAGCCGCGGGCAGGCAATGCCGGTGCCCTTCAGCGCGGCCGTCGTCTGGCGCGCGTCGAAGCGCGTCGGATAGTTGATGAAGGAGAGCATGTCCTCGGGCAGGCCGAGGTCCTTCATGACCGCGTCGCGGATGCGCCGTACCGGCGTCAGCGACAGCATGCCGCGCCGCACGCTGCTCGGGATGAAACCCAGCAGCGCCGCGTTGACGCGCAGAGAGAACTGCGGTGCGTGCGCGGCCTTGGCGAAGATGTTCAGCACGTCGCCCACGCGGTACGGCGTCGGGTCGACCAGGTGGAAGGCCTTGCCGTCGCCCTCCTTCGCGTGCGCGATGTGGTCGATGGCGTCGACCACGAAGTCCACCGGCACGATGTTGATGCGGCCGCCCTCGATGCCGATCGCCGGCATCCACGGCGGCAGCAGCCCGCGCATCTTCTGGATCAGCTTGAAGAAGTAGTACGGGCCATCGATCTTGTCCATTTCTCCGGTGCGGCTGTCGCCGACGACCAGACCCGGGCGATAGACCCGCCACGGCATCTTCGCTTCCTTGCGCACGATCTTCTCGGAGTCGTGCTTGGTGGCGTAGTAGGGATGGTCGAGGTTCTCGGCCTCGTCGAACATGTCCTCGCGGAACACGCCTTCATACATGCCAGCCGCCGCGATCGACGACACGTGCTGGAAGATGCCCGCATCGATCGCGTTGGCGAGCGCGACGGCGTTCTTCGTGCCTTCGATGTTGGCGACGATCTGGCTGTCGGCGTCGGCCTTCAGGTCGTAGATCGCGGCCAGGTGGAAGAAATGCCGCACCTTGCCACCAAGCTTCTTCTGGTCAGCCTTGGACAGCCCCAGCAGCGGCTGCGCCAGGTCGCCAGCCACCGGCACCGCGCGGTCTTCGGTCGCGCCCCAGTATTCAAGCAGCGCCGGCACCTTGTCGAGGCTCTCCTTCCGGATCAGGAAGTACACGACCGCGCCGCGCCGCGCGAGCAGCTTCGCCACGAGTCGCTTGCCGATGAAACCGGTGGCGCCGGTGATGAAGTACGCCATCAATGTCTCCTCCGCGCCCTGCCGGACGCTTTGTCTGGTTGTTCGTTGCAGTGTAGCGCCCAGCTAACTGCTAGAGCCGCCGCTCTATGCACTGGCTGTTCCGCTCTAACGGCGGCTCCTAGACTTCGACCATGAAGTCTCCCGCCCCGGGATTCAGGGGAATGGCTCACGAAAGCAAGAGGAGCGGCGATGGTCAGGAAGCTCAAGGCGATGGCACAGCGGTCGGACAGCGACAACCAGTTGCGTGCAGCCGTGAAGGAATCGGCGCAGGAGATCTGGCTGGCGGGTCTGGGTGCGTTTGCCAAGACGCAACAGGAAGGCCGCAAGGTGTTCAAGGCCCTGGTCCGCGAAGGCACCGGCATGCAGAAGCGCACGATGCAGGCCACCGAAGACACCGTCAACGACGTGACTGCGAAAGTGACGAAAGTGGCAGCGAATCTGCAGAAGCAGGCCAATGGAACGTGGGACAAGCTCGAGACCGTATTCGAGCAGCGCGTCGAGCGCGCGCTGACGCGGCTCGGCGTGCCCACCAACAAGGAAATCGCGGCGCTGACCCGTCGCGTCGAGGAACTGACGCGCAGCGTCGCCACGCTGACCAAGGCCAAGCCCGCGAAGGCGCCCGCCAAGCGCGCCCGCAAGGCCGCTTGACGCCCGCGTCGGCGTCCTCGCTGACAGCGGCGCGCGACGCCGTCGGCCACGACGTGACACGTCGTGGCCTGGCGTCGCCGCTGGCGGAGCTGAATGAGGTGACTCGGCACCCGGCGCTGCCGGCACGAGGTCGCGCATGAAACCTCACAAGCCCTCTCGCGCATCCCGGCGACGCGCGCGCGCGCCGGCGCACCCGCGCGTCGGCCTGGCACTCGCCGGCGGCGGGCCGCTGGGCGCGATCTACGAAATCGGCGCGCTCTCCGCGCTGGCCGAGTCGCTGCAGGGCGTCGATCTCAACGGCCTGGACATCTACGTCGGCGTCAGCGCCGGCGGCTTCATCGCAGCGGGCCTCGCCAACGGCCTGACGCCGCACCAGATGTCACGCGCCTTCATCGAGGGCGAGAAGACCCGCGACCGCTTTGAACCCGCGATGCTGCTGCGTCCTGCGCTGCGCGAATACGCGCGCCGGCTGACCTCGCTGCCGCCGCTGCTGGCGGGCGCGGTGTGGCACTACGCGTTCGGCGGCGCGAGTTCGATGATGAGCGCGTTCTCGCGGCTGGGTCGCGCGATTCCCACCGGGGTCTTCAGCGGCGACGACATCGACCGCTACCTGTCGGCGGTGTTCTCCGCCCCCGGTCGCACCAACGACTTCAGGAAGCTGGCGCGACAGCTGTACCTGGTCGCCACCGACCTGGACACCGGCGCGTCCGTGGCGTTCGGCAGCGCGGGCACGGAGCACGTGCCCATCTCGCGCGCGGTGCAGGCTTCCGCGGCGCTGCCGGGACTGTTCCCGCCCGTGGAGATCGACGGCCACTACTACGTCGACGGCGCGCTGCGCAAGACGCTGCACGCGTCCGTGGCACTCGAGCACGGCGTCGACCTGATGCTGTGCATGAACCCGCTGGTGCCCTTCGACTCCACACCCGGCAGCCGCGATTTCGCCGGCACGGGCGAGCACGGGCTGCAGAAGCTGGTCGAAGGCGGTCTGCCGGTGGTGCTGGCGCAGACCTTCCGCTCGCTGATCCACTCGCGCCTCGGCGCAGGGCTCGAGCGCTACAAGACCGCGTATCCGAAGACCGACATCCTGCTGTTCGAGCCGAACCGCGCGGACGCGGACATGTTCTTCACCAACCTGTTCTCGTATTCCAGCCGTCGCCGGCTGTGCGAGCACGCGTACCAGAAGACACGCGCCGAGTTGTGGGCGCGTCGACATGAACTCGCGCCGGTGCTGGCACGGCACGGCGTCGCGCTGCGCACCGAGGTGCTGCGCGACCAGTCGCTGACGCTGGTGAAGAGCCTGCGGCGCAGCCGCGGCCTGTGGCGCGAGACGGCCTCCACCGCCGCCACCCGGTCGCTGACGCACACGCTGGACGACCTGCAGCGCTGGCTGATCTACACGGGCAGCGCGGCATAGCGGGGCTTCTCGCTGCCGCGGCGCGGCGGCTGCGTTATCCTGCGCACAGGTCTTCCCACCGCCGCACGGCCGCTGTCGGCCATCCACGCCCCGCACATGGAACGCAAACCTCCGCGACGCACGCGCGAGCGCATCCTCGACCTGTCGCTGCGCCTGTTCAACGACTTCGGCGAGCCCAACGTCAACACCACGCTGATCGCGGAGGAGATGAACATCTCCCCCGGCAACCTGTACTACCACTTCAAGAACAAGGACGACATCATCAACTGCGTGTTCCAGCAGTTCGAGCGCGAGATCGACCAGCTGCTGGCGGTGCCGGCCGATCGTTCGCCGAACGTCGAGGACGCGTGGCTGTTCCTGCATGTGCTGTTCGAGCTGATCTGGAAGTACCGGTTCTTCTACCGCGATCTCAACAACCTGCTCGCCAACAACCGCACGCTGGAGCTGAAGTTCAAGCAGCTGCTGGCACAGAAGGTCAAGGTTGCGCGGCTGCTGTGCGATGGGCTGGTGCGTGCCGGCGAGTTGAAGGCGAACGCGCGCGAGATCGAGGCGCTCGCGACCAACATGGTGGTGGTCGCCACGTACTGGCTGTCGTATTCGTATGTCCTCGACCCTCGGCGCTTCAACGAGCCCGAGGTGATCGGCGCGGCGCTGCAACGCGGCTGCTACCAGGTGATGGCGCTGACGGCGCCGTACCTGACCGGTGCATCGCGCGAGCTGTTCGAGAAGCTCGCGGGCGAGTATCTGCAGAACTGAAACCAGAAGAACACAACGGAGACACACGATGGCCAAGGGCTGGGCGAAGTTCCCGTATCCGGACAAGCAGTACGTGTACACCGCAGCGACGCTGAAGAAGAACTGGGACCGGCTGCATCGCGGCGATGCCGAGCCTCTCCCGAAGGACGACGAGGTGCTGCAGGCATGGATCGCCTTCCACGCGGGCGACTTCGCCAAGGCCGCGGAGGCGGGCCTCGCGGCTGGCGACGCCGGCGTGAACGTGGCCAACAAGGCGCAGGCCATCTACGCCAACTACCTCGAGGACAACGACAAGCGCAAGCTCGCGCTGCTGGAGGAAGTCGCCGATCGCGCGCTGGCGCGCCAGGGCAAGGCGCCCAAGGACGCGAATGCGCACTACTGGCAGGCCTACGCCCTCGGCCGCTACGCGCAGGGCATCTCGGTCGCGAAGGCGCTGGCGCAGGGCATCGGCGGCAAGGTGAAGGCTGCGCTGGAAACGACGATCCGGCTCGCACCGAAGCATGCCGATGCGCACACCGCGCTGGCGTCGTACCACGCCGAAGTCATCGACAAGGTGGGCGCGATGATCGGCGGACTGACCTACGGCGCGAAGAAGGGCGCTGAAGAGCTACCAGGCCGCGCTCAAGCTCAACCCGGACTCCGCCATCGCCCGCATCGAGTATGCGAACGGGCTGGTGATGCTGGAAGGCAAGAAGGCGCTGAAGCAGGCCGAGACGCTGTACGGGGAGGCGGCGGAGTGCGAGCCGCTCGATGCGATGGAGCGGCTGGACGTGGAACTGGCGAAGGCGGAACTGGAGGACTGACGACAGCGCGTCCGTCATCCCGGCGAAGGCCGGGATCCAATTTTCTGCCACGCAAATCGGGCCCCGGCCTGCGCCGGGGCGACGGCAGTGTGATCTGCCCTACGCCAGTTCTTCGTACAGCGGCAACGTCAGGAACTCGCTGAACGCGTCCTGCGTGCTCATCTGCTCGAAGATCTGCGCGGCGCGATCGTAGGTCGGCGAGTCCGGGCCGACGGTGCCCTTCACCTTCGCGAGTTCCTCGGGGATCAGCGCGCGCACCAGTTCGGCGGTGACCTTGCGTCCGTCGTCCAGCACGCCCTTCGGCGAGCGGATCCACTGCCACACCTGCGAGCGGCTGATCTCCGCAGTGGCGGCGTCTTCCATGAGGTTGTGGATCGGCACGCAGCCGTTGCCGGCCAGCCATGAACCCAGGTAGTGGATGCCGACGTTGATGTTCATGCGCAGCCCGGCTTCGGTGATCGGCGTCTCGGGCTGGAAATTCAGCAGGTCGGCCGCCGCCACCTTCACGTCGTCGCGCTTCTTGTCGATCTGGTTCCTGCGATCGCCGAGTACCTTCGTGAACTCCTCCATCGCGATCGGCACCAGGCCCGGATGCGCCACCCAGCCGCCGTCGTAGCCGTCGGTCGCATCGCGCGCCTTGTCCGAGCGCACGCCGGCCATGGCCTTGTCGTTGGCCGCGGGATCGTTCTTGATCGGGATCAGCGCGCTCATGCCGCCGATGGCCGGCGCGTTGCGCTTGTGGCAGGTGGCGAGCAGCAGCAGCGCGTAGGCGCGCATGAACGGCGCCGTCATCGTCACCGTCGCGCGATTGGCCAGGCAGAAGCTGCGGTCGACCTTGAACTTCTTGATGCACGAGAAGATGTAGTCCCAGCGTCCGGCATTCAGTCCGGCCGAGTGCTCGCGCAGCTCGTACAGGATCTCATCCATCTCGAAGGCCGCGACGATGGTCTCGATCAGCACCGTCGCCTTCACCGAGCCCTGCGGAATGTCCAGCGCCTTCTGCGTGGCGACGAACACGTCGTTCCACAGGCGCGCCTCCAGATGCGACTCCATCTTCGGCAGATAGAAGTACGGCCCCGAGCCGCGCGCCAGCAGTTCCTTCGCGTTGTGGAACATGTAGAGCGCGAAGTCGAAGATGCCGCCCGACACGCGCTGGCCGTCCACCTTCAAATGCTTCTCGTCGAGGTGCCAGCCGCGCGGGCGCACGACCAGCGTCGCCACCTTGTCGTTGAGCCGGTACGACTTGCCGCCGGACTCCAGCGTGATGGCGCGGCGGATCGCGTCCATCAGGTTGATCTGGCCCGCGACCTGGTTGTCCCAGTTCGGCGCGTTGCTGTCCTCGAAGTCGGCCATGTATGAATCGGCCCCCGAGTTCAGCGCGTTGATGATCATCTTGCGTTCGACCGGTCCGGTGATCTCCACGCGACGACACTGCAGGTCCGCGGGCACCGGCGCGATGGTCCAGTGGCCGTCGCGCACCGACTTCGTTGCAGCGAGAAAATCCGGGCGCTCGCCCGCATCCAGCCGCCTCGTGCGCGCCATGCGCTCGGCCAGCAGCTGCTGGCGGCGCGGTTCGAAGGCGCGATGCAGGTCGGCCACCAGTTGCAGCGCCGGCAGGGTCAGGACGCGCTCGTAACCGGGTGCGAGCGGCGCGGTGATGGTCACGCCGGTGGGAAGGCTCATGCCACTGTCTCCGTGGGGATGTGCGGGAAGGTCGATGTGCGATCGACGCGGCCCCGTCGGCGCGGCCGCAGGGTCTTGCGTCGAGTATAGGTGAACGGCGCGCGGCGAAAGTCGATGCCGTCGTCCCGGTGCAGGCCGGGACCCAAGTTCGTTTGCCGTCAGGAATTTGGGCCCCGGCCTTCGCCGGGGCGACGTAGCAGCGTGCTGTCATCCCCGCGAGAGCGAGGATCCATTGTCAGCCGGTCAGGCCGCCTTCTTCTGCGCCTTCTGCTCGAAGAACTGTTCGTCCTCGGTCGAGCCCTTCAGCGCGCCGGTCGACGCTTCGCGCTCGATGGTCGTAGTCACCGCGTCGAAGTAGCCGGTACCGACTTCGCGCTGGTGCTTGACCGCGGTGAAGCCCTTGTCGGCCGCCGCGAACTCGGCCTCCTGCAGCTGCACGAATGCGCTCATCTGCTCGCGCGCGTAGCCATAGGCCAGGTTGAACATCGAGTAGTTCAGCGAGTGGAAGCCGGCCAGCGTGATGAACTGGAACTTGTAGCCCATCGCGCCGAGTTCCTTCTGGAACTTCGCGATCGTCGAGTCGTCGAGGTTCTTCTTCCAGTTGAACGACGGCGAGCAGTTGTACGCCAGCATCTTGCCGGGAAACTGCTTGTGGATCGCCTCGGCGAAGG
>JBGAIO010000052.1:0-19003 GCA_044225415.1 Burkholderiaceae bacterium | reverse complement strand
GAAAGGGCGGCCGACCTGCCGCGCTTCACCTATCCGGACAAGGGCTCCCTCGAAGCACTGCTGAAGGATCCGCAGGCCTTCGCAACCTTCAGCGCGGCCCTGCGCCGCGACATCGAGTCGGTGCTGGCGAGGTACGACATCGCCGACAAATCGAGCGAACGTCAGCTGCTGGGCACGCTGCTGCAGCTCGATGTGCTCGAAGGCCGCGACGACGACGCGCTGAAACGCGTCGAGCAGATCCGCGCATTGCAGGAGAAGCCTGCCGACAAGCTGCTGACCGGTCTGCAGGCGCGCGCGATCATCGATGGCCGCAAGGCCGCGGGCGGCCTCGCCAACCCGGCCTATGCGGCGGCGGCAAAGGCGAGCCTCGATGCCGCGCTGAAGCCGCTGCCCTACGACGTCGTCGGCAACGAGATCAAGGAGGCGAAGGCCGGCGCCGAGCTGCTGGGCGAGGGCCGCCTGCTCGGCTACGTCAACGAGGTGCTGCAGGCCACCGCGGACAAGACGGGCGCGTTGTCGAGCGACCTCGCGCCGGGCCTGGTCGCCACGCGCTACACGCTCACGATGCGGCTGCCGCTGAAGCAGGCGCTGATCGACTCGTATGCGGCGTACCTGGCGGCGCACAAGGTCGAGAAGCCCGACATCTGGGCGGCCCGCGACGTGACGCTGGATCCGGGCCGCGACTACACGCCGGTGATCGTCGGCGTGTGGGACAGCGGCGTCGACACCGCGTTGTTCAAACAGCGCGTGGTGCGCGACGCGAAGGGCGCGCCGGTGCTGATCGGCTTCGACAAGTATTCCAATCCGAAGAACACCGAGCTGCAGGTGCTGACGCCCGCGATGCAGGCGCGACTGCCGGCGATGAAGGCGCGCAGCAAGGGTTTCTCGGACCTGCAGTCGAACATCGATTCACCTGAGGCCAACGAGGTCAAGCAGCTGCTGTCGACGCTGCCGCGCGAGCAGTACAAGCCGACGGTCGAGGAACTGCAGCTCGCCAGCAACTACACGCACGGCACGCACGTCGCCGGCATCGCGATGGAGGGCAACCCCTACGCGCGCCTGCTGGTGGGCCGCATGGAGTATGGCAACACGCTGGTCCCGGATCCGTGTCCGTCGATGGCGCAGGCACGCAAGGACGCGAAGATGATGGTCGATACCGTCGAGTTCTTCCGCCGGCAAAGGGCGCGCGTCGTCAACATGAGCTGGGGCGGCAGCGTCAACGGCATCGAGAACGACCTGGAGCTGTGCGGCATCGGCAAGACGCAGGAAGAGCGCCGGAAAATGGCGCGCGAGATGTTCGATATCGGCAAGCAGGCGCTGGAGCGCGCCTTCGCGGCCGCGCCCGAGATCCTGTTCATCACGGCCGCAGGCAACTCCAACGAGAACGCGTCGTTCGCCGAGGACGCGCCGGCCGACATCGTGCTGCCCAACCTGCTGACGGTGGGCGCGGTCGACAAGGCCGGCGACGAGGCGTCGTTCACCAGCTACGGCCCGACGGTGAAGGTGCATGCCAACGGCTACCAGGTCGAAAGCGTCCTGCCTGGCGGCGATCGCGTGGCCTATTCCGGCACGTCGATGGCCGCGCCGCAGGTGACGAACCTCGCGGCCAAGATGCTCGCCGTCAATCCGGCACTGACGCCGACGCAGGTGATCGCGATCCTCGTGCAGACGGCCGACAGGACCGACGACGGACGCAGGACGCCGGTCAATCCGCGCCGGGCGCTTGAGCAGGCACGGGCCGGCCTGAAGAAGTGACACCGCTCGTCCGGGACCGACGAAAGAAAGTGTGGCGGGCGCGCGTACCGGCGCGCACAATGCCGACCCAGCCTTCGCTGGTGTCCAAGGAGACCACGATGCCCCGCTACATGATCGAACGCACATTCCCCGATGGCCTGTCCATCCCGCTGAACGCGGACGGCCGCAAGGCACTGGATGGCGTCATCGCGACCAACGCTGATCTGGGCGTCACCTGGGTGCATTCCTACGTCAGCCCCGATCGGAAGCAGACTTTCTGCATTTACGACGCCCCATCGCCCGACGCCATCCGCAAGGCGGGCGAACGCAATCGGCTGCCGGTGGGCAGCATCACTGAAGTGAGCGTGCTGGACCCGTACTTCTACCGCTGAGCGGCAGCCATGCGCCCGCTCCGGCCGACGACGGCCGGGCGGCGCACATCGATCGGCCGGGCGACCGATGCGCGGGTCCACACGACCCGCGCGTCCTCGTCAGCGGACCATCCCGGTCACGTACTCACCGATCGCGAGTGCCGCGGTGATGCCCGGCGACTCGATGCCGAACAGTTGCACCACGCCGGGCACGCCGTGCCCGGCCGGACCTTCGATACAGAAGTCCGCGGCCGATGCATCGCCCGGTGCCTGGAGCTTCGGCCGGATGCCTGCATACGCGGATTGCAGCGCGCCGTCGGCGAGCGCCGGCCAGTAGCGGCGGATCTCGCGGGTGAAGTGCGCCTCACTGGCCGTGCTGACGGTGTAGTCCTCGGTATCGATCCACTGCACGTCAGGCCCGAAACGCGCTTGCCCGCCGAGGTCGAGTGTCAGATGCACGCCGAGGCCGGCTGCTTCAGGCACGGGATAGACGAGATGCGAGAACGGCGCGCGGCCCGACAGCGCGAAGTAGTTGCCCTTGGCCATGTAGAGCGGCGGCACGCGTTCGGCTGGGAAGCCTTCGATGGCACGAGCCAGTGCCTGCGCGCCGAGACCGGCGGCATTGACGAACCGCCGCGCGCGCAGCGCCGTGCCGTCGGCCGTGAAAACCTCGATGCCACTGTCGACCACGCGTGCACGCGCGACGCGCGTCCGCGTCACGACGGCGCCGCCGGCAGACTCGACGTCGCCCTGGATCGCGAGCATCAGTGCATGCGTGTCGACGATGCCGGAACTCGGACTCAGCAGTGCCGACGTGCAGCGCAGTTCGGGTTCGAGCGCCACGGCTTCCGCGCGCGTCAGCGGGCGCAGGTCGTCGACGCCATTGGACGTGGCGCGGGCGGCCAGCGTCGCTAGTTGCGCGTCCTGCGCGTCTGCGGTCGCCACGATGAGCTTGCCGCAGCGCCGATGCGGCACGCCGCGCGCCGCGCAGTAGTCGTACAGCAGCGACTTGCCGCGCACGCACAGCTGCGTCTTGAGCATGCCGGTCGGGTAGTAGAGGCCCGCGTGGATCACTTCGCTGCTGCGCGAGCTCACACCCATGCCGATGCCGGGCGCAGACTCGAGGATCAGCACGCCACGGCCGGCGAGGGCCAGCGCGCGTGCGCAGGCCAGGCCGACCACGCCGGCACCGACGATGAGGGTGTCGACTTCATCCATGCTGCGGTCCGCGCGACCCGGTCAAAATGGGTCCCCGCTTTCGCGGGAACAGCTGCTCGATGCTTCCGTCATCCCGGCGAAGGCCGGGATCGAAGTTGATGTGGTGGCAAATCGGGCCCCGGCCTTCGCCGGGGCGACGGCACATGGCGTTGCCTCAACCCCGCGTCAGCGGCTTGAATCTCAGGCGGTGCGGCGCGGCACCCTCCTCGCCGAGGCGCTTCCTCTTGTCGGCTTCGTATTCCTGGTAGTTGCCGTTGAAGAACGTCCACTGCGAATCGCCTTCGGCGGCGAGGATGTGCGTGGCGATGCGGTCGAGGAACCAGCGATCGTGCGAGATCACCAGCACGGAGCCCGCGAACTCGAGCAGCGCTTCCTCGAGAGCGCGCAGCGTTTCGACGTCGAGGTCGTTCGACGGTTCGTCGAGCAGCAGCACGTTGCCGCCGCGCAGCAGGGTCGCCGCCAGGTGCAGGCGTCCGCGTTCGCCGCCGGAGAGATTCCCCACGATCTTCTGCTGGTCGCCGCCCTTGAAATTGAAGCGGCCGAGGTAGGCGCGTGACGGCATCTCGAAGCGGCCCACCTGCAGGATATCGAGTCCGCCGGAGATCGCTTCCCACACCGTCTTGTCATCGGGCAGCGACTCGCGCGACTGGTCGACTGCGGCGATCTGCACGCTCGGACCTTCGACGATCTCTCCGCTGTCGGGCCTCTCCTGTCCGGTCATCAGGCGGAACAGCGTCGACTTGCCGGCGCCGTTGGGGCCGATGACGCCGACGATCGCGCCCGGCGGAATCGCGAAGCTCAGGTTGTCGATCAGCAGGCGGTCGCCATAGCCCTTGCTGACGCCCTTGAACTCGATGACCTGGTTGCCGAGGCGCTCGGCCACCGGGATGAAGATTTCCTGCGTCTCGTTGCGGCGCTGGTACTCGTAGGACGACAGCTCGTCGAAGCGCTTCAGGCGGGCCTTGCTCTTGGCCTGGCGGCCCTTCGCGTTCTGCCGCACCCATTCCAGCTCGTTCTTCATCGTCTTGATGCGGGCGGCCTCGGACTTGGCTTCCCGCTCCAGACGCTCTTCCTTCTGTTCCAGCCACGAGCTGTAGTTGCCCTTCCATGGAATGCCCATGCCGCGGTCGAGCTCGAGGATCCACTCGGCAGCGTTGTCCAGGAAGTAGCGATCGTGGGTGACCGCGACCACGGTGCCGGGGAAACGCTGCAGGAACTGTTCGAGCCAGTCGACGCTCTCGGCGTCGAGGTGGTTGGTGGGCTCGTCGAGCAGCAGCATGTCGGGCTTCGACAGCAGCAGCTTGCACAGCGCGACGCGACGCTTCTCGCCGCCGGAGAGCTTGCCGATCACCGCTTCCCACGGCGGCAGGCGCAGCGCGTCGGCGGCAATCTCCATCTGATGCTCGACGTCGGCGCCGGAGGTCGCAATGATCGCTTCGTACTTCGCCTGCTCGGCCGCCAGCGCGTCGAAGTCCGCATCGGGCTCCGCATAGGCCGCGTAGATCTCGTCGAGCTTCTGCTTGGCCTGCATCACTTCGCCGAGTCCGGCCTCGACCTCATCCTTCACGGTCTTGGCCGGATCGAGCTGCGGCTCCTGCGGCAGGAAGCCGATCGACAGCCCCGGCATCGGGGTCGCCTCGCCCTCGATCTCGGTGTCGATGCCCGCCATGATCTTCAGCAGCGTCGATTTGCCGGAACCATTGAGTCCGAGGACGCCGATCTTGGCGCCGGGGAAGAAGGAAAGGGAGATGTTCTTCAGTATCTCGCGCTTGGGCGGGACGACCTTGCCCACGCGGATCATCGTGTAAACGTACTGCGCCATGCTGTGCCGCCGAGTGTGAGGATGCGTTGAACAGAAGACTGCGATTATCGCAGCAGCGCGCGCGCTACAATGCGCGCCGCCCTGTCGGGCAGGCAACCTCGAAGCTGTGAACGCCCTCCTCATCTCCATCGGCGTCGTGGCGCTGGCGGAGATCGGCGACAAGACGCAGCTGCTCGCCCTGGCGCTGGCCGCTAAGTACCGCCGTCCGTGGCCGATCATCCTCGGCATCCTGGCCGCAACGCTGGCCAACCATTTCCTTGCAGGTGCGGTCGGCACCTGGATCACGCATCGCCTCGGTCCGGACGTGATGCGCTGGGGCCTGGGGCTTTCGTTCATCGCGATGGCGGCGTGGATGATGGTTCCCGACAAACTCGACGACACGCCGAAGACGCCGTCGCGCTACGGCGTCTTCGCGACCACGACGCTCGCCTTCTTCATCGTCGAGATGGGCGACAAGACGCAGATCGCGACCATCGCACTCGCGGCGCACTACGATGCGCTGGTCGCGGTCGTGGTCGGCACGACCATCGGCATGATGCTGGCCAACGTGCCGGCAGTGCTGTTGGGCAACGTCGCCGCGGAGAAGCTGCCGAAGCGGCTGATGAACGGCATCGCTGCGCTGATCTTCCTGGCGTTGGGCATCGCCGTGCTGTCGGGGGCGAACTTCGGCATTTAGCGTCGATGCTGTATGATGCGCATCGGTCTGCGGTGCGTCGGTTCCGGTTCGCACCCACCTCTCGCGGTTGTCCAGCGGCAGTTCATCAGGTAACCATCCGATGAGCGCCGCCCTCCCTCGAAGCCTTATCCAATCTGCTACTGCCTGAACCGGTTCAGCGAGTCCTCGTGCTCGCACAGGCCGTGCCCAGGAGTTTTCATTGAATTCAGCATTTGAAGCCCTCGGCTTGTCCGAGGCACTCGTCCGCGCCGTCAGCGATGCCGGCTACGCGACCCCCACTCCCATCCAGCAGCAGGCGATTCCGCCGTGCTCGCGGCGGGGATCTCATGGCCGGCGCACAGACCGGCACCGGCAAGACGGCGGCGTTTGTCCTGCCGATCCTGCAGCGGCTGACGGCCACGCCCGCCGTGCACGGCAAGCGCCCGCCGCGCGTGCTGATCCTTGCGCCGACGCGCGAACTCGCCGCACAGGTGGAGGAGAGCGTGCGCGACTACGGCCGCCACCTGCCGCAGGTGCGCTGCGCCGTGATCTTCGGCGGCGTGTCGATCAACCCGCAGATCGAGGCGCTGAAGCGCGGCGTCGACATCGTCGTCGCCACGCCGGGCCGGCTGCTCGACCACGTCGGCCAGAAGACGGTCGACCTGTCGAAGATCGAAGTCCTGGTCCTCGACGAAGCCGATCGCATGCTCGACATGGGTTTCCTGCCCGACATGAAGCGCGTGTTCGCGCAGCTGCCGAAGCAGCGGCAGACGCTGCTGTTCTCCGCGACCTTCTCCGACGAGATCCGCACGCTGGCGTCCACGCTGCTGCACAACCCGTCCTCGGTGCAGGTCACGCCGCGCAATTCGACCGTCGAGGCGGTGGTGCAGAAGGCGATCAGCGTGATGCGCACGCAGAAGTCCGAGCTGCTCGCGCATCTGATCAAGGACAACCAGTGGTTCCAGGTACTGGTGTTCACGCGCACCAAGCATGGCGCGAACCGCCTGGCCGACTACCTGGCGAAGCACGGCGTCACCGCGCTGGCGATCCACGGCAACAAGAGCCAGAACGCCCGCACGCGCGCGCTGGCGGACTTCAAGCGCGGCACGCTGCAGGCGCTGGTCGCCACCGACATTGCGGCGCGCGGCCTCGACATCGAGCAGCTGCCGCACGTCGTCAACTTCGACCTGCCCAACGTGCCCGAGGACTACGTGCACCGCATCGGCCGCACGGGCCGCGCCGGCGCGACCGGCGAGGCGCTGTCGCTGGTCAGCCGTGACGAGGAAACCTTGCTGCGCGACATCGAGCGGCTGATCAAGCGCTCCGTGCCGCGCATCGACGTGCCGGGTTTCCAGCCGTCGGCCAGCGCCGCGGGTTACGACGTCGAACACCGCGAACCGCGCGCGCCACGCAGCCACGCGCCGCGCAAGTCGGGCAAGCCTGCGCCGCGCCGCGATGCGCGCCCGGCGAAGTCGCCATCACACCCGCCGCGTACCGGTTCCGCACGCGGCACCGACCGTCCCGCAAAGGGAACGGACGCGTCGCGCCGGCCGGCGCAGGGTCCGCGCGTGCAACCTCCGCCGCAACCCGGCGCGCGCACGCACGGCGGTGGTCATGGTGGTGGTCAGCCGCCTGCACCATCCGGCGCACGGCCACCGCGTCAGGAATCGCAGCGCCAGGAACCGTCGCACCGGTCGCGTAGCGGCGGCGCGCCGGCTCCGTCGTCGCCGTCCGCGCCGCGCGATCGAGGCCAGCCGTCGCGTCCCGCACGGCCGCAGGAATCGCTGGTGCGCACCAACATCCCCGGGCTGATGCCGACATCGCATCGCCGCGGGCGCTAAGCTCCGCTCTGGCAAGCTCGGCCCTTCAGCCCGGCCCTTCGCGAGGCAGACATGGATTCGTCAGTCACCGTCCGCCACAACCCCGACGCCTCGCGGTTCGAGATGGTGGTCGACGGCCTGCTGTGTCGCTGCGACTACCGCATGCACAGCGACACGATGATGCTGGTGCATACCGAAGTGCCGCAGCAGCTCGAAGGCCGCGGCATCGCGTCGGCGCTGGTGAAGGCGGCGTTCGACCACGCGAAGGAAACCGGCGTGGACGTGCTGCCCGTGTGCTCCTACGTGCGCGTGTGGGTGCAGCGCCATCCCGAAGTGGCGCCGCTGCTCGCCGAGAACGCGTAGGCGCGGGCTAGCGCAGCGTCAGCCAGGCCGCGACGGCGGCCCACACCACCAGCGTGCCCGCGAGATTGGCGACCGCGTTGTTCTGCCGGAAGAGCGTCCAGTTCCAGTACGCGACCGGCTGCCCCGGCAGCGGCGCGCCCGGCAGGAAACGGCGCACGCGCGCGCAGTACTCGTCGTAGCGCGGGCCGAAGATCGGGCGCAGGTGCGCTTCTTCGCGCTCGACGCGCGTGTCCATGTAGTACCAGTACGCGACGGTGCAGACGACCAGGATCCACCAGCGCCCGAGCAGCATCAGGAAGCCGAGCACGATGAAGTACCGGCCCAGGTACATCGGGTTGCGCACCATCGCATACGGACCGCGGATCGCAAGGTCCGAATTCTTGTCGAGCGATGCGAAGCTCCACAGCTGGATCCCTCGCCGATCATCGACACGATGAAGCCCGCCAGCAGCCATTCGCGCTGCAGGAACGGCACGGCGACGATGATCGCGACGATCGCCAGCGGCACGCGCAGGCGCACCAGCCAGCGGCGCACGCGCGGATTGTTGAAGGTGGAGCGGACAGTAGCGGTCATGGCGTGGGATCGGGCGGGGTCGGTGGCCCGGGCGGGCCTGGCGGCTGCGACGGTTTGCGGGCGCCAGCATAGCCGCGCAGCACCCACCAGTGGCGCCAGCGGTTCACGCGCCCGAACAGCGCAAGGCGGTCCGCACCCATGGACGCCGCATCGGCCTGCTGCCACTTCTTGTAGACACCGGTGAGATCGATGGCCTGCAGGGCGTTGCGCAGACACGCCGGCAGGCCGCGCGTCGACACCGCCGACTGGAAGTCGATCAGCGCGGGCGAGCCGTCGGGCCGCACCAGCACGTTGCCGCTGCCGCGGTTGTCCAGGTGCACGATGCCGCGCGCGTGCATCGATCGCATCAGCGCTTCGAGCGCGATGAAGTACGCCGGCACCGCCACCGGCGCCTTGCCGTAGTTGAGGCCGTCGACATAGCCGAAGGCCAGCGCGCAGGCATCGAGCCGGAACGCGTCGGGCGGCACGCCGTCGATGCCCAGAGCCGGGCCAGGTTCGCAAGCTCGCGGCGCACGAACCATGCGCCTGATGGCGGTGTTGCGCACCCAGGCGGCGCGCGGCGCGAAGTCCTTGACCACCCAGCGCCGGCCCGCATGGTCGACGCGGAACACGCGCGCGTTGGCCCAGCGTCCGTCGCGCAGCACCGTGCGCGGGGCCTGCTCGAAATCGCGTCGGGAGAAAGGCTGCAAGGAGGATTGCGTCGAGCCGCCGCCCGGCGGCGTCGCGGCCATGCGGGGGTGGCGACGGGGTGGCAATTATCCCACTGGTACTGCCGGGACAACCGTATGTCGTCCCGGGTGGCCGGACGGTGGCCCGTCCATCTGGCCGGATCGACGGCGGCCCCCTAAGATGCGGCGCCATGAATCTGCTCATCCTCGGCGGCGGGGTCTTCCTCGAGCAGGCCCTGCTCGCCGCCGCGCTGGAGAACGGCCACACGGTGACGGTGTTCAACCGTGGCCAGTCGCGCAACTGGTGGCCGCCGGGCGTGAAGTCGATCGTCGGCAACCGCACCGAGGACCTGCACCTGCTGATGGGGCGGCGCTGGGACGCGGTGATCGACACCAGCGGCTACCGGCCGCAGGACGTCGAGATGTCGTGCGCGGCGCTGTTCGACAGCTGCGACCGCTATGTCTTCATCTCCAGCGTGTCGGCCTACGCGTCCTTCGCGCGCGGACCGATCCGCGAGACCGACGCGCTGGCGTCGGCCGCGGGCCACGACACCGACGTCGTCACCGGCACCAACTACGGCCCGCTGAAGGCCGAATGCGAACGCACGGTGTCGCGCGTGTTCGGCGCGCGTGCCGTGCTGATCCGTCCCGGACTGATCGTCGGCCCCGACGATCCCACCGGCCGCTTCTCGTACTGGCCCTGGCGCATTGCCGCGGGCGGCAGCATCCTCGCGCCGGGCATTCCCGAGCGCACGATCCAGTTCATCGATGCGCGCGACCTCGCGGCGTGGATCCTGCGGCTGGTCGCACAGCGCGCGAGCGGCGCGTTCAACGCCACCGGACCCAACGAAAGCGCGACCTTCGTCGAACTGCTCGACACCTGCCGCTGGATCTGCGGCGAGGAGATGGAAGTGCACTGGGTCGATGAGCGCTTCCTCGAACGCGAAGGCGTGCAGCCGTGGGTGGAACTACCGCTGTGGATTCCTTCGCACGACCCGGCCACCGCGGGTTTCCATCATGTCGGTACCGCGCGCGCTCGGCTGGCCGGCCTGAAGACGCGCCCGATGGCCGTGACGCTGAACGACATCCTCGAAGCCGGCATCCCGGTGGACACCGACCGGCGCCGCGCCGGCAAGCTCACGCGCCAGCGCGAGCGCGACCTGCTCGCGGTATGGAACAGCTACCGGCAGGGGCTCGCCGTCGCGTGAGCGCCGCAAGGCGATGCGGTTGATCTAGAGCAGTCAAACCACCCGATACCGCGGACCGGTGACCCGCTGCGGACGCGGGAACATGAGGGCTGCGCGTTGATCGTGGATAATCCGCGCCGCTTCTGCATCGCCGCTCCCATGCACCTGGCTGCAGCCGATTCCCGCTTCGATCTGTCCCTGCGCTTCCTGAGCCTGGTGGTCTCGGGCGCGATTGCGCTGGCGCTCGCCTGGCACTTTGCCGGCGTGCTCACGCCGCTGATGCGACTCGGCGACGCGCCACTGCCGTTGCCGGCGGTACGACTGTCGAGCGCCCTCGAACTGATCGGCCCGCCCGCCTGGGCTTCGCAGCCCGAAGCCGTCACGCCTGCGCTGGAGCACGGCGATGCACGCGCGCCGGCGGTGACCGTCTTCCGCTGCGAGCAGCGTGGCAGCGTCACGTACTCCGACCGGCCCTGCGACCGCGGTGGCCAGCGCGTGCTGCGCGCTGCCGCTGCGCCTGATCGGCCCTCCTGCCGCGTTACAACCTGAAACCATCGGCCGTCGTCGGCCCGATGCGCTTCGCCGTTCTAGTTGCCGTCTACAACGGACGGAGAACGACGATGAGAAAGACGCCCCTCGCATTGATCGCGGGCTTTGCCGCCGCGGCGCTGCTGCCGCTGTCGGCGCAGGCCGGCGGCGTATCGGTTGCGATCAGCACGCCCGACTTCGGCATCCGCATCGGCGCACCGTTCTTCGTCCGCGCGCGTCGTGCCGGTGATGATGCCTGCGCCGGTGGTGGTCCTGGCTCGGTCGGCGATGCCGCCGGTGGTGATGTCCGCGCCTGTGGTGATGCCGCGCCGGTGTTCCCCGCGCCGGTGTTCGTGCCTGCGCCGGTGTTCGTGCCACGGCCGCGTTTCGTGGCAGCGCCCGTCGTGGTTGCTCCGGTGGTCGTGCCGCGGCATCGTTGTCGCACCCGGTGGTCATCGCTCCCGTGTGTCCGCCGCTCGGTGGTCGCCGCCGGCTCGCGGCTGGACGCCACCGCCGCGCGTCGCGCCGTTGCCGGGTCGTGACGATGGTCGCGAATCGACTTCGTCCGCCTCTACGCGGGGCCGCAAAGCGTCGCGTACGCACGCTGACGCTCGCGCCTGCCGACAGGCGGGGCGATATGCTTGTTCTTTCGGCGCGCCGGCCTGGCAGTCCGGCACCGGCGCGCCGTCCACCCTCAGGCGGGAGCGACCATGCGCATCGAAGGACCGGGCAGTTCCAATGTCGAAGACCGGCGCGGCATGTCGCGCGGTGGCCGCGGCCTGCTGGGCGGCGGCATCGGCATGATCATCCTGGTGGTGGTGGGACTGATCTTCGGCATCGATCCGCGCGTGCTGCTCGGCGTGGCCGGCACGGTCGACCAGGTGGCGAGCAGCGTGTCGCCGCAGCAGACGCAGGGCAAGGCGGGCGCGCCCAGCGACGAGACCGGCCGCTTTGTCGCCGTCGTGCTCGGCGACACCGAGAAGACCTGGGGCACGCTGTTCCGGCAGCTCGGGCGCACCTATCGCGATCCCACACTGGTGCTGTTCAGCGGCGCGACCCAGACGCGTGGTGCGGGCACCGGCCAGCGGCGATGGGCCTGCCCTACTGCCCGCTCGACCAGAAGCTGTACATCGACCTGCAGTTCTTCCAGGCCTTGCGTGACCGGTTCCAGGCACCCGGAGATTTCGCACAGGCCTACGTCATCGCCCATGAGGTCGGGCATCACGTGCAGAACCAGCTCGGCATCATGCAGAAGATGGACGAGTATCGCCGCCGCATGACGGAGACGCAGTACAACGCGTTGTCGGTGCGCCTCGAACTGCAGGCCGACTGCTTCGCCGGCGTCTGGGCCAATCACGCCAACAATCGCAAGCTGCTCGAGGCCGGTGACGTCGATGAAGCGATGCGCGCCGCCACCGCGATCGGCGACGACACGATCCAGCGGCGCACGCAGGGCCGCGTCGTCCCCGACAGCTTCACGCACGGCACATCGGAGCAGCGCCAGCGCTGGTTCATGACAGGCATGCGCAGCGGACAGATCGCGGCGTGCAACACCTTCGAGGGCGGGATCTAGCCCGGCAGGCGAACGTTCCTTACGGCAGGGCCCTGCTCATGAAGGCGCTGAAGTCCGACGCGACGTATGCGCCGAAGGGCCCGGTCAGCTCGAAGCCGTTGCGTCGATAGAGCGCGTGCGCGGCCTCGAAGGCCGGACCGGTGCCCGTTTCGAGATACAGGTGCGAGTAGGCGCGCTGCCTGCCCGTGCGCAGGATCTCGTCGAGGACGGCCTGACCGACGCCGCGGCGCAGGAAGGCCGGCCGCGTGCGCATCGACTTGATCTCGCCGGCCACCGGGTCCAGTTCCTTCAGCGCACCGCACCCGCACAGCTGGCCGTCCATCCAGGCAGACCAGAAAGTGACGCCCGGCGTCTGCAACTCGTCGAGCGCGAGTGCGTGGCAGTGCTCGGGCGGTGACGTGCTGTGCATGCCGGCGAGATGCTCGGCAACGAGCGCACGAACGTCGTTGGAAGATAGGTCGTCCCGGCGGACAATGAGCGGCATGGTGCGATCGGCAGTGGCAGTCGTGCCCGAATTTAGCGCGCTCCGGCGTCCTTGACCTCGACGCAGAGCCCGCGCCCGATCTCGCCTCCGGATGGACCCGGCCCTGCAGGCATCACCTTCACCGAGGAGACATTCCGATGAACAAAGTGACACCGTTCCTCATGTTCAACGACCAGCTCGAAGCGGCGATCGAGTTCTACACGGCGACGTTTCCAGGCTCCGAAGTGCTTCACGCCGCCCGCACCGGCAAGGACGGGCCCATCAGTTCCGCCGAGTTCGTCGTGGGCGGTCAACACTTCATGGGCTACAACGGAGGGCCGTACTTCAGCTTCTCCGAGGGGGTCTCGTTCTACGTGGATTGCGCAGACCAGGACGAAGTGGACGGATACTGGGACAAGCTCGTGAAGGCCGGTGCGAAGCCTACGCAGTGTGGCTGGATCAAGGACCCGTTCGGTCTGTCCTGGCAGATCGTCCCGAAACGATTTGTCGAACTGATCCGCGACAAGGACCCGCGCAAGGTGAAGGCCGTGATGGAAGCCATGATGAAGATGGTGAAGCTCGACGTGGCCGGACTCGAGCGAGCCTACGACGAGGCGTAGACGACGGACCTGGGTCTGCAGGTCGTTCGAGTGCCGGCAGTTCTCGTTCTACCGGCCATCCGCATGTTCGCGCCCCGCGGGCGCAGTGAACGCGGAGTCTGACCACCAGCCCGTGTCGTCGGGGCGCCGACCGACGCGGTATTCGATCGGCGCGTCGCGGAACGCGTCCGCGCACGGCGCGAAGCCGACGAAGGTCGCGCTCTCGCCGGCGTTCAGGCCGTAGGAGTGGAAGCGCAGCGTTCCGCGGCTGCTGCCGTCGGTATGCATCGCGCACGCGCGCCAGCCGCCGGGGGCTTTGGCATCTTCCCGCACCCGGGCCAGCGCGATGATGAGCTGCCTGCTCGTGGTGTTGGTGACAACGACCCCGGCGCCGCCCGGCTCGACGCGCAACCCGGGAGGAACGGTTCCTGGCGGGCCGTTGGCGCCGCTCGCCAGCAGGGCAGCCTGCCATGCCGCGTCCGCCTTCTGCTGGTGGAACTCCGTCAGCACGCGCTCCTGCTGCTGTACGGCCTGACGCTCCACCAGGTGCTGGCCGGATCGATGGACCGGCAGCACCAGCAGCACGATGAACAGCAGCAGCGCCACGCCGCTCGCGGCGAGCCGGAGTGGCCATTGGAAGCGCCAGTCCTCCACCAGCTTCAGGTAGAGGCCGACGGCCAGCAGGCCGGCCATCGATGCGATGAACAGGAACGGCAGGCCAACGCCCGAGTCGGAACAGCGCAGTGCGGAGCAGATGACCCCGTAGGTCTGCGCGCCGACCGCCAGCGCGAGCGCGGCGCCCAGTATCCTTTCGAGGCGTCCTAGGCGCGCGTCTGCACGCGACGACGGACGGCCGCTGTCCATGCTCTCCACGTTGCCGTGTTCACGGTGATGACGACGGCAGCAATAGTCGCACTGTTGGCAACCGCGCGGTCATGTGCGCGGCGTGGCGGCGGTACCGGCGGATCAGGCGGCGACCGGCAGTGTCAGACGAAAGAGGCTGCCGCCGCCCTCGCGCGGCAGACAGCGCACTTCGCCGCCGTGCTGGCGCGCGATCTGGCGCACCAGCGCGAGGCCCAGGCCCACGCCGCCGCTCGCTTCGCTCGCGCCGGCCGCGCGATAGAACGGCTCGAACACGCGCTCGCGCTCGGCCTCGCTGATGCCGGGACCGCGATCACGCACGTCGAACTCGACGGCCGCGGGCGTGGCGCGCAGACTGGCGTCGACGTCGCTGCCGCCGTAGCGGCGGGCGTTCTCGAGCAGGTTGCGCACCAGCCGCTGCAACAGCCGCGCACTGCCCTGCACGACGACCGCATCGGCTTCCAGCGGCACTTCGACATGCGCGCATTCCTGCGCAACCACGGCTGTGAGGTCGACAGGCTCGAAGGCCGGCACCGCGCCCGCTTCCAGCCGGCTGGCGAGCAGGATCTCGTCGATCAGGTGATCGAGCTCGGCGATGTCGCGCGCCAGCTCCTCGTGGCGCTGCTGAGTCGGCGCCGCGGACAGCAGCTCGATGCCCATGCGGATGCGCGTCAATGGTGAGCGCAGTTCGTGCGACGCATTGGCCAGCAGCGAACGATGCGCGCCGACGAGTTGCTCGATGCGTGCGGCCGATTCGTTGAAGCTCGCGGCGAGCTGCGCGACTTCGTCGCTGCCTTCGACGGCCACGCGTGCCGACAGGTCGCCCGCGCCCCACTGCTTCACGCCCAGCTGAAGGCGCTCCAGCCGGCGCGTCAGGCGACGCACCACCGGGTAGGCGCCGACGCCCACCGCCAGCGCAATCAGCGCGAACAGCACCATCGGCGCCAGGCGCGGCGGTCGCATCGGACGGCGGATCAGCAGCTCGCGGCCGTCATCCAGTCGCAGCGCCACCACCGGGCCGCGCGGCGGCCCTTTCATCTCGGGACGGTCGTCGAGAGGGCCGGCGTCGTCGCGCGACGGACGCGAACCGGCCTCGCGCCAGTCGCGCGGCGGCCGCGACCATGGCGGCTCGAGTTCGAACGGGCCTGGTGCAGCGCGGGGCGGGGGTATCGACGGCGGCTCGCCGCGCATGCCGAACCGGCGCAGCGTGTCGCTGGTACCGGCGATGCGCACGCCCTCCGCCGAGTAGAGCGCAAGATCGGCCTCGAGGCGGCGGCTCCATGTCTGCAGCGCGGCCTGCTGTTCCGCGGCCGGCGCCTCCGCCGGCGGCAGCACGCGGTTCGCGATCTCGGCGAATTCATTCAGCGACGGCGGCTGCGTCATCGCCTCGTGAAGGCGCCATGCGCCGCCCGCCACCAGCGCGAACAGCACTACCGTGACGACGATCGCCAGCCAGATGCGCAGATAGAGGCGGTGGCTGCCGCGCATGGTGGGATTCAGCGGAACCGCGTGTTGGCGGCGCCGTCGCACCGGCCGGCGGCCGCAATGTGCTTCAAGCGCCGTCCTGTGAACGCGCGAACACGTAGCCCGCGCCGCGCACGGTGATGATGCGCTTCGGATGCCGCGGGTCATCCTCGACCGCCGCGCGGATGCGCGCGATGTGCACGTCGACCGAGCGGTCGAAGGCTTCCAGTGCCGCGCCGCGCACCAGGTCCATCAGCTGCTCGCGCGACAACACGCGACCCGCGCGTTCGGCCAGCGCCACCAGCAGGTCGAACTGGTGCGCCGTCAGTGGCCGCACCTGACCATCGATGCGCACCACGCGCGCGGCGCGGTCGAGCTCCAGGCGACCGAAGCGCAGCGCGGTTCCCGTCGGTGCACCGGTGGAGCGGCGGATCAGCGCCTTGACGCGTGCCAGCAGTTCGCGCGGTTCGAAGGGTTTGGGCAGATAGTCGTCAGCACCGATCTCCAGCCCGATGACGCGATCGATCGGATCGCCTTTCGCGGTCAGCATCAGCACGGGCAGCGTGTAGCCATCGGCGCGCAGGCGCCGGCACACGTCGAGGCCGTCGCCGTCCGGCAGCATCAGGTCGAGGATCAGCAGTTCCGGCGCTTCGCCACGCAGCGCCGACAGGCCGACCGCGATGTCGCCCGCCACGTCGACGGTGTAGCCCGACGCGGCCAGGTAGTCGCGCACCATCGCGCCGAGGCGCGCGTCGTCGTCGATCATCAACAGCCGTGTCATCGGCGCAATCTAGAACGAATTCGGCTGCACGCGAAGGGAAAAGGGGGCCGCGGCCACCGGCGAATGCCGGAGGTATTGGAGGGGGCCTGCCGGGATTCTCTGGAGGGGGGAGGTCCGGGGCCGCGGCGAGGACGGTTCTACTTGGTCGGCTCCTGCGGTGAACCGCTGCGGCCGCGCTGGCCAGGCTGGCCGGGTTGCCCGTCACGCGGGCCGCGTCCATCGGGGCCCTGCATGTGGCGCTGGTGACGTTCCATCAGCTTGGCGCGTTGTTCAGGCGTCAGCACGTCGGCACCATCGGCCAGCGCCTGCAGCAGGCGCTTCGACGAGGTGTCGGCGATCTCCATCTGTTCCGCACGCAGCTTCTCGAGCGCGGCACGGTCGGTCTTCGCAGCACCCAGCAGCGCGATCGACTGGCGGCGCAGCTCACCCATCTTTGCGCGCGTGCCGAAGAGATCCTTCACCAGGCTCTGCACGATGGCCGAGATGCGCGCGCGCTGCTCGGGCGTGGCGTCGATGTCGGCGAGGCGGAATGCGACCATCGCATCGAGGCGACGCGCGGCGACCGCAGGATCGGTCTCACCCGGGCCACCAAAGCCCATCGGGCCGAACCCCATGCCGCCGAAGCCCATGCCGAAGTCCATGCCGGGGCCGCCCGGCCCACCGGGACCGCGAGGTCCGCCCATCGGCTGGGCAAACGCGTGCCGCTGCGTGGCCAGTGCCGCCGCGGCGAGCGCGGCGAATCCGGCGCCGGCCATCACGCGCCGGCGCGTCGTACGCCCGCGCCGGGCGGCGGGTGTCGGGTCAGGGGTCGCTTCGTTCATCGCTACTGCTCCTGCACTTTCTCGATGGCGGCACTGTAGGCGCCGCGCGTTACGCGCGTGCACACCACTTGTAAAGTTGTGTAAACGCGCTCACCGGCGGCGCAGGCGCCGCGTGCGGACTTCGGAGATCCTGATCTCGCCCGAACCGGCTCGACTTGATCGCCGGGCCGGCCTGCGCTGCGAATCACCGTAGTTCCTTCATCGGAAGAGCGGCTGATCCGGCGCGCGGCTTCGGGGTGGCTCGTTCGACGTATCAGGTGCAGCGCCGGTGGGCGCAGGGGGCGGAGCCCCTCGCATCTCCGCGGGCGCTCATGAGCGCCCGCCAAGCATCAGGAGAGGCGCAACCAGGACAACGGACACAGCCGCAACCGCGGCCAGGATGAGTGCGATAGCGGCATATCCGCCCGCGGCTACCCACAGCACTGCCGCCATGAGCGGTCCTCCAGCCTTCGCCAGCAGCACGGGCGCAGCCATGGCGCCGTTGACGGCGCCGTAGCTCGAGCGGCCGAAGACCTCGGCCGGGATGGCACCGCGCACGATTGTGGTGATGCCGTTGCCTGCGCCGTACAGGAAGGCAAACACCCAGTATGGCGCCATCGCCGTGCCGAGTCCGGCAAACAGCAGCAGCGACAGCGGCAGCATCGCCATGGCGATCAAGCCGGCGTGCAGCGCCTTGTAGCGGCTGGCGAGTGTCATCTCCACCAGACGGCCGAGCACTTGCATCGGACCGGCCAGAGCGCCGATGCCCGCTGCCTGCAGGGGCGTCAGGCCCTTGTCGACCAACATGGGCAGCAGGTGAACGCTCATCGCCGAGAACGCAAGTGCGTTGGCCATGAACGCGCCGCATAACAGGTAAAACGCAGGGGTGCGCATGGCCCGATGCAGCGCGCTGCGTTCCCCGGCGCCAGCAATCGGTCAGCAAGGTGATTGCCCGGCGCAGGTCCGTGCCGACGGCGCGTGCGAGCACTGCGAACGCGGGGTCGTACAGCGTGGCGGCCATGGCCACGCCGAGCACCAGCCAGGCGCCGTAGAGCGACATCGGTCCGTTGGCCCGGCTGAGCCAGAGCAGCCCTGCGCCACACGCGACGGCCCCCAGCGCCATGATCAGCCGCCCGCCGTATCGATCGATGGTTCGGCCGATCACCGGTGACAGCACGCCGGACAGCAGCAGCGCCAGCGAGAAGGCCCCGACGACGGCGTCCTTGCTCATGCCGAGATCGTGCTGCAGGTGAGTCATCAGCGGCGACATGAGGTAGTACACGGAGCCCCACGCCGTGATCTGGGTGATGCCCAATGCAACCAGCAGACGGCGCTGGTAGGCGGTCAACGAGTGCTCCGATCGCTCAAGACTGCTCCGGGGGCATGGGTGCTGAAGTCGGCATAGCGCCGAGACCGGTGGCGCGGTCGCCCGGGTAGTGGCGGTGCTCCGCTTGACATTGATCCATGATTCAACAATCATGGAAATATGAAATCAAAAGACGCCGTCCGCGCACTCGCGGCAC
>JBGAIO010000163.1:0-2364 GCA_044225415.1 Burkholderiaceae bacterium | reverse complement strand
CACGCGCCTTCGTGCGCGAAGCGGCCCATGGCGGTGCGCTTCTTCGGCGTCGAGGCCGGATCGAAGGGATCTGCCTCGACGTTCCAGCCGTAGGTGTTGGCGACGTTGCGGTAGTCGTCGGCAGCCGTGGCGCCCTTCACTTCGGCGTTCCAGCGACCGTACAGGTTGTCCGGGGTGTCGGGAGTGACGGTGGCCCACAGTTCGCGGCCCGTGCCCGCGACACCATAGCGCGTGAACGACGTCACTTCCTTCGCCGTGCGGCTGGGGTTGTCCGTCGCGGCCGTGCGCCGGAAGTAGCCGGCCCAGTTCTCTTCGCAGGTGAGGTACGTTCCCCACGGCGTGTAGCCGTTGGCGCAGTTGTTGACGGTGCCGCGCGTGCGCGTGCCGTCGGTGGAGTACTTCGTCACCATCGCGGCCTTGCCCGCTGCGGGTCCCGACAGCGCCATGTCGGTCAGCGTATGGATGCGGCGATTGAAGGTGGAGTCCTGCTTGTAGCTCCATGCACCGCCACCCGCTCTCGTCACCTCGATGACGCTGACGCCGTGCAGGTAGAACTCGCGCAGCACTTCGTCGGCCACCGTGCGCGCACCGCTGACGATGGTCTGGCCGGCGGGATGCAGGAACAGCGGCGTGATCGCCTCGTGGTTCAGCACCAGCAGGCCGCGCTCGCTGCCGGTCGCACTCGCCTTGCCGGCCGCGTCGAGCCCGAAGTACTGCATGCCGTCGTGATGGTCGCCGGCGCGCTGCGCAAAGCTGGCGGCTGCGTCGGTGCCGTTGTTGGCATAGGCGCCGACGGCGGTCGCGATCGGATCGCCAAGGCGGTACAGCACGGTGGCCGTGTAGCCCGCAGGCACGACCAGCGTATCGGCGAGCGACTTGGCGACCGCATTGAAGCCGAGCGATGCGGGACGCGCCGGTGCGGGCGCGGGTGTCGGGGCCGGCGTGGGCGCCGGTACGGGCGCAGGTGCCGGCGTCGCGATCGCGTCGTCGTCGCTGCCACACCCCGCCAGCAATGGACTTGCTCCGATGAACGACAGCGCAGCGAAACTCGCACTGCCGCGCAACAGTCCGCGCCGAGACGGATTCTGCAACCGCCTGGCGATGATGTCTTCGATGTGTTCGTTGTCGGAGCTGTTCGTGACGGGATCTTCGTGATGCGACATTGGCGACCCTCCCAGGCGGCAGTCGGTTGGCGAGAAGGCCGGGAGTGTCGTCAGCGCAGATGACAGGGGTGTTAAGCGCAGCCACCATGGTTTCCCGATGGCAGCTCGCGCGCTGTCATCAGTCGGCAACAATGGGGGAAGTGCGCCGGCCGTGCTGCGCCTTTTGACCAGCGCGCCAGTGGCGGCAGATGCCGGGGTCAGCGCGCCGCTGTCGCCTGGATGCTCTTCACCAGACGGTGCGCCAGGGCCTCGGCGATCTCGGGTTCGCCGGCCTCGACCATCACGCGCAGCACGGGCTCGGTGCCCGACGGACGGATCAGCACGCGGCCCGCGCCGTGCAGTTCCTTCTCGACCGCGCGCGTTTCATCGACCAGCGGCGCACAGGCCTTCCAGTCGAAGCCGCGTTCGACGCGCGCGTTGACCAGCGCCTGCGGCATCAGCACGAGATCAGCGGTCAGCTCAGCCAGCGTGCGCCGCTGCCGCCGCATGGCGGCCAGCACCTGCAACGCGCTGACGATGCCGTCGCCAGTGGTGTGGCAGTCGAGCGCCAGCAGATGGCCCGAACCTTCTCCGCCGTACTCCCAGCCCTTCTCCTCGAGCAGTTCCAGCACGTAGCGGTCGCCGACCTTTGCGCGCGCGAAGGGCACACCGAGTTCGGCCATGCGGCGTTCGAACGCGTAGTTGGTCATCTGCGTACCGACGACGCCGGCGACCGGGCCTTGCGCCATGCGGTCGCGCACGATGACGTAGAGCAGCTCGTCGCCGTTGTAGAGCCGGCCGTCGCGGTCGGCGATGATGACGCGGTCCGCGTCGCCGTCGAGCGCGATGCCGATGTCCGCGCCCTGCGCACGTACGGCATCCGCCAGCGCCTCCGCATGCAGCGCGCCGACATGGTCGTTGATGTTGAAGCCGTTGGGCGAGGCGCCGATCGACACCACCTCCGCACCGAGTTCATGGAACACGTGCGGCGCGATGTGATACGCAGCCCCGTGCGCACTGTCCACGACGATCTTCAGGCCCTTCAGGTCCAGTTCGGACGGGAAGGTGCGCTTGCAGAACTCGATGTAACGTCCGGCCGCGTCGTCCAGGCGGCGCACCTTGCCGAGCTTCTTCGACTCGACGCACATCAGCGGCGCATCGATCTCCGCCTCGATCGCGGCCTCCGTCGCGTCAGGCAGCTTGGTGCCGCGCGCCGAGAAGA
>JBGAIO010000051.1:0-18907 GCA_044225415.1 Burkholderiaceae bacterium | reverse complement strand
TTGGAGTTGCGCTGTCGGCCGCTGCGCAGGGCGCCGAGCCCGCCAAGCCAGCGGTGAAGGCCGACGCCAACCGCGGGCAGCAGATCGCCACGCAGACCTGCGCGGCCTGCCACAACACGGACGGCAATTCGACGATTGCCGCCAATCCGACTTTGGCGCAGCAGCACTCGCACTATCTCGTCAAGCAGCTGGTCGATTTCAGCGTGCGCCCTGGCGAGAAGCGCCCGGCACGCGAGAACGGCGTGATGAACGGCATGGTTGCGAGTCTCTCCGACCAGGACAAGCGCGACCTCGCGGCGTGGTTCTCGACGCAGAGCGCCAAGCCGGGCAGCGCGCGCAACAAGGACACGCTCGAACTCGGCCAGCGCATCTGGCGTGCCGGCCTGCCGGACAAGGCTGTGCCCGCATGTTCCGGCTGCCATAACCCGACCGGTGTCGGCATCCCGAACCAGTATCCGCGCCTGGCGGGCCAGCACTCCGAATACACGGAAGCGACGCTGAAGGCGTTCCGCGACGGCACGCGACGCAACAGCCTGCCGATGCAGCAGATCGCCGCGCGCCTGAGCGAGGCGGAGATCCGCGCCGTGGCTGACTTCATGCAAGGCCTGCGGCCGTAAAGACCCAAGCTGGATTCCCGCTTTCGCGGGAATGACCGCAATCTGCAGTGTCATCCCCGCGAAAGCGGGGATCGCCTCTGGTGTCCGGTGCTTACGCGCTTCAAGCCTTCCCGAAAACCTCGTTGATCTGCTGGCTGACGCGCACGAAGGTCGTGCGCTTCGACAGTTCCTTCAGCCGCCGCGCGCCCACGTAGGTGCACGCCGAACGCACGCCGCCGAGAATGTCCTGCGCGGTCTGCGCGACCGGTCCGCGGTGCGGCACCAGCACTTCCTTGCCCTCGGCTGCGCGATGCGCAGCCACGCCGCCGGAATAGCGCTCCATCGCCGTACGGCTGCTCATGCCGTAGAAGCGCTGGAAACTCTGGCCGTCACGCTCCACCACTTCACCGCCCGATTCATCGTGGCCGGCGAACATGCCGCCGAGCATGACGAAGTCTGCGCCGCCGCCGAAGGCCTTCGCGACGTCGCCCGGGGTGGTGCAGCCGCCGTCCGCGCAGATCAGGCCTGACAGGCCATGCGCCGCGTCGGCGCACTCGATGATCGCCGAGAGCTGCGGATAGCCGACGCCCGTCATCATGCGCGTCGTGCACACCGAGCCCGGACCGATGCCGACCTTGACGATGTCCGCGCCCGACAGGATCAGCTCCTCCGTCATCTCGCCGGTGACGACATTGCCCGCCATGATGACCACCTGCGGAAAGGCGCTGCGGATGCGCGTCACGAAGGTGACGAAGTTCTCGTGATAGCCGTTGGCCACGTCGATGCACACGTACTGCACCGCGTCGCCGGCGCCCTCCATCACGCGCCGGAACTTCTGTTCGTCGGCCGGCGTTATGCCCATCGAATGAAAGGCTGCCGATTTGCGCTGCAACCCCTTGAAGAAAGCGACGCTGTCGTCGACCGCGTAGTGCTTGTGCAGGGCGGTCGACAGGCCGAAGGCATCGAGCGCGCGCGCCATCTCGAAGGTGCCGGTCGTGTCCATGTTGGACGCGATGACCGGAATGCCGTGGTAGGTCACCTGCGCGTGACGGAAGCGGAACTCGCGGCGGATGTCGACGTCGGCCCGCGAGGTCAGCGTCGAGCGCTTGGGACGGATCAGCACGTCCTTGAAGTCCAGCTTGAGGTCGGTTTCGATGCGCATGGGCTGTTCCAGGCCGTGCCGCCTGTAACCGCAGGCGGCGACGGAGCGAATATCAGGGGTCGGCGACGGCGCAGGTGCGACGCTGGTGCGAAACTGTGCGCTGACCGCGCTGTCCGATGTATTCCGACTATACGGTGATTCCCGGAGTGTGCCGATGTCGACACCCATGAACCTGCCTGCCAGCGAAATCACGCCCGAGGCGATCTTTCGCGGACGGCGCGCCTTGCTCGCGGCAGGCGGCGCCGCGTTCGGTGCGGCCCTGTCGCCGGCGTGGGCACAGGGCGCGGCCGCGCCGACCCTGGACGCGAAGCCGTCGAGCCTGTCGGTAATGGAAAAGCCCACGCCGGAAAACCTGGTCACCAGCTATTGCAACTTCTACGAGTTCGGCACCGACAAGGACGATCCCCCACGGCTGGCGCCGAAGCGCCTCGTCACGCGGCCGTGGACGGTGCGGGTCGAAGGCGAGGTGAAGAAGCCGCGGACCTACGACATCGATGAACTGCTGAAGCTCGCGGCGATGGAGGAGCGCGTATATCGCCTGCGCTGTGTCGAGGCGTGGTCGGCGGTCGTGCCGTGGGTGGGCTATTCGCTCTCTGAGTTCATCCGTCAGGTGGAGCCCACGGGCAATGCGAAGTTCGTCGAGTTCACGACGCTTGCGGACAAGCGCCAGATGCCCGGCCTCGACTATCCGGTGATCGACTGGCCTTACACCGAAGGGTTGCGCATGGACGAGGCGATGCATCCGCTGACGCTGCTCACCTTCGGCATGTACGGCAAGACGCTGCCCGCGCAGAACGGCGCGCCGCTGCGCGTGGTGGTGCCGTGGAAGTATGGCTTCAAGAGCGCCAAGTCGCTGGTGCGCATCCGCTTCGTCGAGAAGCAGCCGGCCACGGCGTGGCAGAAGGCCAATCCGCGCGAGTATGGTTTCTACTCGAACGTGTATCCGGCGCGCGACCATCCGCGCTGGAGCCAGAAGACCGAGCGCCGCCTCGGCGAGGACGTGTTCAGCCGCCGCCGTCCGACGCTGCCGTTCAACGGCTACGGCGAACAGGTCGCCGCGCTGTACACCGGCATGGACCTGATGGCGCAGTACTGAGGACGGTCTGCTGATGTCGAACGCCGCAGTCAGCGCACGCGCGGGCGCACCCGCGCTGCTCGCGCCGCGCACATTGAGCTGCGTGCGCGCGGCAGTGTTCGCGCTGTGCCTCGTGCCCTTCTCGCTGCTCGCATGGCGCACGCTGCAGGGGGAACTCGGCGCGAATCCGGTGGAAGCGATCCTGCGCTTCCTCGGCACGTGGACGCTGGTACTGCTCCTCGTCACGCTGTCGATCACGCCGCTGCGGCGACTGACCGGGTGGTCGTGGATGGTTCGCCTGCGGCGCATGCTCGGGCTGTACGCGTTCTTCTACGCGACGCTGCATGTCGTCGCGTGGGTCTGGCTCGATCACTGGTTCGACTGGTCCGCGATGGTCGAAGACGTGGTCAAGCGGCCGTACCTGACTTTCGGCTTCCTGGCGTTCGTCGGCATGCTGCCGCTGGCGGCGACGTCGACGCAGGCCATGATGCGACGGCTCGGACGCCGCTGGCAGCAACTGCACCGGATCGTCTATGCGATCGCGGTGCTGGGCGTGCTGCACTTCGTGTTCCACAAGCTCGCGAAGAACGACCTCGCGCAGCCGCTGATCTACGCCAGCGTGCTGGCCGTGCTGCTCGGCGCACGCATCGTGCATGCATGGCGCGTGCGCAGCAGCGCGACACCGCTTCGGCGCGGCTGATACGCTGCTGGCGCCCGTCGCGCGATGAATCCGGCGCGCGATGTGGGCAAGGATCCTGCCGGAGCATGCGCCGACGCCAACTCCTCAGCCGCCTGGCCGCCTTCGCTGCCGTTCCGTGGCTGCCGGCGCGCGCGCTCGCAGCGACCGAAACGGTCGGTGCGGCGCGGCCGTTCGACTATGCGGGGCTGAAGACCGAAGCGCGCACGCGCGCCGGGCGGCTCTACCAGACACCGTCGACGACACTGCCGCGTGCGGTGCAGGCGCTCGATCCCGAGATCTTCCAGTCGATCCGCTTCAGGCCCGAGCAGTCGCTGTGGGCAACGGATCGCCTGCGCTTCCAGGCGCGCTTCATTCATCTCGGCGGCGCCTATCGCGTGCCGGTGCGCATGTACGAAGTGGTCGACGGGCAGGCCCGCGAGATCGCCTACCTGCCGGAGATGTTCGATCTCGGGCGCAGCGCACTCGCCAGGGCACGGCTGCCGCGCGACACGGGATTCGCGGGCCTGCGCCTGACCCATCACACCGACTGGGAGCGCGATGTCGTCGTGTTCCAGGGCGCGAGCTACTTCCGCGCGGCCGGCGGCGACCCGCGGTTCGGACTGTCGGCGCGCGGCCTGGCCGTCGACAGCGGGCTGCCGCGTCCGGAGGAGTTTCCGACCTTCACGGCATTCTGGCTCGAGCGGCCGGCGGCAGGCTCGAGCACGCTGACGCTGTATGCACTGCTCGATTCACCGAGCGTCACCGGCGCCTATCGCTTCGTCGTCACGCCGGGCGAAACGTTGACGATGGAGGTCGATGCGACGCTGTATCCGCGCAAGGCGATCGAACGGCTGGGCATCGCGCCGGCGACCAGCATGTTCCTGCACGGCGAGAACGATCGACGCATGGCCTACGACTGGCGCCCCGAGCTGCACGACAGCGATGGCCTCGCGATGTGGACCGGTGCGGGCGAATGGATCTGGCGGCCGCTGTCCAATCCCGCGCAGCTGCAGTTCAACGCATTCCAGGACGACAACCCGCGGGGCTTCGGCCTGCTGCAGCGTGACCGCAGCTTCGACAGCTATCAGGACGACGACAGTGCCTACGAAAGGCGGCCCGGCCTGTGGATCGAACCGAAGGGCGACTGGGGCAAAGGCTCGGTGCAGCTCGTCGAGATCCCGACCCTCGACGAGGCCTTCGACAACATCGTCGCGTTCTGGAATCCGGAGCGCAGGCCGCAGGCGGGCGACGAGTTGAACGTTGCGTACCGGCTTTACTGGGGCGCGCAGCCTCCCGTGCAGTCGTCGCTGGCGCGCGTCGTGGCGACGCGGACCGGCCTGGGCGGCACGCCTGCGAAAGCGCGCAAGGCCTGGTCGTGGCGATTCGCTGTCGATTTCACCGGTGGCCCGCTGACGCTGCTGGGCGTGAAGTCGAAAGTCGAGGCCATCGTCACCACCCGTCGCGCGGACGCATCGGGCTGCATCGGCGCGTGCGCTGCCGTCATTGCAGGGTGTCCGCGCGATGTTCGACGTGGTGCCGACGGACACCACCGAGCCCATCGACCTGCGGCTCTATCTCGTGACCAATGGCCAGGCGCTGAGCGAAACGTGGCTGTACCAGTGGGCGCCACCGCCGGTATTGGCGGAGCGCAAGCTGATCTAGCGCTCGGCGATTGTCGTCCCCGCGGTCGTGGCGTCACTCCACCGGCAACCGCGACTCGCCGGCGTAGAGCTCGCCCACCGTCTCCCGACGCCGGATCTCGAACGCGACGGCACCGTCGACCATCACCTCGGCTGCGCGCGGCCGCGTGTTGTAGTTCGAGCTCATCACCATGCCGTAGGCGCCCGCGCCGGTGATCGCCAGCAGGTCGCCGGGCGCGAGCGCGAGTTCGCGATCGCGCGCCAGCCAGTCGCCCGACTCGCAGACGGGGCCGACGACGTCGACCGTCATTGCGCCGGCGCTGCGCGGCCCGACCGGCAGTGCGTCCATCCACGCGTCGTACAGCGTCGGGCGCAGCAGGTCGTTCATCGCGGCATCGACGATCGCGAAATTCTTCGCCGCCGTCGGCTTCAGGTACTCGACGCGCGTCACCAGCACGCCGGCGTTGCCGACGATCGAGCGGCCCGGCTCGAACATCATCATGCGATCGGCCACGCCGCGCGCTTCCATCGCGGCGGCCAGCGCCTGCACCAGCGCTGCGGGTGCGGGCGGCGCCTCGTCGCGGTAACGGATGCCGAGCCCGCCCCCGAAATCCACGTGCGCCAGGCGGATGCCTTCGCGCTGCAGCGCCTCGACGATGTCGAGCATGCGTCCGGCGGCGTCGAGGTACGGCGCGATCTCGGTGATCTGCGAGCCGATGTGGCAGCCGATGCCGGCCACCTCGATGCCGGGTAGCTGCGCGGCCTCGCGATACAGCGGCAGTGCGTCTTCCCACGCGACGCCGAACTTGTTCTGCTTCAGGCCGGTGGAGATGTACGGGTGCGTGCCCGCATCGACGTCCGGGTTCACGCGCAGCGAGATGCGCGCGCGGCGGCCCGCGGCGCGGGCGATGGCGTCGATGCGATGCAGTTCCGCCGCAGACTCGACGTTGAAGCACAGGATGTCCGCGTCGAGCGCCTGCGCGATCTCCGCTTCGCTCTTGCCCACGCCCGAGAACACCGTGCGCTGCGCGCCGCCGCCCGCTGACAGTACGCGAGCGAGTTCGCCGCCCGACACGATGTCGAAGCCGGCGCCCAGCCGCGCCAGCACGTCGAGCACGGCGAGGTTCGAATTGGCCTTCATCGCGTAGCACACCAGCGCGTGCCGGCCTCGCAGCGCATCGGCGTAACCGCGATAGGCCGCCGTGATCGCCGCGCGCGAGTAGACGTAGAGCGGCGTGCCGAAGCGCGCCGCCAGGTCGGCGACGGCGACGTCCTCGCAGAACAGCGCGCGATTGCGGCGGACGAAGCCGCCGTCGGGCAGAAGATCGGTGCTCATCACTTGTCCGTCGTGGCGGGCACGTCGGGGAAGGGCCGGTCGGCGGGCTTGCGGTTCTCGGAAGTAGACGGCGTCACCGGCGCGGTGGATTGCGCATTCGGATTGGTGGTCGGCGGCGGCAGGTGCAGCGGGCCTTTCTGGCCGCAGGCTGCGAGCAGCAACGGAGCGATGACTAGAATGCCGGCGAAGCGCATCCGGCGATTGTATCGACCCCTTTTGCATCGACCCATCGAGCATGACCGACTCCGAATTCCACGAACAGGCCGAAGCGACGCTTCGTGCCATCGAAGCGGCGGCTGACGCGGCCAGCGTCGACATCGAGTCGACGCGCGCGGGCAACGTGCTGACACTGGAGTTGGACAGTGGCGCGCGCATCGTCGTCAATACGCAGGCGCCGATGCAGCAGATCTGGGTCGCGGCGCGCAGCGGCGCGCATCACTACGCGTGGAATGGCAGTGCGTGGCACGACACGCGCGATGACACGGAGCTGTTCGCCGCGCTGTCGCGCATCGTGTCGGCAGAGGGCGGAGCGCCCGTGGTCCTCGCCGCGCGCTGAGCCCGCAAAATGGGTCCCCGCTTTCGCGGGGATCCATTTTGAACTTTGCCTTCCGTCCCCCCGGCGAGGGCCGGGGCCCGATTCTCCAGCCCTCAGAAAATCTGGTCTCTGACCTTGTCACTTCGCCTGCTCTTCCGGCGGCGAGTTTCTCGTCAGCCTGATGCCAGCGTGCTGGCCCGGCTGGTCAACGCCGACGAAGTAGTACTCGCCGTCGAGCTGCACGACGCCAGTCGGCATCGTGCGCGGTGTCGCCGGCACGGACGTCAGCGCGCGCGACATGTACGAGATCCCGATCGGCAGCGCCAGGCCGCCACCGGTCTCGCGTTCACCCAGCGGCCGCGGCTGGTCGAAGCCCATCCATGCGACGGCCACCAGGTCGCCGCCGTAGCCGGCGAACCACGCATCGTGCGAATCGTTGGTGGTGCCCGTCTTGCCGCCGATGTCGCCGCGCTTCAGCGTCGCCGATGCGCGCGCGGCGGTGCCGGTGCGCGCCACTTCCTTGAGCAGGCTGTCCATGACGAAGGCGTTGCGCTCGTTCAGCACGCGCGTCGCATCGGTACCGGCAACCACGGGCTTCGCCTGCATCAGCGTGCGGCCATTGGCGTCGGTGACGCGGCTGATCAGGTGCAGCTGCAGCGCGTAGCCGCCGTTCGCGAACACCGAGTAGCCGTTGAGCAGCACCCAAGGGGTCACCGAGCCCGCGCCGAGCGCCATGGTCAGGTAGGCCGGATGCTTGTCGGCATCGAAGCCGAAGCGCGTGATCCAGCTTTGCGCGTAGCGCGGCGTGATCGCCTGCAGCAGGCGGATCGACACCAGGTTCTTCGATTTCGCCAGGCCCTGCCGCAGCCGCAGCGGGCCTTCGAACTTGCCGTCGTAGTTCTTCGGCTCCCAGGTCTGGCCGCCGGTCAGTTCCGGGTCGATCGACAGCGGCGCATCGTTGATCAGCGTGCTCGGTGTGAAGCCCTTTTCGAGCGCGGCCGAGTAGATGAATGGCTTGAAGGAGGAGCCTGGCTGCCGCCACGCCTGCGTGACGTGATTGAACTTGTTCAGGTTGAAGTCGAAGCCGCCGACCAGCGCCTTCACCGCGCCGTCGCGTGAGTTCGCCGCGACGAAGGCCGCCTCGACCTGCGGCAACTGCACGATCTCCCAGTCGCCCTTGGCGCCGCGTGCGATGCGCACCACCGCGCCCGGAACGATGCGGCGCGCCGGCTGCGCCTTCGGCGACAGCGAGGGCGCGACGAACTTCAGCCCCGCGGCCTCGATGTCGGCCGTGCGCCCGCCCTGCAGCGCGACGCGGGCCTTGGTGGGCGATGCCTCCAGCACCACCGCCGGGAACATGTTGGGACTCTCGATCGCCTCGATCAGCGCATCCTCGATGCGCTGGTCGCGCGTGCCGGGGTCGGCCGTCAGGTCGATGAACGCCTCGGGCCCGCGATAGCCGTAGCGCCGGTCGTAATCGAGAACGGCACGGCGCAGCGCGGCGTAGGCCGCTTCCTGGTCTTCGCGGCGGATCGTCGTGACGACGTTCAGTCCGCGCGTGTAGGTCTCGTCCTGGAACACTTCGTAGACCAGCTGGCGTGCGAGCTCCGCCGCATACTCCGCGTGCAGCCGCAGCCGCGGCGCCTCGGTGTCCTGCGCGACGAGGCTGCGCGGCTTCAGCTCCTGCGCCAGCGCGGTCTCGAAGGTGGGCTGGTCGATGTAGCCCAGTTCCAGCATGCGCGTCAGCACGTACTGCTGACGGCTCTTCGCGCGCTTCGGATTGACGAAGGGGTTGTAGGCGCTGGGAGCGACCGGCAGGCCGGCCAGCGTGGCCATCTCGGCCACCGTCAGGTCCTTCAGCTTGCGGCCGAAGTAGATCTGCGACGCCGCGGCGAAGCCATAGGCGCGCTGCCCCAGGAAGATCTGGTTCGCGTAGACCTCGAAGATGCGGTCCTTCGACAGCGAGCGTTCGATCTTGTAGGCGAGCGCGATCTCGTAGATCTTGCGCACGTAGCTGCGTTCGCTGCTCAGGAAGAAGGTGCGCGCCACCTGCATGGTGATGGTGCTGCCGCCCTGGCCGCGACGACCCGACAGGAAGTTCGACGCGGCCGCGCGCAGCAGGCCCGCATAGTCGACACCGCTGTGCTGGTAGAAGCGGTCGTCCTCGGCGGCGAGGATCGCCTTCTTCATCAGTTCGGGCATGTCGGCCACCGCGATGTAGTCGCGGCGCTCTTCGCCGAACTCGCCGATCAGCAGTCCATCGGCCGTCCACACCCGCAGCGGAATCTTGGGGCGGTAGTCGGTGAGCGCGTCGATCGGCGGCAGGTTCGAATAGACGATCGCGAACGCGAACAGCAGCACCAGCAGCACCGACGCTGCGGACGCGGCGGCGAGGCCGGTGATCCACAGCAGCACGCGCAGATACCAGGGGCGATGCCTGCGGCCCCTCGCCGGGGTGTCGTCGCTGTCGCTGGAGTCGCTGCTCACCGATGCTGCCGTTGGTTGTGGGGAAGGGTTTTCACGGTGTCGCGTCCTACAGGGTCGGGCGCGTGCGTCCGGAGTGTCGCGCAGAAGAAACGGGCGTGCGAGTGGCCGCTTATCTACGCTTCGCGGCCGGCAGAGTCGGGAATTATAGGAGCCGTGCGTTCACCGGCCGGGGATCGTCGCCGATGATGGGCAAGGCGAAAGCCTTGGACTCACCTCGTCAGCAGCGGTTCGTTGTTAATCCCTCAAAAGAGGCACGGTTAGGCCGAACGCGGGGCTTGTAGGCGGCTCGTTTCTGTTGCTAGGATCTCAAGTGCCATCCGACAAAATCGCGGTAAATGTCCGGAAATTAAGGAAAAAATTCGGACTTGGTGGGGGCCGAGGTTCCGGTGATGACTGTCGCGGGTGCGTGCGCAGCTTCATCCGCGCAATCCGTGCGACAGCGAGCTGAATCCGGACGAGGGGGAGTATCGCCTTGGCATTCGATCTGCCGTTTGCTAGCAAAGCGCCGCCGCTGATCGGCCTCGACATCGGCTCGTCCAGCGTGAAGATCGTCGAGCTGGCCGAAGCCGGCAAAGGCACGATGCGGCTCGAGCGCTACGCCATCGAGCCGCTGCCGCGCGGCGCGGTCGTCGACGGTAACGTCGACAAGATCGACGTCGTCGCCGAAGCCGTGAAGCGCGCCTGGCGGCGCGCCGGCGGCAAGATCCGCAACGTTGCGATGGCGCTGCCGGCGTCCGCCGTCATCACCAAACGTATCGCCCTGCCGGGCAACCTGCGCGAGGAAGAACTCGAGATGCAGGTCGAGAGCGAGGCGAACCAGTACATCCCGTTCGCGCTCGACGAAGTCAGCCTGGACTTCCAGGTGCTGGGGCCGATTCCCAACGCGCCGGACGACGTCGAAGTGCTGATCGCCGCCTCGCGCAAGGAGAAGGTCGAGGACCGCATCGCGGTCGCGCAGGCCGCGGGGCTGAAGCCGATCGTCGTCGACGTGGAGTCGTATTCGTCGCGCTCCGCGGTGGAACGACTGATCGAGCAGCTGCCGAACTCGGGCGAAGGCCTGGTCATCGCCGTGTTCTATATCGGAGCGAACACCACCAGCGTCACCGTCATGCACGACGGCGAAGCGATCTACGAGCGCGAGCAGCCCTTCGGCGGCCAGCAGCTCACCGGCGACATCTCGCGCGCCTACGGCATCCCGACCGAAGAGGCGGAGCTGAAGAAGCGCAGCGGCGACCTGCCGGCCGACTACGAGCAGACCGTGCTGCGGCCGTTCATCGACACCGCCGCGACCGAGATCACGCGTGCGCTGCAGTTCTTCTTCACGTCGACGCCGTACAGCCGTGTCGACCAGATCATGCTGGCCGGCGGTTCGGCCGTGCTGACCGGCCTGCCCGACGCGCTGATGGAACGCGCGCAGGTGCCGACCTCGGTCATTTCCCCGTTCAAGGGCATGGAAGTGTCGCCCAACATCCGCGAGAAGCAGCTGCGGCTCGATGCGCCGGCGCTGCTGACGCCGTGTGGTCTGGCCATGCGGAGGTTCGACAAATGACGGCACCGCGCGTCAATCTATTGCCGCATCGCGCTGCCCGGCGCGAGCGGCAGAAGAAGCTCTTCTGGGCGATGACCGCGCTGTCGGCGGTCGCCGGCCTGCTGATGGTCGCGGCCGTTTGGTCGGTGCTGCAGGGCTACATCTCCAACCAGGAAGCCCGCAACGAATTCATCCGTGCCGAGAACACCAAGCTCGATACCCAGATCAAGGAAATCGCGACGCTGCGGCAGGAGATCGAAGGCCTGCGCGCACGCCAGCGCGCGGTTGAAGACCTGCAGGCCGACCGCAACCAGCCCGTGTATCTGCTCGACGAGATCGCCAAGCAGGTGCCGGAAGGCATCTACCTGAAGACCATCAAACAGGAAGACCGCAAGGTCAATGTCACCGGCTGGGCGGCCTCGAACGAGCGCGTATCGGAGTTCCTGCGCAACCTGCAGAACAACTCGCGCGTGCTGGAGCGGCCCGAGCTCATCGAGATCAAGGTCGCGGGCCAGGGCCCGCAGGGCATGAACCGGCGCGTGTTCGAGTTCGCACTGAACTTCACGCTGAAGCCCACGCCGGAACGGACCCAGCTGCAGCAGCAACAGGCGCAGCCGGGCAAGCCGATGGCGGCCGTGCCGCCGGTGGCGGCGGGCGGCACTGCATCGGCGCCGGCCCAGGCCCCGGCCGCCGCGACCAAGTAAGCCTGCGACGAATGAGGCACTGATGGCACGTCGAGACCTGCTCGCACAATTCCAGGGCCTGACCCTGGACAACGTCGGCACCTGGCCGCCGGCGCCGCGCATCGCACTGTGGCTGCTGGTGATCATCGCCTTCGGCATCGGCGGCTGGTTCGGCCTGTGGAGCGGCCAGCGCGATCACCTGGAGCAGCTGCAGGCCGATGAGCTGAAACTCAAGGAAGACTACAAGGGCAAGCTGCAGCAGGCCATCAACCTCGACGAACTGCGCAAGCAGCGTGAACAGGTCAGCCAGTACGTGCTGACACTGGAGAAGCAGCTGCCCAGCAAGTCGGAAATGGACGCGCTGCTCTCGGACATCAACCAGGCCGGCGTCGGCCGCGGCCTCGACTTCGAACTGTTCAAGCCCGGCCAGACCAACGTCAAGGAGTACTACGCCGAGCTGCCGATCTCGATCAAGCTCGCCGGCAAGTACCACGACCTGGGCGCGTTCGCGAGCGACATCGCCAACCTGCCGCGCATCGTCACGCTGAACAACATGAACGTCGCTGTCGGCAAGGCGGGCCTGACGCTCGATGCGACCGCGAAGACCTATCGCTACCTGGATGCCGAGGAACTCGCCAGCCAGCGCAAGGCGAAGCAGGCAGCAGCGAAGGGACCGGCGAAATGAGCCCTCTCCTGAACCCGAAGCGCACGCTGGCACTGGTCGGTACCGCGCTGACACTGACCGCGTGCGGCGGCGGCAGCGAAGCCGAACTGCGCGCCTGGATGGACGACACGCGCAAGGCCATGCGGCCGACGACGCAGCCCGTGCCGGAGCCGAAGCAGTTCTCGCCGTTCTCGTACGAGGCGCGCGCACTGATCGATCCGTTCGACCAGCAGAAGATGGTGCTGGCCGTCGCGCGGCAGGCGCAGACCAAGGCGAGCACCAGCGCGATCAAGCCCGATCTGGATCGTCGCCGTGAAGCCCTCGAAGGGTTCCCGCTCGACCAGCTGAAGATGGTCGGCACGCTGCGGCAACTGGGCAACAACGTCGCGCTGATCGACGCGTCGGGCCAGACCTTCATGGTGCGGTCCGGCAACTACATGGGACAGAACTTCGGGCTGGTGACGAAGATCTCCGAGACCGAGGTTGATCTGAAGGAAATCGTCCAGGACGCCGCCGGCGAATGGGTCGAGCGACCCGCGAAGCTGGAACTGCAGGAGGCCGCCGCGCGGCAGGGGAGCAAGAAATGAGCATGGCAATGGTGAGCTGGCAGCGCTGCAGGACCGTGCTGTCGACAGTGGTGATCGCCGGCGCGGCACTGCTGGCCGGCGCGGCATCCGCACAGGCGCCTGCGCCCGCGGACGCCACCAACGCCATCGAGCGCGTCGATGCGACGCAGACCTCGACCGGCGTCGTGCTGACCATCGACATGAAGAGCCCCGTGCAGGGCACGCCCGCCAGCTTCTCGGTGGCGAATCCGGCGCGCGTCGCGCTCGACCTGCCGGGCGCCATCAACTCCACGGGCCGCAATCTCGTCGAACTGAACCAGGGCGACCTGCGCTCGGTGAACATCGTGCAGGCGCAGGGCCGTTCGCGCGTCGTGCTGAACCTGAAGAAGCCGCTGACGCACGCGGTCAGCGTCGAAGGCAAGCGCATTCTCGTGGCGCTGGGCGGTGCAACCGATACGACCACGTTCCGTCCGGCGGCCGCGACCACGGCCGCAGTGGCCACGGCACCCGCGGCCGCAGCTGCTCCCGCGCCGGTGGCCGCACCCGCCACGCCCGCGCCGAGCTACGCGCAGTCCGCTGCGCCGGTAGGCCCGCGCGCGCTGCGCGGCGTGGACTTCCGCCGGGGTGCCGAAGGCGAAGGCCGCGTCATCATCGACCTGTCGGATCCGAACACCAACGTCGACATCCGCCAGCAGGGCAACCAGGTCATCGTCGACTTCCTGAACACGACGCTGCCGGAAACGCTGAAGCGCCGCCTGGACGTGTCCGACTTCGCCACGCCGGTGACCACCCTCGTCGCCAGCCAGCAGGGCAACACCGCCCGCCTGGTCGTCGAGCCGCGCGGCCTGTGGGAGCACAACGCCTACCAGAGCGACACGCGCTTCGTGCTGGAAGTGCGGCCGGTCAAGGAAGATCCGCAGAGACTGTTCCAGGGCACGCGCCAGGGCTACCAGGGCGAGCGGCTGTCGCTGAACTTCCAGAACGTCGACGTGCGCTCGCTGCTGCAGGTCATCGCCGACTTCACCAACCTGAACATCATCACCAGCGACTCCGTCGGCGGCACGATCACGCTGCGGCTGAAGGACGTGCCCTGGGACCAGGCGCTGGACATCATCCTGCAGTCCAAGGGCCTGGACATGCGCAAGAACGGCAACGTGATCCTGGTGGCGCCGCGTGACGAGATCGCCACCAAGGAGAAGCTCGAGCTCGAGGCGCGCAACCAGATCCAGGACCTGGAGCCGCTGCGCTCGGAAGCCTTCGTCATCAACTACCAGAAGGCCGACGAAGTGCGCCGCCTGCTGGTCGACGACAAGCAGCGCCTGCTGTCCAAGCGCGGCAGCGTGGCGGTCGATCCGCGCACGAACCAGATCTTCGTGCAGGACACGACTGCGCGCCTGGAGGACGTGCGCCGCATGCTGCAGAGGATCGACATCCCCGTGCCGCAGGTGCTGATCGAGGCGCGCATCGTCGAGGCCGACGACCGCTTCTCGCGTTCGCTCGGCGTGCGCCTGGGCGGCAGCACCGGCTATCCGCAGAACATCACCGGCGGCGTGTACGGCACCGCCAGCGGCCTGGGCCCCACGGTCTCCACCGGACCGGGCGGCACGGTCACCACGACCACTGCGGGCGACGGCGGCACCGGCGGCTCGGCGACGACGCCGCTGACGCAGACCGCCAACTTCGTCAACCTGCCGGCGGTGTCCATCGGCGGCTACAACCCGACGGGCTTCGCACTGACCCTGGTGAACGCCAGCCTGTCGCGCGTCCTGCAGCTGGAAGTGCAGGCGCTGGAGCAGGATGGCCTGGGCAAGGTGATCTCCAGCCCGCGCGTCGTCACGGCCGACAAGGTCAAGGCGGTGATCGAACAGGGCACGGAAATCCCGTACCAGCAGGCGACTTCGTCGGGTGCGACCTCGGTGTCGTTCCGCAAGGCGGTGCTGAAGCTGGAGGTCACGCCGCAGATCACACCCGAGGGCGCGATCTTCATGGACGTGCAGGTGAACAAGGACACGCGCGGCGCCGAGACCATCTCCGGTCCGGCGATCGACACCAAGGCGGTGCGCACGCAGGTGCTGGTCGAGAACGGCGGCACCGTGGTACTCGGTGGCATCTACGAGCAGTCGGAACGCACGACGACGACCAAGGTTCCGTTCCTGGGCGACATTCCCTACATGGGCTGGCTGTTCAAGACCACCAGCAAGCTGAACGACAAGACCGAACTCATCATCTTCATCACGCCGCGCATCGTCTCCGAACGCGCGCTGGCATCCACGTCGGTGCGCTGACCGCGGCCAGACAGACCGATAACGAGGTGACTACAGTGACGAACAAGATCCATCAACGCATCCTGTTTGCCGCAATTGCCGTGGCGGCCGCCGCGAGCATTGCTGCGTGCGGCGGCGATCCGGCGCCGGGCTCGAGCACGGAAGAGGACGCGGCGCGCGTGGCACGGCCGGTTACGGCGCTCGAGTTGACCGCCTCGCCGACGTCGCTCGCTGCCCAGGACGGCAAGACGTCGGTAGTGACGGTCACGGCGGTCGACGCCAACCGGCGGACGCTGTCGGACGTGCCGGTGAATCTGTCGGCCAGCTCCGGCATCCTGACCGCCAGCAGCACCACGACCGATTCGAGCGGCAAGATCACGGCGACCTTCAGCCTCGGCGCCGATCAGGCCAACCGTAACGTTGACATCCGCGCTAGCAGCGGCAATGTCGCGAGCAACATCACGATCGCCGTGCAGGGCACGATGACGACCGTCACCGCGTCGCCGTCGACGGCGCAGACCGCGACGACGCCGGTCGAGATCACGGCGTCGGTGGCCAATTCCGCGAAGGTCGCACTGGGCGGCGTGGGCGTGAGCTTCGCCACCACTGGCGGCACGCTGTCTTCTGCCTCCGCCGTGACTGATGCGACGGGTACGGCGAAGGTCACGTTGACAGGCGTGACCAGCACCGTGCGTGTCACGGCCACGGCTGCCAACTCGAGCGCGACGGTCGACGTCCAGGCTGGCAGCAGCGCCAATCCGACGCCGATTCCTGTCGGCGTGGAGTTCAAGAACATCGCGGTCCAGATCAATCCGTCCGTGGTGGCACCGAACCCGACAGGTTCGACCACCAACTTCTCGCAACTTGACGTCCGCGTGACGGGCGACCTCGGCACAGCCCTGGGCATTCCTGTGGGCTATGCACCCGTACGACTGCGCATTGGTTCGACACCGGCCTTCGGCACGCTGAGCATCGACACCACCACATCGCCCGTCCTCACCAACGAGTCGGGCATCGTCTCGGCGCGCTTCATCCCCGGGGCCGCGACCACGGGTACGGACGGCGTCGTGATCTGCGCTTCGGTGGACGGACTCGCCAACCCGCCCGGGGGCGGCGCCGCGCCCTGCGCTGCCAATGAGGTTTCAGCCAAGCTCACGGTATCCCAGGCGCCGCTGTTCATCCGGATATCGTTCAACAACGAGATCGGCAAGGTCAACGACAACCTCGACTACGAGAAGCAGTTCAGCATCTACGTCACCGATGCGGCTGGACAAGGCGTGTCCGGCGTGCCCGTGTCCGTCCGCCTGCTGCCGCTGCGGTACAGAAAGGGCCAACTGGGCTACGTCAAGGATGTCGGTTGGTCGTATGTCGTAACCCCGACCACCTGCGACAATGAAGACAGGAACTTCAACGGTGTACTTGACTCCGGCGACGTCGACGAGAACAACGACAAGATTCTGTGGCCGGGACAATCCGCCGCCTACACGCTGGCCAACAAGGGAGTGACGGACAGTTCCGGCTTCGTGAATCTGAAGGTCCGGTATGGCCAGCGCTTTGCGTTGTGGGCTGACTACCAGATCGAGGCGCGAGCCGCGACGGCCGGCACGGAGCGAGCAACCACCGTGGACTACTCCCTGAGTGCCGCGTCAGACGACATCAAGAGCGAGAACTCGCCTGGATTCAGGATCAGTCCGTTTGGCAGCGCCAGCGTGTGCAGCAGCCCCAATTGACGGCGCAAGGAAGGCCATTGCCTCAAGGGCCGCCTCGCGCGGCCCTTTTTCTTTGTAACGCGACCTGAGCTAGCCTTGCGCGATGCAGACCGTCCAAACCGCCAGCAGCATCGTCCTGATCGGCATGATGGGCGCCGGCAAGACCACGGTCGGCCGCATGCTGGCCGTGGACCTCGGCTTCGCCTTCGTCGACGCCGACCGCGAACTCGAAGCGCGCAGCGGCGTGACCATACCGACGATCTTCGCCGTCGAAGGCGAGGCGGGTTTCCGACGGCGCGAGGCGGCGCTGCTCGACGAACTGAGCCAGCGCGCCGGTATCGTGCTGGCCACGGGTGGCGGTGCGGTGCTCGACGCCGGTACGCGTGAGCGGCTGCGTCGGCGCGGGCTCGTCATCTACCTCCGCGCCAGCGCCGAGGAAGTGTTCCGCCGCACGCGCCGCGACAAGTCGCGGCCGCTGCTGCAGGGCGACGATCCGCGCGCCACCATCGAAGCGCTGCTGACCGAGCGCGAGCCGCTGTATGCGCAGATCGCGCACCTGACGTTCCAGTCCGCGTCGGCCAATCCGCGCCGGCTGGTCGAGCGCCTGCTCGCGCATCCGCAGGTGTGTGCCGTGCGTGCACACGCGGCGCCGGGCGCGCCGGGCACGTAGAGGTCTCCGACGCGACGCATGCGCCTCGTACAATCCGGCGCATGCAGCGGGTCACCGTCAGTCTGCCGGACCGTCAATACGACATCCTGATCGGACAGGGGCTGCTCGCGCGCGCGGCCGAACACGTTGCGCCGCTGGCGCCGACCCGCATCGTGCTGGTGACGGGAACGGCCGTCGGCGCCCTGTACGCGCCGGCGTTGCAGTCCGAACTGACAGGGATCGCGCCGACGACCACGGTCACGCTGCCGGACGGTGAAACGCACAAGCAGTGGCCGTCGGTCTCGACCATCCTCGACGCGATGGTCGACGCAGGGGCCGACCGACGCAGCCTGGTGGTGGCGCTGGGCGGCGGCGTCGTCGGCGACACCGCCGGTTTCGCGGCGTCGATCTACATGCGCGGCGTGCGCTTCGTGCAGATGCCGACGACGCTACTTGCGCAGGTCGATTCCTCGGTGGGCGGCAAGACCGGCATCAATCACCCGCGCGGCAAGAACCTCGTCGGCGCCTTCCATCAGCCGCAGCTCGTGCTGACCGACACGGCGACGCTGCAGACGCTGCCCGATCGCGAACTGTCGGCGGGCCTGGCCGAGGTGCTGAAGCATGGCCTGCTCGGCGACGCCGGGTACTACGATCGCACGGTGCGCGAACTGCCTGCATTGCGCGCGCGCGATCCGGACGCGCTGACGCGTGCCATCGCGCGCTCCTGCGAGATCAAGGCCGGCATCGTTGCGCGCGACGAACGCGAGGCGGGCGAGCGCGCGTTGCTGAACCTCGGTCACACCTTCGGCCACGCCATCGAAGCGCTCACCGGCTACGAGCGCTGGCTGCACGGCGAGGCCGTCGGCTGCGGCATGGTGCTGGCGGCGGACCTGTCGAGCCGCGTGGGCCTGCTGCCGCCGGCCGCAGTGGCGGAAGTGGCTGACGCCGTGCAGGGCGCAGGCCTGCCCACGCGCATCGCAGGCCTGCGCGCCGATGCGGCACTGACGTCGATGCGCGGCGACAAGAAGGCCGAGGCCGGCGCGATCCGCTTCGTGCTGCTCGAGCGTATCGGCCGCGCGGTGCAGCGCGAAGTGCCGGACAGCGCGCTGCGCGCCACACTCGCCGCCGGCGGCTATGCCTGAGACGCCGGGCAGCACGCCGGCACGGGCGCCCGCGTTGGCATCTGCATTGGCGCCCTATGCCGCGCATCCGGCGGCAAGCCGCGGGCGACTCCATGCGGAACCGCCGGCGCATGGCCGCACCGACTTCCAGCGCGACCGCGACCGCATCGTGCATTCCACCGCGTTCCGACGGCTCGAGTACAAGACGCAGGT